>CAYPZP010000012.1:0-34804 GCA_964415285.1 uncultured Halomonas sp. | reverse complement strand
CGTCGAAGCGGTTGATCGCGGAGTGGATGATCTGGCGTCAACCGCTTCGACGGCAACGTAACAATCACGCGCGGGCCGATGCGCGTCGATGCCGACGAAGGCATCGTGCGGCAGGCCGACGGCAGGATCACCGAAATCGAGCTGTCGGGCAACCCGACCACCTGGCTGGACCGGCTCGACGACGGCACGCTGGTCCAGGGCCAGGCACAGCGCATTCATTTCGATGTCGCCGAGAACGTCGTCACGCTCAGCGGTTCGGCGCGACTGGAACACGAGCGCGGCGAGTACACCGGCGACGAACTGACCTACGATCTCGACACCGAGAGCCTTGCCGGGCGCGCCACCAGCGAGGGCAATCGGGTTCGAGTGATCCTCGAGCCGGAAGCGGTCGGCGAAGGCGCGGCCGAGGTGCTGCCCGACGACCCCGACGCCGCTGACGCGACCGTCGAGGGTCAATCCGACAGCGCGACGCCCGCCGACGCGAGCGATGCCGAGCCGGAAGCCGAAGCCACGGAGCCGATCGAGAGCCCGGCCGCCGGACCGGACGGCTCCGACAGTGCGCCGGAAGATCCCCCGGCGCTTCGCTGATGCTGCGCGCCGAACACCTCGTCAAGCGCTACCGCGGCCGCGCCGTGGTCCACGACGTGTCGATGGAAGTCCGCCGCGGCGAAGTGGTCGGCTTGCTCGGACCCAACGGCGCCGGCAAGACCACCTGCTTCTACATGGTCGTCGGCCTGGTGCCCGCCGACGGCGGCCGGATCACGCTCGACGACCATGACCTGACTCGCGCCAACATGCACCGCCGGGCGCGTCGCGGGCTCGGGTACCTGCCCCAGGAGGCATCGATCTTCCGGCGTCTTTCGGTGCGCCACAATATCGAGGCCATCCTGGAACTGCGCAAGAATCTCGACCGGGAACAGCGAAACGGCGAACTCGACCGGTTGATGGAGGAGTTCAACATCGCCCACCTGGCCGACCAGATGGGCGCCAGCCTGTCCGGCGGCGAGCGGCGGCGCGTCGAGATCGCCCGGGCCCTGGCCGCCGATCCGCGGTTCATCCTGCTCGACGAACCGTTCGCCGGCGTCGATCCGATCTCGGTCGGCGAAATCCAGAACATCGTCAGTCACCTCCGGGATCGCGAGATCGGCATCCTGATCACCGACCACAACGTGCGCGAAACGCTGGGCATCTGCGACCGCGCCTACATCATCTCCGAGGGTCGTGTACTGACCCAGGGTCCGCCCGATGCGGTGCTGGCCGACGAAGAGGTCCGCAACGTCTACCTGGGCAAGGAATTCCGGCTGTAGCGATGGGCCGCGCAGCACAAGGCGACGCACTCGAATTCACCGGCGAGAGATTCACGCCGGAATGCGTGCGCGAGATGTTCTACGAACACTGGCACCGCTACGCCTGGGCGAGAGGCTTGGTCGAGGGACTGGACGTGCTCGACTGCGCCTGCGGCGAAGGCTATGGATCGCTACTGCTCTCGGGTACGGCGCGCTCGGTGGTTGGTGTCGATCTCGACGCGCAGAGCATCGTGCACGCCCATCGACGCTATGCCCGTCCGGGCCTCGATTTCGTCGAGGCCAACGCGCTGGATCTTCCCTTCGAGGAACAGCGCTTCGATGTCGTGGTTTCGTTCGAAACGCTGGAGCACCTGGAACAGCACGAGCAGCTGCTCGCGGGGTTCCGGCGCGTGCTTCGGCCCGACGGCGTTCTGCTGCTGTCGTCTCCGGACCGGAAGACCTATTCCGACGACACCGGCTACCGCAACGAATTCCACGTGCGCGAGTTGTATCGCAATGAACTCGAGGACCTGCTGGGGCGTCATTTCCCCAATTTCCGGCTCTACGGCCAGAAGCTGATGTTCCACTCCACGCTGTGGCGCCTCGACGATGCCGGCGGCGCAAGCGAGCATCTCGGCGCCGAGGAAGACGGAACGGTGGTCACCGCGCGCGAGCCGATGCAGGCGCCGCTGTACTTCGTTGCCGTTGCCGCGGCGACCGGCGCAATGCTGCCCGAGGCGCCGCCGCTTTCGCTGTTCGACGACCGTGCAGAGAGTGTCTACGCACACTACAACCAGGAAGTCGCCCGCATCATCCAGGCGGGCGAACTGCTGGCCGAGCGCGATGCCGAAATCGACCGCCTGAAGGCGCTCCTGGAGCGCGCCGAATCGGCGCCGCCCGGCGGGTTTCGGCAGCGTTTGCTGCAGCTATGGCCCGGCACACGCAAGTGAATCCCGCGCCCGATCCACTGGATCGCGTCGAGGTACTGATCGTCAACTACAACGCCGGGCCCTGGCTGGCCCGGGCGATCGCGACCGTGCGGCCCGATGGCGCAGACGCTCCCGCGATCCGGGTAGTCGACAACGGGTCCACCGACACCAGCCTCGAGGGGCTCGACGAGGACCGCATCTCGATCGATCGCAGCGGCCGCAATCCCGGCTTTGCCGCCGGCGTCAACCGCGCCGCTGCCGGCGCCAGCGCCGAATTCCTGCTGCTGCTGAACCCGGATTGCCTGATCCGTCCGGATGCGCTGGCGCGACTGGTCGAGGAACTGGACCGGCATCCGCGTGCGGCACTGGTCTCGGGCAAGGTGCTGGACACCGAAGGACGCGAGCAGCGCGGCAGTCGCCGGCGCCTGCCGACCCCGGGACGCGTTATCGAAGAATTGCTGGGCCGGGGCCGCGACGGAATCGACCTGACCGGCACGCCGCCGCCCGACGCTCCGGTCGAGGTCGAAGCACTCTCCGGTGCCTGCATGCTGGTGCGACGGATGGCGTTCGAGCGGGTGGGCGGCATGGACCCGGCCTACCCGCTCCACTTCGAAGATCTGGACCTGTTCGCCCGGCTGGCCGCCGCGGGCTGGACGCTGCGCTGGACCCCGGAGGTCGAGATCGTGCACGCCGGCGGTCGCTCCTCGGCCAGCCGCCCGGTTCGCGTACTGTGGGCCAAGCACCGCGGGCTCTGGGTCTACCTCAAGCGCCACTGCGCGGCAGACCTTCCTGGCTGGCAACGGCCGCTCTGGCGGGCGGCGCTGACCGGTCATGCGCTGCTGCGCACCCCCTGGCTGTGGGCCGCGTCCCTGCGGAGTCGTCGGTGAGTCCGGTGCCGCTCGGGCCGCTGGGCCGCACAGGCTGGAACGTATCGCGAATCGGACTGGGCTGCGCGAGCTTCTGGGCCCGCCCGACTTTCTCCGAACAGCGTGCCCGCAGCGTGTTCGACGCCGCGCTGGAATGCGGCATCACGGTTTTCGATACCGGCGCGTCGTATGCCGCCGGCGCCGCCGAGGAGAGGCTGGGCCGGATGCTGGCGTCGGCTGGCGGCCAGTCCGCCGATCGGCTGTTCGTCGCCACCAAGGCCGGGACTCGAACCGCATCGAGCGGCCGCATCGTTCGCGACTTCGGTGCCCGCGCGGTCGCGGTTCAGGTCGAGGACAGCCTGCGCAGGCTCGGCCTGGAGCGGATCGCACTGCTGCAGTTGCACGGGCCGCGGCCCGAGGATCTCGACGACGATCTCATCTCGTCGCTGCAGCGACTGCGGCGCGACGGCAAGCTGGCGCTGCTCGGCATCAACGCCGAGGCCGCTGTGCTGGAGCAACTCCCCGGACGGCCCGAGTTCGACGTCCTGATGCCGTTCGTTTCGGTGCTGCGGCCGGAAGGCGCGACGCTCGCCGCGCGCGCCGGCGACGCCGGACTCGGTGTGCTCGCGGCCGAACCGCTGGCACGGATGCGCTTCGCGCCGCCGTGGCATCGTTGGCTGATGCGACCGAGCGGCGTCTGGTACCTCGCCCGAGCGCTCGCTGCACGGCTGCGCGCGCCTGCGCAGACGGCGCCGCGGATGCGGCGGATCCGCCGGGCGCTGAAGGCGGATGGATGGACGCCGGCGCAGCTGGCGCTGGCCTGGGTGCTCGCCCGGCCCGGGATTTCCAGCGCGGTGTTCGGAACCACGCGGCCCGAACACGTCCACGAACTGGCGCGGGCGGCAACCCGTCCGTTGCCCGCAGCGGTGCAGTCGGCCCTGACGGCCTGCCTGAGTTCCCCCGGAGATCTTCGATGAGCGCTGCGTCGAGCGCCGTCGCGCCCGAGCAGGTCGCCGTCGTGGTGCTGAACCACAACGGTGCGGCAGACACGCTCGACTGCCTGCGATCGCTGGCAGCGCTGCGCGACGCGCCCGGGACCATCCGCCTGGTCGACAATGCGTCGAGCGATGATTCCGTCGAGCGGATCCGCGCCGCGTTTCCGGACCTCGACGTTTCGGTCAATGCCGTCAATCTCGGGTTCGGCGCCGGTCTCGATCCGACCCTTGAGTCACTGCTCAGCGAAGGCTGGGAGTGGATCTGGCTGCTCAACAACGACGCCCAGGTCGCCAGCGACGCGCTCGAAAAGCTGCTCGAACACGCCGCGCGCAACCCGGACGCCGGTGCGCTGGGTGCACGAATCGTCGATATGGAGCCGCCGCATGCGCTGCAGAGCTGGGGCGGCGGGCGCATCGGCTGGTGGCGCGGCAACAGCGTGCATCTCCGGTCGCCGGGAGATGACGCCGAGCTCGATTACCTCACCGGCGCGTCGCTGCTGCTCCGGTCCCGGGCGCTGAACTCGACCGGGCTGTTCGACCCGCGCTTCTTCGTCTACTGGGAGGACGTGGACCTGTGCCTGCGCCTGCGCGAACGAGGCTGGCGGTTGACGGTCGCCCCAGAGGCGGTGATCCGCCATCGCCTTTCGGCCACGACGCATTCGAACAAGGACGAACTGATGAACGCATCGGCGGTGCGGTTCTTCCGCAAGCACGGCCCCTGGGGCGGCTGGCCGGCGATCGTTCTGGGGGTTTCGGCGCGCATCGCGCGACGCGCGCTGCGCGGCGACTTCGTTGCTGCCCGGGCGGTCTGGCGCGGGGCCCGTTCCGGGCTGTCCGCAGCGCTTCGGGAGCGAACGCGGCGGGGACGCTAGCCGAAGCGCTGCAGCACCGCGAGGGTCCGTCGCGCAACATCCCGCCAGTCATGACCAGCCGCCCGCTCAAGCCCGCGCTCGGCCAAGGCGCGTTGCAGTCCGGCATCCGAAACCGCCCCGCACAGGGCATCGGCCACCGCGCGGTCATCGTCCAGCGGCACCGGCAAGGCCGCGTCGCCGGCGGTTTCGCGCAAGGCCGGAATATCGCTGACGATCGCCGGGGTGCCGCATGCAAACGACTCCAGCGGCGGCATGCCGAATCCCTCGTAGCGCGACAGGTAGACGAACCATTCGGCTTCCGCGTACAGCGCCGGCAACATCCCGTCGTCGACTCGACCAACCAGGCGAACGCGCGGCGGGAGTTCGCCGATCGGGGCCTGCGTGAATACCGAGCGGCGGCCCGGGTCGCCGGCGATCACCAGCTCCAGATCTTCGGGCAAGGCCGGCAGCGCCAGGCGCCAGGCGCGAAGCAGTCCGGCAAGATTCTTGCGCGGCTCCAGCGTGCTGACCGACAACAGATAGCGGCGGTCTCCCAATCCCAGGCGGTGGCGTAATGCCGAACGCGCCGCGGCCGGCGGCGGCCGGAATCGCTCGCCGACGCCGTGGGCGATCACGCTGACCGATTGTTCGGCGACATCGGTCGTTGCGATCAGCCGATCGCGCGTGAACTCCGAAATGGCAATCACGTGGCGCGCGCGTCGCACCAGGCGCGGCAGCATGAACCGATACCAGCGCGCAAAGTCACGGCTCAACCATTCCGGGTGGTCCAGCGGCACGACATCGTGCACCGTGACGACCTGATTGGCCACGGCCAGCGGCCCCGAATGAACCGGCGACCACAGTAACTCGCCGCCGACGCGCAGCGGCAATACCAGCTGCTCCCAGGCGTGACCCGCGGGGCCGTGACCGGCCCACGGTGCCGGCGCCAGCGAGCGCGGCGGCTCATCCGGCCAGGCCGCCAGGATCTCGCTGAGATAGCGGCCGACCCCGGTCATCGGCGCGTGGAGTATTCTGGCGTTGAGCAACATCGGGCGCGATCCGGCGCACAACGCCGGGAATCCTGGAGGAACCTCGACGATTATGCACGCTAGTGGACCGCGGCCGGCGCCGGTCTTGTTGCTCGGTGCCGACGGCGCCGCCGGGCGGGAAACGCTGATCGCACTGCTCGAGGGCGGCGCCCCGGTAATGGCGGTTTCCGCCCGCGTTCCCGATTTCAGCCGGCCCGACCTGACCTGGCTGCAGTACGACCTGTCGCGCGAGCATGCGCGCGTCCAGGCATCGGTCATGGTCTGCGCGGACGCGCTGAGCTGCGCTCTGCGTCAGGCGCGCGCGATGCCCTCGCTGCGGCGAATCGTCGCGCTGAGTTCGGCCGACGTGCTGCTCGGCCGCCACGGCCTGGATGCCGACGAACGCCGCAGCGTCGATGCCTTGTCCCGCCACGAGGAACAACTCCGGGACCTGTGCGTCCGTCGCGACATCACGCTGACGCTGCTGCGACCGACGCTGATCTACGGATCGACGGCGCGAACATCGCTGGCCGCGCTGCGGGCATCGATCGAGCGCCACCGCTGGTTCCCGGTCGCAGGCGCCGGGCTGCGTCAACCGGTACACGCCGAAGATCTCGCGGCGCTGGTGGTCCGACTGGCCGGCAGTCCGGTCGACGGCACGTTCGAACTCGGCGGCGGCGAGCGGCTTTCCTATCCCGATTTCGTCCGCCGCGTTGCCTCGGCGCAGGGTCGCGAGCTCCGTCTGGTCCGATCCCCGGCGTGGCTGCTGTCGGCACTGCTGCGCTTCATGCACTGGATCGGGCGGTCCCCGGAATTCGAGCCCGCGCGGCTCGAGCACCAGCGGGCGGACCGAATCGTCGACGACAGCGAGGCGCGTCGGCAACTGGGCTGGAATCCGCGCCCGTTCAATCCGTGAGCCGGATCGGCGAAGCGACCGTCGCGTGCCGTTCCCTGCGACGCCGGCACACGTCTGCAGCGTAGAATCCGCTCATTGTGCCGAACCGGAAAGCCGCGCGCTCGCCCGGGTGCCGGACACACGGCGGGCACCGGAACGCGCGTTGTTCCGATCGGCCGTCGACCCATGAACCGAGGAAAACACCCTGCCATGAACGAAGAACTCGCCGAATCCGACCTGCCGTTGAACCCGCCGCTGTCGGCCGCCGAAGCCCGCGTGCTCGGCAGCCTGATCGAAAAGGAGAGCGCGACGCCGGAAAACTATCCGCTGACGCAGAACGCGACCGTCACCGCATGCAACCAGAAGACCAGCCGCAACCCGGTCATGAAGCTGGACCCCGGCAAGGTCGGACAGAGCCTGCGTTCGCTGGAACAACGCGGGCTGGCCGATTCCGAGTACGGCGCCCGCGCCGCGCGCTATTTCCATCGCGTCGACGGGAAACTGAAGCTCACCGCCGCGCAGCGCGTGCTGATCGGGCTGCTCTTGCTGCGCGGGCCGCAGACGCTTGCCGAACTGTTCACCCGGTCCGAGCGGATGCACCGCTTCGACGATCTCGACGATGTCGAGTGGAACCTGGATCGACTGACCAAGCAGGAAGCGCCCCTGGTCGTGCGGCTGCCGCGGGCTCCGGGGCAACGCGAGGAACGCTGGATGCACAGGCTGTGCGGCGCGGTCGATACGACGCCGGCCCCGCCCCGCGCCGCGGCCGAGCCCAGCGAAGAAGACCGCAGCGAACTGGAGCGGCGAGTGGCCGAGCTCGAGGAACGTGTTGCGGCGCTGGAGAATCGCTTCGGGACCGGCGACTGATGAATTGCGCAGCGCTGATTCCTAGAAGCGCAGCGTCACCACCAGCGTCACGATCAACGCACCGAACAGATTGAGCGCCAGGCCTTCGCGCGCCATCTGTCGAATCGAAACCTTGCCCGAGCCGTAGATCACCGCATTCGGTGCGGTAGCCACCGGCAGCATGAAAGCGCAGCTCGCGCTGATCGCGGCGGGCACCATCAGCAGCTCCGGCGGCACGTCCGCGGCCACCGCAGTGGCTGCAAGCACCGGCATCAGCAGCGATGTCGTCGCCGTGTTGCTGGTCATCTCGGTCAGGAACGTCACGCCCAGGCAGATGCACAACACCATCAACCACACCGGCAGGTCTGCGATCACCGTCAGCTGCGATGCGACGCTGTCGCTCAACCCGGTCTCGACGAAGCCGCGGGCGATCGTGATCCCGCCGGAAAACAGCAGCAGCACGCCCCACGGAATGGCACCGGCGGTTTCCCAGTCCAGCAGGCGCCGGCCGCGACCGTCCGGGACGGCGCACAGCAGCACGACCGTCAGCATCGCAACCGCCGCGTCGTTCGCGTACGGCAGGCCCAGCCATTCCTGCCAGCCGCCACCGGGAGCCGTGCGTGTCATCCACAGCATCGCGGTGACGATGAAGATGCCCATGACCCGTTTCTCGGCCGGCGACCAGCGACCGGAAACCTCGAGCTCGGGCAACGGCCCGGCCTCGACACGGCGCGTTAGCCAGAGGAACATCACCGGCAGCATCAGCGCCACGACCGGAATGCCCCAACTCATCCAGACCGGAAACGAAGTTGCCGTGTCGAACTGGTCGGCCGCCACCTGCATGTAGATCAGGTTCGGTGGCGTCCCGATCGGCGTGCCGGTGCCGCCGAGGCTGGCGGCATAGGCAATGCCCAGCAACAGCGGCACCGTCAGCGCCCGTACCCGGGGGTCTTCGAGCACGGCCAGCGCCACCGGCAGCAGCATCAGCGTCGTCGCGGTGTTGGAAATCCACATCGACAGCAGCGCGGCGGCCAGCATGAATCCCAGCACCAGCCCGCGCCGCCCCAGTCCCGCGCAGGTTCGGATCATCGTCATCGCCAGTCGCCGGTGCGCACCCGAGCGGGCCAGCGCTCCGGACAGCATGAATCCGCCCATCAGCAGAAGGATCAGCGGGCTGCCGTAGCTCTCGGCGACCTGGCCAGGCGTCAGCGCACCGGCCAGCGGCAGCAGCGCCATCGGCAGCAGCGAGGTCACCGGGATCGGCACCGGCTCGGCAAGCCACCAGACCGCGCACCATGCCGTGACCGCGGCCACGGCCGAGGCCGGCACGGAAAGCTCCCAGACCAGAAGCGCGATCGTGACGACGACCAGCGCGGCCAACGGCCCCAGGATCAGGAACAGCAAACCGAACCGGCCCGAGGCCGGGTCCGGCCCCGGCGCTTCGCAACCGTCGGTCTCGCGATCGGTCATGGCAGGTCCGCGTGCAGAGAGGTCCGCATGCGAGATTAGCCGATCAGGCGCCCGGCGACAGCGTCATGGTGCCGACGAGATCGACGTGCTACGGCTTGGCGAACTCGATCGGGCGGGTTTCGCGGGCCAGCCGATCGAGCACGCCGTTGACGAACGTATGGCCCTGCTCGGCGCCGAAGCGGTGCGCCAGATCGACGGCCTCGTCGATCACCACCCGAACCGGCACCTCGGGCTGGTGCAGCAGCTCCAGGGCGCCGATGCGAAGTATGACCCGCTCCATCGGATCGAGACTGGCATCGACTCGCTCGATGTGCGGCTTGAGTCGCCGGTCCAGTTCCGGGCCCTCGGAGATCACCCGGCGCACCAGCTGCTTGAAATAGTCCGCGTCGACGGAGGCAAAGTCCTGCTCCTCGAGGAACTGGTCGATGATCCGGGTTGCCGAATCGTCGTTGAGCTGCCATTGGTACAGCGCCTGCAGCGCGCGTCGCCGCGCGCGCCGGCGCGGCGCGAAGGGGTTCTGCCCTCGCTCTCGCTTACCCATTCATCTTCCCCGGCGCGGCCAGCGTTCGCTGCAGCGCAATCATTTCCAGTGCCGCCAGCGCCGCCTCGCGACCCTTGTCGGCGCGCTCCGGGTCCGCGCGCCGGCGCGCCTGCTCCCCGTCTTCGGGCGTCAACACGCCGAAGGCGACGGGCGTTCGGCTTTCGAGAGCGAGTTGCTGGAGTCCATGCGCGCATTCGCTGGAGATGAACTCGAAATGCGCGGTCTCGCCTCGGATCACTGCGCCGAGCGCGATCACGGCATCGAAGGACCCGGTTCCGACCATGTTCCGACACGCCAGCGGCAGTTCCCAGGCGCCGGGAACGCGCACGACAGTCACGTCGTCATCGGCCACACCGCATTCGACAAGCGCCCGTCGACACCCGGTCAGCAGCAGACTCGTGATCTCGGCATTGAAGCGCGCCACGGCGATGCCGATGCGGCATCCCGCTCCTTCGGCGCGTGGATCGATTTCGTTCATGTCGCCGACCCGCTGCGCGGCACGTCGTCGCCGGGCGTAACGTAGCCGGTGATTTCCAGCCCGAAACCATCGAGCGCATGCAGGCGCTTCGGCGCACCGAACACTTCCATCCGGCGGATTCCGAGCTCGGCGATGATCTGCGCCGCGATGCCGTAGCTGCGCAATTCGCTAGCTGCGCGGTCCTGCGATCCGTCCTGTGGGTCCTCCGTGCCGCCGAGGCCGGCCAGGCGATCGGCATCGCTTTCGTCGTAGCCGAGCACCAGCGCGAGTCCGTTGCCGCGACGGGCGATATCGGCCAGCGCCGCGTCCAGCGGCATGCCGAAGGCCGGCTCGGTCACGCCGATGACGTCGCCGAGCAATTCGGGCACGTGTACTCGCACCGGGAACGCTCGATCGGGCGAGATCTCGCCGCGCACCAGCGCCCAGTGCAGCTTGTGGTTGATCCGGTCGCGGAACACGCGAAGCTCGAACGGCCCGTGCGCCGTGCCGACCGTCTGGCTGTGGATGCATTCGACGCTCTGCTCGGTGCCCAGCCGATAGCGGATCAGGTCGGCCACGCTGCCCATCTTCAAACCGTGTTCGCTGACGAAAGTCTCGAGCTCCGGCCGGCGCGCCATGGTGCCGTCTTCGTTCAGGATCTCGACCAGTACGCCGGCCGGCTCCAGTCCCGCCAGCAGCGCCAGGTCCAGGCTGGCTTCGGTATGTCCGGCACGCGCCAGCACGCCGCCGGGCTGGGCCATCAGCGGAAACACGTGACCGGGCTGCGTCAGGTGCTCAGGCCGCGCATCCGGGCGCACCGCGGTGCGGATGGTCTGGGCACGGTCGTAGGCCGAGATTCCGGTGGTCACACCCTCCGCGGCTTCGATGGAGACGGTGAAGTTGGTGCGATGGTGCCGATCGGTATCGCGCACCATCAGCTGCAGTCCGAGCTGCCGGCAGCGCTCACGGGTCAACGACAGGCAGATCAGGCCGCGGCCGTAGCGCGCCATGAAATTGATGTCTTCGGGACGCACCATGCTCGCGGCCATGATCAGGTCCCCTTCGTTTTCGCGATCCTCGTCGTCGAGCATGACGACCATGCGCCCCTGGCGAATGTCGTCGAGGATCGTTTCGATCGCGTCGAATTGCATGGCTTACTCAGGCTCCCGGTTGCCGTTGGTCCAGCAGGCGTTCGAGGTAGCGGGCGATCAGGTCGACCTCCAGGTTGACCGGGTCTCCCGGACCGAGTCGCCCCAGCGTCGTGACCTCCAGCGTGTGCGGGATCAGGTTGAGCTCGAAGACGGATCCCTCGACACGGTTCACCGTCAGGCTGACGCCGTCCAGCGTTACCGATCCCTTCGGCGCAATATACCGCGCCAGCGTGGCCGGCGCTTCGAATCGCAGGACGCGGTTGTCGCCGGCCGCCTCCGAATCCGTCAGCCGGGCCATCCCGTCGACGTGCCCCGAAACCATGTGGCCGCCGAGGGCGTCGCCGGCCTTGAGCGCCGGTTCCAGGTTGACGGCCGAGCCGACGTCGAGCCGGCCCAGCGTGGTCAGTGATAGCGTCTCTGGGGAGGCATCGGCCTGAAACGCCGCAGCATCGGGCGCCAGCGCGGTCAGACAGACGCCGCTGACCGAGACGCTGGCGCCGACGCCCAGGCCGAATGCGCCCAGCGCCTCGGATTCGATGCGGAAACGCCGTCCACCCGACTCGGGTGCAGCGTCGGTGATGCGGCCCAGGGCCCTTACGATGCCGGTAAACATGGGTTTGGGTGAAGTCCGGTCCAGAACGATTGAAGAGTTGGGATCACGATTTCAGCGATCACTCGCTGTCGGGATCGTGCCGCGCCAGGCGCAGGCACCAGTCGGCGCCGAGATCGCGCCGCTCCAGCAAGCGGAAATGGAGGCGCTGGTCGAGTTTTTCCACGCCTTCGAGCTGCACCAGCGGCGACCCGTGCGCGCCGATCAGACACGGCGCCTGATACAGCAGCAGCTCATCGACCAGCCCGCCGGACAGCAGAGCCCCGGTAAGTCGCGGCCCGGCCTCGACATGCAGTTCATTGACCTCGCGCTCGGCCAGTACCTCGAGCAGTCTCACAAGGTCGATGCCGCGCGATCGGTCGCTTCCGAGCTCGATACGCTCGCATCCGGCCGGCGAGTCGGCAGCGCCGCTGCAGACCGCGTGCAGTCGTGTTGCGCCGGTGGTCAGCAGCCGCGCCGATGCCGGCAGCCGACCGCGGCTATCGACGATCACCACCGGCGGTGTCTTGCGCCATTCGTCGGTACGCACATCCAGGCGCGGATCGTCGGCCAACACCGTTTCGATGCCGGTGAGAATCGCACCGGCGCGTGCCCGCCAGCGATGCCCGTCGGCGCGCGCGGCCTCGCCGGTGATCCACTGGGAACGCCCGTCGGGACCGGCGGTTCGCCCGTCCAGCGACGCCGCCAGCTTGGCCCGAACCCAGGGCCGGCCGCGCTCGAATCGACTCAGGAAACCCGGATTCAGCGCACGCGCCGCGTCGGAGCACAGCCCGACGCGCGTTCGGACACCGGCCGCTCGCAGCCGCCTGAGGCCTTCGCCGTCGACCCGCGGATCCGGGTCTCCGGCCGCGCAGACCACTTCGGCAACACCGGCGGCGATCAACGCATCCGCGCAAGGCGGCGTCCGGCCATGATGGCTGCACGGCTCCAGCGTCAGGTAGACGGTCGCGCCGCTCGCTTCCGGGCCGGCCTGTTTCAGCGCCGCGATCTCGGCGTGCGGACCGCCGGCCCGCTCGTGCCAGCCGGAGCCGACGATTCGATCGCCGTGGGCGATCACGCAGCCGACGCGGGGATTCGGGTCGGTCGTGAACAAGCCCCGGGCCGCCAGGCGCAGCGCCTCGTCCATCATCCGCCGGTCGACGGTTCCGAAGGCCGGATCGGCTTCAGTCATCCTGCCGCCCGAGAAGCGAAATCTGTCGCGTATCGATACTGCCGGGGTGCTCGCGCTCCAGTCGCTCGATTTCTTCGCGGAATGCCTGCACATCTTCGAAACGCCGATACACGGAGGCAAACCGTACGTAGGCGACCTGGTCGAGCTTGGCCAACTCGGCGGCGACCCAATCGCCGATGTCCTGACTGGGAATTTCCGGATCTTCCAGCGTTCGGATCTTGCGCAGCAGGTCCCGGATCGCTCGCTCGACGTGCTGGGTTTCCACCGGCCGCTTCTCCAGCGCCCGCAGCATCCCGCGCCGAAGCTTGTCCTCGCTGAACGCCTCGCGTGAACCGTTGGACTTGATCACGTTGGGCGCGCGCAGCGCCGGCGCTTCAAACGTATTGAAACGCGCGCCGCAATCGGCGCATTCGCGGCGACGTCGGATCTGATAGCCGTCCGAAGTCAGTCGCGAATCGACGACCCGGGTATCGGTGTGATTGCAGAACGGGCACCACATGGGCGAACGGTTGCCGCTGAACGGCTGCTTGGTCGAAGGTAACCCGGTATGGTACTGGATCGGAACGGAAAGGTCCCGGCTTGTCCCATCTGCCGAGGATCACATCGGTCGCGCCGGACGGGCAGGCTGGGGCCGCTGGATTGCGCACCCGACAGGTCGAAGTCGAACTTCCAGGGTCGAATTCAACGGCGTCTCGCCACGCCGGATGGGCGGTTGTCGGGTTCCCTTGAAACGTCAAAGTCAAAGGCGAAATCGAGATTCAACGGCGATTTCGCCACGCGGGCTGCGCCCGCTTTCTGGCGAGGTACTTTTCAAGATGGTCATGACGATGGTCATGACAATCGCCTGAAAAGTACCCAAAAGCGCTCTTTTCAAGCAAACGGTACGGTGGGGCGCTTTCTGGAAGCGCCGAAAGCGACAGAATGCCGATCTGCCACGGAGTCGGGACTGCGGCTGCCAATTGCTCAGGATGCACTCCGTGCTCCGGAGACTGCGTGGCGCGAACCCCCTTCGCTCGAGCGCCTTTCTCCGAACCACGGCACATCGGCACGACCCCGGCTTCACCGAAGCATCCGGAAGCCGATGGACCCGGCAGCCCGGCTACCGGCTCGCTGCCAGGTGCCGCATCAGCGCACGCAGCGCCGCGGGCTTGACCGGCTTGAGCAACTGCGAATAGCCGAGCGACCGGATTCGCGCGCTCAAACTGTCGCTGCGATCGGCGGTCAGCACGACGACCGGCACGTCGCTCCCCATGACGCCGAGCACCGCGCGGCTCACCGACAGACCGTCGTCCCCGGCGCCGAGATGGTAGTCGGCGATGATCAGATCGGGAGCAAAATCGACGCGCGCCAGGGCTTCGTCCCGGGCGGCTGCGATCTCCACCTGGCAACCCCAACGCCCGAGCAGCATGCGCATGCCGTCGAGGATCTCCCGGTCGTCGTCGATACACAACACGCGCAATCCGCCGAAGTCGCCGGAAGCCCGCGTCGGCTTGCGCAAGATGATCGCCGGGTCCTGCCCCTCGAATCCGGCACAACCTTCGGCCAGCGGCAGCGTGACCGCGAACATGCTGCCACGCCCGACCCTGGACTGAAGCTCCAGCGGTGCATCGATCATGTCGCTGATCCGCCGACAGATCGAAAGGCCCAGCCCCAGCCCTTCGGCACCGTCCGGATCCACTTCCGCCGTTCCCAGGCGTTCGAACTCCTCGAAGATCCGCTCTCGCTCGGAGGGTTCGATGCCGGGCCCGGTATCCCACACCTCGAAGCGCAGGCCTTCGCCACGACGCCTCGCCGCGACCAGCACGCCACCCGAGGCCGTGTATCGCAGTGCGTTGTTGACCAGGTTGAACAGAATGCGCTGCAGCAGCTTCGGATCGGTGCGTACGAGATGGCGGTTCGGCCGCACGCGCAAGCGCAGGCCGCGCCGATCGGCCAGCGCGCCGAACTGCCGTTCGACCTTGTCCAGCAGCTGGCCCGCCGGCACGTCGACCGGATTCGGCTGCAGCGCACCCTGATCGAGACGGCTGATGTCCAGCAGTGCCGACAGCAATTCCTCGGCAACGCTCAGGCTGTGATCGATTCGGCGCACAAGCCGGGCCTCGTCGCCGGACAAGTGGTCCGACCGCTGGCTGAGATTGGCCGAGAAAAGACGCGCTGCGTTGAGCGGCTGCAGCAGATCATGGCTGGCCGCTGCCAGAAACCGCGTCTTGCTGCGGTTCGCCTGTTCGGCATCGTGCTTGGCCAGCTCCAGCGCCTGCATCGCAGCGCGCAACTCGCGTGTCCGCTTGTTGACCTGCTGTTCCATGGTCGCGTAGGCGCTCTTCAACTCGGCTTCGTTGCGCTTGAACCCGGTGATATCGGTATAGGTGGTCACGTAGCCGCCGTGCGGCATCGGATTTCCGCGAATCTCGATTACCCGGCCGTCGTCGTGGCGGCGCTCGAACACATACGGCGTGCCGCGCCGCATGTGGTGCAGCCGGCGATCGACCGCCGACTCCAGCTCGGCCCCCGGCCCGCGTTCTCGCTCGAGATTGAAGCGGATCAGTTCCTCCACCGGCCGCCCCAGGTAGACCATGTCGGCCGGGTATCCCAGCAGTTCGACGTAGGCGCGGTTCCAACTCACCAGGCGCAGATCGGCATCGACCACGCTGACACCCTGGCTGATGTGATCCAGCGTTGCTTCGAGTAGGTCGCGATTGAACTGGATCGCGCTGGAGGTCTGCTCGAGCAAGGCCAGAGCCTCCCGGGTATTCATGCCGCTTCGGCGCAGGCCTGCGGTCAGCACCGAGCGGGCCGATGCCGAACCGATACAACCCGAAAGCAGGCGCTCGGTGAATCCCAGGAGCTGGTTGTCGGCCGGCTCGCGCTCCACGGTCTGGAAATCCGGCGGACCCTCGATCGACAGCGCGTTGGCGAAGGCCAGATCCACGCGTTCGGTGCCGATGAAGCTGCTCGCCAGGCGCCGCAATTCGCCGATCGTCACTGGTCGCACGCCGGCGCGCCGGCCGAGCAGCATCGGCAGCGTTGGCCGATGCCGCCGGACCCAGATCGAGACACCGATCAGCAATACGATATTCGCCGACAGGCTGATCAGCGTAGCCCGGTTCACCCCCGGCGCCAGCCAGTCCGGCCAGACCGGGATGATCGAGGGCAGGAACACCAGCACCAGCCAGCCCAGCAGGCCGATCGACAGACCCGCGACCGCGCCCTCACGGCAGGCCGTCCTCGAATACACGCCGGCGATCAGCGCCGGCGCGAACTGGATCACCGCGGCAAATGCCATCAGACCGAGGGAGGCGAGCGCATCGGCCTCGGGCAGCGCCAGATAGTAGATCCAGCTCGCAAATGCCAGCGCCAGGATGGTCACGCGTCGGCTCTGCAGCAACATTCGCCCGAAGTCGCGTTCGCGATGAAGCTTGAACTGCATCAGCGTCGGGCCGATCAGGTCGTTGCTGACCATCGTCGCCAGCGCGACCGTCGCCACGATCACCATGCCGGTCGCCGCCGAAAAACCACCCAGGAACGACAGCAGGGTCATCCCCGAGTGACCGCCCTGCATCGGCAGCGTGAGCAGGAACAGATCCGGGTTCGCGCCGGATTCGCCGAACTCGAGACCGGCGATCGCGATCGGCACGACCAGCAGCGTGAACAGCGCCAGATACAAGGGAAACAGCCAGCGCGCGGTGCGCAAATCGCGGGCGCGCTCATTCTCGACGAAGGTCACCTGGAACTGGCGCGGCAAACACAGCACGGCCGCTGCCGCCAGCAGCGTCTGGATCCAGAATCCGCCGGGAACGCCGCCGGACCGGAACAGCCGGTCGTATTCGGGGTTGCCGGCAATGGCCTCGATCAGGCCTGAAAACCCGCCGAGCAGGCCGAACAGCGCCCACAAGCCGACCGTGGCGAAGGCGACCAGCTTGACCAGCGACTCGAACGCGATGGCGAGCACCATGCCCCGGTGATGCTCGCTGGCTTCGAGCCGGCGGGCGCCGAACAAAATGGCGAACAGACCCAGCGCCAGCGCCAGCACCAGCGCGAGCAGCGGCTGCGGCAGCGAATGCGCACCGTCGACCATCACCACCACGCCGCCGGTCACGGCCTTGAGCTGCAGCGCGATATACGGAATGGAGCCCATTACCGCGGCGACCGTGATCAGGACCGCCAGCGGCCTGGACTTGCCGAATCGATGGGCAATGAAATCGGCGATCGAAGTCAGCCGGTTTTCCCGACTCAGGCGAAGGATACGCAGCATCAAGTCGTGGCCGAAGATCAGCACCAGCATCGGGCCGACGTAAATCGCGGCGAACAGCCAGCCATTGCTCACCGCGCTGCCGACGGCGCCGAAGAAGGTCCAGGAAGTGCAGTAGACCGCGAGTGAAAGGCTGTAGACGATAGCCCTGCAGCGCCCGTCCAGGCGGCCTTCGGGCAGGCGATCGCCGAACCAGGCCAGCGCGAACAGGAGACCCACGTAACCCAGCGCCACGAGCGCGATCAACGACGGTGAGAACACCCCGGGCACCTCCCAATCAGGCGATGTCGTGCTGATGGTAACCCGGCGCGAATGCAGATCCCACTCCCGTCGGGTCGCCCCCCCCGCATGCGGTGTGCCGACAAGGGCCCGTCGCCGGTCGGCTTCCACCATCTCGACTAAAGTCGAAGTTCAATCTGCCCGACCCACTGCTACATTGCCGGCACCACTGAAATTCCCCTGGAGGGTAGACACATGTCGGCACAACAACAAAGCCGCGACGCCTACTGGAAAGCCAACCTTCGATTGATGGCGATCTGCCTCTCGATCTGGTTTGTCGTGTCGTTCGGCTTCGGCATTCTGCTTGTCGAACCACTGAACAAGATTCCGCTGTTCGGTTACGAGCTCGGCTTCTGGTTCGCGCAACAGGGTTCGATCTATACCTTCCTTGGGCTGATCTTCTTCTACTCCTGGAGCATGAACCGGCTCGATCGCGAACACGATTTCCACGAGGAATAAAGGACCGACACCATGGACAATCTCCAGTTACTCACCTACATCGTCGTCGGCGCCACATTCGTCCTCTACATCGGGATTGCGATCTGGTCGCGCGCGCACACCACCGGAGACTTCTACGTCGCCGGCAAAGGTGTTCACCCGATCGCCAACGGCATGGCCACGGCCGCCGACTGGATGTCGGCCGCGTCGTTCATCTCGATGGCCGGGCTGATCGCCTTTCTCGGCTACGACGGGTCCGTCTACCTGATGGGCTGGACCGGCGGCTACGTACTGCTGGCGCTGCTGCTGGCGCCCTACCTGCGCAAGTACGGGAAGTTCACGGTACCGTCGTTCATCGCCGATCGGTACTACTCGAAGTGGGCGCGCATCGTCGCTGTCGTCTGCCTGATCTTCATCTCGTTCACCTACGTCTCGGGCCAGATGCGCGGCGTCGGCATCGTGTTCTCACGCTTCCTCGAGGTGGATATCCTGACCGGCCTGCTGGTCGGCATGGGCATCGTGTTCATCTACGCAGTGCTCGGCGGCATGAAGGGCATCACCTATACCCAGGTGGCGCAGTACTGCGTGCTGATCTTCGCCTACACCGTCCCGGCGGTCTTCATTTCGATCCAGCTCACCGGCAATCCGCTGCCGCAGCTCGGTCTCGGCGCAACGATTTCGGGCGAATCGGTCTACCTGCTCGACAAGCTCGACGGCGTGGTCCAGGAGCTGGGCTTCGGCGCTTATACCGACGGCAGCAAGGCCACCATCGACGTGTTCTGCATTACGCTTGCGCTGATGGTCGGCACCGCCGGCCTGCCGCACGTGATCGTTCGCTTCTTCACGGTGCCCAAAGTCTCCGATGCACGCCGCTCGGCTGGCTGGGCGCTGCTGTTCATCGCGCTGCTCTACACCACGGCGCCGGCGGTCGGGGCGATGGCCCGGCTCAACCTGATCGAGACGATCTGGCCGGGCGAAGTGGCCGAAAGCCAGCCGCTGGCCTACGAGGAACGGCCCGATTGGTTCCGGACCTGGGAAAACACCGGCTTGCTCGACTTCAACGACAAGAACGGCGACGGCCGAATCCAGTATTACAACGAGGGCAACCCCGAGTTCGCGCCGATCGCCGAAGCCAACGGCTGGGAAGGCAACGAGCTGCAGGTCGACCGCGACATCATGGTGCTGGCCAATCCGGAAATCGCGAACCTGCCCAACTGGGTCATCGCGCTGGTCGCCGCCGGCGGCGTCGCCGCGGCGCTGTCGACCGCGGCCGGATTGTTGCTGGTGATCTCTGCGGCGGTGTCGCACGATCTGGTCAAGAATACGTTTGCGCCGAATCTCAGCGACAAGGGCGAACTGCTGGTCGGCCGAATCGCCGCGGCGTTCGCGATCTGCGTGGCCGGCTACCTGGGCTACAACCCACCGGGTTTCGTTGCGCAGACGGTGGCCTACGCATTCGGACTGGCCGCGGCGTCGCTGTTCCCGGCCATCATCATGGGTATCTTCTCGACCCGGGTGAACCGGGAGGGCGCGATCGCCGGCATGCTGACCGGACTGCTGTTCACATTCGGTTACATCCTCTATTTCAACGGCTTCGGCGATCTTTTCTCACCCATTGCCGAAAACCGGCCGGAGAACTGGCTGTTCGGCATCTCCCCGGAGGGGATCGGCGTGGTCGGCATGCTGGTCAACGTCGCCGTCGCCTTTACGGTCAGCCGTCTGACCGACCCGCCGCCGGCGCACATCCGCGAGCTGATCGAGGATATCCGCGTGCCGCGAGGCGCCGGAGACGCGCACGCCCACTGAGCCAGACCCCGGATGCCGGCGACGCCCCGCGTCGCCGGCATCCGCATCGACTGCGGGGCACCACTCGACCGACCGTTCGCCGCCACTGCTGCCGGTCGATGCCTTCGACCGGATCGTTCCCGAACGTCGCCCGGCCGCGAGCGCGCATAATGAATGCAATCCGAGTCCGAGCGCGACCGAACCGCGTCATCCGCGAAACGCCATGAACCGAACTTCGCCAGACATCGCCGACTACCTGTCCCAGGTCGCGCCGTTCTCCGGACTCGAGCGCCAGGCCATCGAAGACATCGCATCCCGGCTCCAGATCCGCTACTACACCGAAGGCGAAGCGCCGGGCACATTCGACCCGCCTTCGCGCGACGGCCTCTACATCATTCGCAAGGGCGCCGTGGCGCTGGTCGATGCGGCCACCGATACCATCGAACATCGCGGCGAAGGAGAGCTGTTCGGGCATCGGATCGCGTTCGGACGCGACACGGTCGCAGGCTACGGAGTCCGGACCGTCGAGGACTGCCTGATCTGGCATCTGACCGCCCATCAGACCGCCAAGGTGCTCGAACAATACCCTTCGCTGGCCTCGTTCTTCGGCGCCGATCCGGGCCAGCGTCTTCGCGAACAGCCGCTCGGTCGCGCGCGAACCGAAACGCTGGATGCGCTACCGTTGCGCAAACCGGTCACGGCCGAACCCGGCACCTCGATCGCCGACTGCGCACGGCTGATGGCCGAACACCAGGTCAGTTGTCTGCCGCTGCTGAGCGACGGTCGCCTGACCGGGATCATCACCGACCGCGATCTGCGCAACCGCGTGGTCGCCCGCGGCACCGATCCGAACCAACCCGTTTCGAAGATCATGACCCCCGACCCGGCCACGGTTCCGCGTGCCGGTCGCATCGACAAGGCGCTGGTCGAAATGATGCGGCTGGGAATCCACCACCTGCCGGTTGTCGACGCGTCGGGCGCGCTGGCCGCGATCGTCAGTTCCGGCGACCTGATGCGCGTGCAGTCGCCACATCCGCTGCGCCTGGTGCGCGATATACAGCGCGCCGGTACAACCGGCGAAATCGCCGAACTGGCGCGACAGGCGCCCCGGCTGCTCGCCGGCCTTGCTCGCGACGGGGCCGGCGCCTCGGAAGTCGGTGCCGTCGCCGGGCGCATCACCGATTCCTGTACCCGACGCCTGCTGGAGCTCGCGTTCAATGAGCTCGGCCCGGCGCCGATGGCGTGGACCTGGCTTGCGTTCGGCTCACAGGCCCGGCTGGAACAGGGCCTGATCAGCGATCAGGACAACGGCTTGCTGCTCGCCGAAACGCCCGACCCGGAGCAGGCCGCCTATTTCGAGCGGCTGGCGCGCCGGGTCTGCGACGGGCTGGACGCCTGCGGCTACGTGTTCTGCCCGGGCGGCGTCATGGCCAAGGGCGAATGGCGGCTGCCGATGTCGGGCTGGCGAAAGCGCTTCGACGACTGGATTCGCGAGCCGGCGCCGAAGTCGGTCATGCAGTCGAGCATCTTCTTCGATCTGCGCGCCGTGGCCGGCGATGCCGAGATGGCGACCCTGCTGCATCAAGAGGTTGTCGACCAGGCTCGCGACGCCGAGATCTTCCGGCGCTTCCTCGCCGCAGAGTCCATGGGCCATCGCCCGCCCATCGGCTTGTTCCGCCAGTTCGTTCAGGAAGCCGGCGGTGAACGCAGCCGGGGCCTGAATCTGAAGAAGCGCGGCGTCATCCCGATCGTCGACCTGGCCCGCGTGCAGGCGCTGGAAGGCGCGCTGACGGTCATCGGCACCGAGGATCGCATCGCCGCCGCCGGTGAGGCGGAGTTGATCAACGCAGGCGACGCCGACGACCTGGTCCATGCGTTTCGATTCATCGGCGATATCCGGCTGGGCCACCAGGCCGCGCAGCTCGAACGCGGCGAGTTGCCGGATCACCTGGTCGATCCGAACGAGCTGTCCGGGCTGCATCGACGCTATCTGCGCTCGGCGTTCAGCATCGTCACTTCGGCACAGAAGGCGCTGGCACAGCGCTACATGCTTTGAGTCCGTTCGCCCGCCGGCGCTGGAAACGGCTGGCGCGCATGCGCGAAGCCGCCGCGTCGAACTGTCCCCGCCTTGCCGACGCGCTTCGCTCGCCGCTCCCGGATGCCGGCACCCGGGTACGGGAAGCACCGCTGCTGGCGATCGACCTCGAAATGACCGGGCTGGATCCGGAAACCGGCAACATCGTCAGCATCGGCTGGGTCCCGGTCGATCACGGTGCAATCGATCTGGCGGAATCGATGGAACTCGGCGTTGTCGCCGGCGGCGGCGACGCGGTCGGCGAATCGGCGACGATCCATGGAATCCGCGATTGCGACCGCAGCAACGGCGTCGAACTCCAACAGGCACTCCAGCGGCTGACAGATGCCCTGACCGGACGCGTGGCGATTTTCCACCATGCGCCGCTGGATACCGCGTTCCTGGATCGGGCGCTGCGCGGCGCGTTCGGCATCGGCTGGGCCTGGCCGGGCATCGACACCCTGGCCTGGTACCGACGGCGCGCGCGCGGCCGGGATCCCGAAGCGGGGTCGGGTCCCGCTCATCTGGACGCGGTTCGCGATCATTACGGACTGGCGCCGCGATCGACGCACAACGCGGTCGACGACGCGATTTCGTGTGCCGAGGTGGCGCTGATCCTGGCGGCGCGGAGCCGCGCGCGCCTCGGCGACGCCTGCGATCTGCCGGCAGGCCGGTGATCCGGTCCGCGCCGAGGACGATCGCAGAGCGGGCTCAGAGTTCGGCGCTTGCCGTCGAATCGTTGCCGGAGTCGCCGGCCGGAAATACGCGCAGGAAAGCCCGCCACTGGGCGGCTGCGATCAGCAGCTGCACGAACAACGACACCGCCATCGTCAGAAGCTGAGCGATCGGCGTACCCATCGGACCCAGCGCCAGCAGGATGAGGTTGCCGAATAGTCCCAAACCGAGACCGATGATCACCAATACGCCGAACAGCACCAGAACGAAACCGAGAAACGCGATCCAGTTGACCAGTACCGCACGCAGGCTCCACAACAGCGCGGCAATCACCGGCCAACCCCAGAAGAACACCAGCGGGACGGCGAAATACAGCGAACCGAGCACCAGCACGGCGATCACGCCGGCGATCGCCAGGCCGCCGATGACGTTGACGCCCTCGAACAACGCGAATAGCTTTTCGGGTTCGCGATTCAGCACTTCAGGATCATTGAGCAGCGTGGTCAGCGCCTGCATGTCCATCTGAGGCGAAAGCCAGGCGCTGAATGCAGCCAGTGCCGCGAACATGCCCAAAACGAAGATCGTCCCCAGCGCCAGCAGGCGGCCGCGACGATCCGGGCGCATCAATCCCTGCAACACCGTGTCGTGTGCCACCGGCTCGCCCTGATCGACGGCTCGAAACACGTTGAGCACACCGGCGGTCACCGCCTGTGAAATCACCAGCAGGATCAGCGGACCGATCGCAGGAATGAGCTGCACCAACGAAATCGCCAGCAACACCAGCGCCACGCGCAGCATGGCCGGTCCGCCGCGAGCCAGCGATTCGCTGCCGGCAATCAGCCAGCCGGCGCCCTCGCCGAATCCGGTACGTGCGATGGTGGGGGACTGACTCATTCGATACCTCCTGAAATCAGGGGATTGCAGGACCGCCCGGCGGGCCGGGCAACCCGGGTCAGGCGCCGCGCCGGACCGCGGACCGATGCAGCGAATCGTCGCTCCACGGCTCCACGGTATCGAGCGCTTCCGGCACTTCCTCGGGAAGCGCGACGGTGTGCCAGAGGTCGAGGTGGACCTCGCTCATGAACCGTTCCTGTACGCTGTGGCGGAGGAAGTCGAGCAATCGATCGTAGTAGCCATTCGCGTTGACCAGGATGATCGGCCCGAAATACTGGCCCAGGCGCTTGAGCGTCATGGCTTCGAAAACCTCTTCGAACGTGCCGCAGCCGCCGGGCAACGTGATCACCGCGCGGCTGTTGTCGAGCATGCGCTGCTTGCGAACGCGCATGTCCGGCACCACGTCCAGACTGGTCAGGCCTTCATGCCCCTTCTCCAGATCCATGAGAAACTTCGGGATGACGCCATGCACCTGGCCGCCCGCTTCCAGCGCGGCGTCCGCCATGGCGCCCATCAGTCCGGTGGAACCGCCGCCGTAGACGATCGGCAACCCGGCCTGTCCGAGAACGCGACCCAACCTGGCGGCGACATCGGTGTATTCCCGTGCCAGTGCCTGACTGGATGCCGCGTACACTGTCACGCGCTCAACCGACAAGATTCGACCTTTCGATGCAATCGATGGATGACAACAGCCGACATTGTAGACCCGCGGTGGTGATGCTGGCGCTGCTGTGGTTCCTGACCGGCTGCGGCGAGCAGCCCGAGCAGCCGCTCGCGACTGGCGAGGCCGAGTACCGCAAGTTCTGTTCGACCTGCCACGGAGTCGACGGTGGCGGCCGCCCGCCGACCTTTCCGCCGCTGGCCGGCTCGGAGTGGCTGGACATGGGGCCCGACGCCGTCGCGCTGGTGGTGCTGGTCGGCCTCAAGGGCGAAATCGAGGTCGCCGGGCGCACCTATCGAGGCTACATGCCGCCGATGACCCAGCTTTCCGACGCGCAGATCGCGGCCGTGCTGGGCTACCTGGCCGAAGCCGGCTGGGCCGGGTGGCCCGGTTCGCCGAATGCCGGGCGCATCGCCGAGTTGCGGCAGCGCGCGGCCGCGCTGGAAATGTTCGTCGGCCGCGCCGATCTCGAAGCCGCGCTCGAGGAACTGACGCCATGAGAACCCCACGTCCGGTAACGAATCCGCCGACGGCAATGATCGTGCTCGGCATCACGGTCGCGGCCTACCTGTTCCAGAGCATGAACCAGCTCGAGTCGCTGCGTCTGCTGGCGCTGTGGCCGCTGGCCACGCCCGACCAGATGGGCCTTTCCGGGGGCGGCACGCTGAATACCGGATTCGGTCCCTGGCAGCTGGTCACCTATGCGTTGCTGCACGGCGGCATCGGCCACCTGTTCTTCAACATGTTCGCGCTGTACATGTTCGGCCTGCCGATCGAACAGGCCTGGGGCTCGAAGCGCTTCCTGATCTTCTATGCGGTCTGCGTCGTCGGCGCCGGGCTGGTGCAGTTGCTCACCGCAGCGTTTACCGGCGGCGTCTACCCGACCATCGGAGCGTCGGGCGGCGTCTTCGGCCTGCTGCTGGCGTTCGGCATGATGTATCCAAACCAGCGCATCCTGCTGCTGATCCCGCCCATCCCGATCCGTGCCAAGTACTTCGTCATCGGCTATGGCCTGTTGACGTTGTTCTTCGGCGTCACCGGCGGCATGTCGGGGGTGGCCCATTTCGCGCACCTCGGCGGCATGCTGTTCGGGCTGGCGATGATCCTGTACTGGGGGCGCCAGGACTACCTGAGAAGGTCCTGAGCGCTTGAACCATGCGCCCGCCGAAAGGAAGCGGCGGGCGCAATCGGTTCGGTCAGCCGCCGGACGACCGCAGGTCGAAGTCGCCGGAGAAGGTCTGGACGCGCACCCGGACGCTGCCGTCGCCGGAGCGTAGGGTCAAGCCCTTTTCGCGAACGTTCTCGATGTCGGCGTCGAACGAACTCCCGAGGTCGCCCGAAAACGTCTCGCCGTCGAGGTCCAGCGGGGTCCCGGACGGCAGCGCCAGATTGATGCTGCCGGAATGCGTCTGCAGGTCGATCGTCGCGGTGTTCTGCGGGCGCAGCGTCGCTTCGATATCGCCGGACACCGTCTCGGAATTGAATTCCGACAATTCGACCGCGTCCACCGACACTTCCCCGCTGACCGAAGCGGCTCGCACGCGGCCGGCCAGCCCGGTGGCATCGATATCGCCACTGACCGACTTCAGCGCGCTGCTTTCCAGCCCGCCGCCGTCGATCGCCACTTCGCCGCTGACCGATTCGGCCATCAGCCGTGCCGGGGAGTTATCGGCAAGCGTCAGGTCGCCGCTGACGGTGCGCGCGTCGAGGCGCGGTCCACGCAGTCCGCGGATCGAGAGCTCGGCGCTGACCGCGCGCACGGTGAGGTCCGCACCCTGCGGGACGGTAATTTCGAGCCGGGTATCGGCACCGCTGTTCCATGCCCATCGACCGCTGGCGTCTTTCATCTCGAGTTCGATCCGCCAGCGCGAAGGGTCACCCTCGATCCGCAGTCGATCGACCCGATCGCTCAGGGTTCCGGTCACGCGCAGTTCTTCGACGTCGCCGCCGACGACCCTGAATTCACCGCTGACGCCGGAAAACTCGATCACGGCGTCGGCCCGCGCCTCGCGCACCTCATCCACGCTCTCGGCCCGGGCCGGTGAAACGGCCATGGCGATCAGTGCCGAAAAAACGGCTGCATGCATCCACTTCGTCATATTCATAGCGTCATCCTCTGTTGGGGGGAAAGGGTCAGGCCCGAATGGATCAGCTGTGCCTGCCGCAGGCGAGCCTCGGCCAGGAATTCGAGCAGCAAGCCGTTGCCCGGGTCGCGCTCGAGGGCTTGCTCGAGTTCGGCGATGGCATTCTGGTTTTCCTGCCATGCCTGCATCAGCGCTTGCGGCGAGTCCAGCCGGGAAAGCACCGGCTCGGCGGGTGCCGATGCCCGCATTGCGCGCACCTCGGCGGCCACCAGGGTCTGCATCTCATCGGCGCCGCGCTCATCCGGCAGCGGCTGCAGGACCAGCACGGCGCTAAACCCCAGCGCCAACGCAGCCGCGGCCGCGGCCGCGGCGGGCAGCCGCCAACGAGGGCGGATGCGGCGCTCGATCCGTCGCCAGGATTCGTCTTCGACCGGCGCTTGGCGGGCAAGCGCAGCCAGTCTGCGGTCGAGTTCTCGGTCGTCCAGCGTCATGCCAGTGCCTCCTTCAGCAATTTCCGGGCCCGGTGCAGTTGCGCCTTGGACGTGCCCGGATCGATACCCATCAGTTCACCGATCTCGGCGTGTCCGAGATCGGAGAGGTGGAACAGGACGACGATCTGCCGCGCGCGTTCCGGCAACGCCGCGATCGCGCGTTCCAGGTCCAGGTCGGCAGCAGGCCACGGTGGCTCGGGTGCACCCGGATCGACATCCGAATCGACGGTTTGCAGCCGTCCGCGACGCTTCTCCGACAACGCGACGTTGACCGCCAGGCGTTTGAGCCAGCCGCCGAAAGCGCCCGAATCGCGCAGCTGGCCCATCTTGCGCCAGGCCTGCACGAACGCGTCCTGCAGCCAGTCCTCGGCCAGCGCGCGGTCGCCGCCGGCCATGCGCCATAGCACCGGCAGCAGCCGTGGTGCATGGCGCCGGTACAGCGTCTCGAATGCCCGTCGATCGCCGTCGCGCGCCGCACGGACCAGCGGGGCGTCGGACGAAGCGGAAGCATCGGAATCAGGCGCGGCGTCGTTCATACCCGATAGGATGCGCCCGGGCGGTCAAAGGTTGAAATCGGATATACCGCCGACGGGTGCCGACCCTGGACCGGTGCGGCGACGTTCAGGGAGCGCCGGACGCTCCATCGGTTCGCGGCCGTGTCGCGCCAGGCCGGGCACGAACGGACCCGCGCGGCGGTCCAGCGGAACGGGCGCGCGTTCGCGCCCGCGCCGCTCAACGCCGCTTTCAGGCCGCCTCGCCGCCGGTCCAGCGCATCAGGTTGAAGAACTCCCGCCGCGTTTTCGGGCCGAAGGTGCGGTAGTGCGGGTCGGCGATGTTGCGGTACTCGGCGCGCGTGATCTGCACCGCATCGTCGCCGAGGTGGTGTTCGAGCACCCCGGCATCCAGGCGGTACGGCTTGAGCGCGTTCAAACCGAGAATCTTGCGCTTGATTTCCGGCGTCAGCGCCGGATAGCCGTAGCGGTCCTGGAACGCCTCGCTGATCTGGAAGGCGCGGAACGCCTGGATCTGGTCCTGCGGCGAGCCGTACCAGATCGAGTCGGTACCCCACAGAATGTTGTCCTCGCCGATGTAGACCAGCATCTTGCCCAGGGCGTGCGCCGCCGAGTCCGGATCACGCATCAGGAATCGCCAGGTCGAGCCCAGCTCGGCGTAGACGTTGCCGCCTTTGAGATCGCTCTCGTGGACCGTCTTGATGAGCGAATCGATGCCCTCGTCGCGCTCCGGGTCGTACGGCCCCTCGGCCTGCCCCGGCACGAAACCCGAGTGGTAGATCAGGAAGCTGAGGTCGGGATAGCGTTTCGCGGCCGGTCCGACGTCGGTGCAAAGCGAGTTCCGGTAACTCTGCCGTCCGAACGGGATGCCCTTGTGGATCGCGATCACGGGAACGTCCAGCCGTCGCGCCTCTTCCATGAACCGGATCCCGGTGGCCTCGTCGGTCAGCGCGTAGCCCTCGCCGTCCGGCCCCCATTGCGTGTACGTCTTCCAGGCCTGAATACCGAAATCGTCGCGTAGCCGCTGCATATCGGCGACATCGCCTGGCTGGTTCGGATTCACGCGCCCGTGCAGCAACAGGCGGTGCGTGCCCTTCAGGTCGTCGACGATCTCGCGCGCCGCGGCGGCCTCCTCGATCGTCAGCGGCTCGCCCTCGCGCGTCGAAGGCACGAACGACAGCACCATCACGTCGGTGTCGGAATCCATGAACACGTCCTTGACGAACGCATCGGGACCGAGGCAGTCGAGGTAGGAACGCGCGCCCTCGCCCTGCCCGAGCGCGCAGCCGGCCGCCGGCATCCCCGACAACGGCCGCGCCTCTTCGGGCAGCCGTTCGAGCCAGGCGCCGGTCGGGTTGACGAAGTGTCCCTGCACATCGAGGACGAACTCGTCGCCGTCGAGCACGGCGCTGGCCGCGTGCTCGTCGACAGCCGCCTCGTCGGCCAGCGCGAACAGCCCGCCGGTGCGCCCGACGGCGGCCTGCGCGGCGTTGAACGCCAGCAGCGTCGACGCCGCGCCGCAGCTCGAGACCAGGAACTGGCGACGCGTGCGGCCCAGCCGTTTCGCGTTCACGCCGGCGGCTTCCTGTGCCCTCTCGTTGGCGAGCCGGGCCCCGGCGTCGAGCGGAATCGGCTCGTACTCACCGTTGGACGTGGAATCGAGCTTGATCGGCAGGCGAATGCCTTCGGGATCGTGGATGGAGGTCATCGGAATGCTCCTTGCGCGCGAGCTCCGATTGAAGCAGATCCGGCAGCCGCGCGCAAATGACTGGGCAGGTTCGGAGGTTCAGGGTCCGGCCATCGGATCATCGGTGGCGCCGTGTGCTTTCAAGGCGCCGCGGTACGGTAACCACGCCACAACCCGAATCCGGTATGTTCTCCGGATGCGCGGCATTGTTCTCACCCTGGTCTGGATGGTTGTGGCGGCAGCGACCGGCGGGTCGGCATGGGCGCTCGAGCGCCTGGCGGCCGAATCGGTCATGCGCTATCCCGCGCCGCTGGCACAACAAGCGGTCGCGGTCGGGGCGAATGCGTTCTTCGCCGTCAACGACACCGGCATGGCACGTCACGCGCGCCGGGGTGGACGCGAGCTGGCTCGCTGGCAGTCCGTCGGCCGCGCCGGCGTTGCACACCTGAACAGCTGCGTGATCACGCGCGAGCGTGAGCTGCTGTGCGCCAACTCCAACTTCCCCGACCTGCCCATGGCCGGTTCGCTGGAGTGGTTCGACCCGGCGACGCTGGCTCCGGTGCGCTCACGGTCGCTGGGCGCCACCGACGGATCGCTGGCCTGGGTCGACGAGCTGGCCAGCGGCTGGCTCGCCGGGTTTGCCCACTACGACGGCGAAGGCGGTCAACCCGGAAAGGACCATCGCTACACGCGCATCGTGCAATTCGATCCGTACTGGGTCCCGGTGCAGGCCTGGCTGCTGCCCGATTCGGTGCTCGAGCGCTTGCGTCCCGACAGCACTTCGGGCGGGACGATCGGTGCGGACGGCCTGCTGTACGTCACCGGGCACGACCGGGGCGAGGTCTATGCGCTGGCGCGGCCGTCCCAGGGAGCGACGCTAGTTCACGTGGCCACCATCGCACTCGAGATTGCCGCTCGATCGATCGCCTGGGATCGCTTCACCAGCGACCGGATTCTTTGGACGATCGACCCTGCCGGCCCGGAGGTGCGCACGTTCCGGGTACCGAGAATCGTGATGCCGGCCGGTCTGACGGGCTTCGATTCAGCTCGGATGGACTGACCGGCCCGGCCACGAGGGCGCGACGGACCGGCGCCATCACGCCGCCCGATCGATCCCGGCTTCGAGGCGTTCGAAGTACCCGCGGGTGAATTCGATCTGTCGATCGGCGTCCTCGACGGCGTTGACGGCGCGGATGAATGAATCCGCCCCCGGATGCGCCCTTGCATACCAGCCCAGGTGCTTGCGCGCGATGCGCAACCCGCGATGCGCTCCGTAGAACGCGTGCAGCGCCTGGAGATGCTCGATCAGGATCGCCCCGACCTCGGCGGGCGTCTTTTCAGCCAGTCGCTCGCCGGTATCCAGATAGTGCCGGATTTCCTCGAAGATCCAGGGCCGGCCCTGGGCGGCACGGCCAATCAGCAGGCCGTCGGCGCCGGTCTGCTCGAGCACCTGCTTCGCCTTGGCCGGCGTATCGACGTCACCGTTGGCCCAGACCGGAATCGCGATGTCGCGCTTGATTTCGGCGATCGTCCGGTACTCGGCAGCGCCCTGGTACTTCTGATCGCGCGTGCGGCCGTGCACGGCAAGCGCGGCGATCCCGGCCTGTTCGGCGATGCGCGCAATGGTCGGCGCGTTCCGCGCGTGTCGAGCCCAGCCGGTGCGGATCTTGAGCGTAACCGGCACGTCGACGGCGGCCACCACTGCTTCGAGAATGGCCCGGACCCGCGCCGCGTCTCGCATCAGCGCCGAGCCTGCCCAGGCCTTGCAGACCTTCTTCGCCGGGCAGCCCATGTTGATATCGATGATCTCGGCGCCGTGATCGGCGTTGTAGCGCGCGAAGTCGGCCATCTGATCCGGCTCGGTGCCGGCGATCTGGACGCTGATGGGCCCCGGCTCTCCGGCATGGTCGAGCCGCTCGGCCGACTTGCGCGTACCCCGAAGCTGCGGGTTGGCCGAGGTCATCTCCGACGTCGCCAGCCCGGCGCCCATGCGCCGGCACAACAGCCGGAACGGCTTGTCGGTGACGCCGGCCATCGGCGCCAGACCCAGCGCCGGCTCGATGCAGTGAGATCCGATCTTCAAACCAGTCCAGGACCGCTTTCGGTCGTGCCACAGCGAAACGAAATGGCCAAACGACGAAAGGAAAAGGCGACCAGAATCACGGACCTGCCAGGCGGGTAAACAACTGCCCCAGCAGGTCCGTCACGCTTTTCCCCGCGATTTCCTGCTCGTGACCCACTCGGTGATGACCTCCCATTCGGTCCAGTCCTGTTCGGCCAGGTAGCCGGGGAAATCGTTCACCGACAGTCCGGACTCGAACGCCCGGACGTAGTTCATCGAATCGCGCAGGCGCCCGACCACCGGCGCCTTGTAGCCGCCCAGGAATCCCTTGAGCTCGCGATAGATGATCGTGTGCGGCTTGACGCGGTTGGCGATCAGCCCGACCTTGGCTTCGCCCTCGGTAATCGGCTTGAGCGAGAACAGGTGGCCGAGAAAGCGGTGGGCGGCGTTCATGTCGATGAACGAAGGAAGCACCGGAATCACGACCGTTTGCGCCCGGCGCACCAGATTGCCCAGCTCCGGGCCGTGGATGCCGGCCGGAGAGTCCAGGATCATGTAGTCGGTTCCGGCCGGTGCCCGGACCGGACCGTCGGCCGAGTTCAGGCTGACGATTTCCGGATAGTCCTCCGGTCGCGTCTCGCCCCAGTCGGCCGACGACTGCTGCGGATCCAGGTCTCCCAGCGCCACCTGGTAGCCTTCCCAGGCCAGCGCCGCGGCGAGATTCGTGGCGATCGTGGTCTTGCCGCAACCGCCCTTGGCGTTGATGACGGCGATGGTGCGCATGCTGCGAGCCTCCCCGTTTCCGGTCAGAGTATTGACTGAAGATATTACACCTGCGGCGCCGGAGCAAATTCAAGCCCGCGAGCGGTTTGCAGACGTTTTCAGCGGCGGTCGGTGACGTCGGGCAGGCCGGAGTGCAGCATCCAGCGCTCTCGCAGCTCGTCCCAGCGCCAGGATTCGACGTAATCGACGGTTTTCTCGCGCGCGGTATGACGGTTGTAGAGACGCAGCTCGACCAGCCGGTCCAGCCCCTCATCCTCGCCGGAACGCAGGACCTGCCGGACCCGGTACTGGCTGACCCTGAACTGGTGCAGACGCTCGATATCGACGGCGCGGACCGGGTTTTCCTCGAGATAATCGGGGTGCATGAAGTCCGTTATCGCATCGAACTGATTCCAGCGCACGATCGCCTCGAAGCGATCCAGCGTCTCGGTGCGCTCACGGTCGGCCTGCTGGGTACCGCAACCCGCTGCGAGCAGCGCGAGCCCGACGGAAACGGCGATAAGAAAGATCCTGCGGCGCATCTTCTGCCCTCACTCCTGCGAACGTGCCAGTGCAGCATACCGGGCCTGCAGGCCGGCCGCCACCTCGCCGCCCGCGATGACCTGCGGCGCGAGCTCCAGCTTGCCCCGACCGGAGTGGCGCAGGCGATCGATGAATTCGCCGACTGCGGCCGGGTCGGGCCATTTGCAGACAACCGAAAGGGCGCAATCGACCGGCGCGGCAAAGCGGACTTCGCAGCGCCCGATGACCAGGTCGGCATCCAGGTTCCGGCGCCGCAGCAATAACCGCGGCAGCGACCAGCCGGCGAGGATCATCAGCGAAACCAGCGCGCCGCCGAACGCGGTGCCCTTGTCGTTGACATTGGGAGCCAGCGGCGCGGACAGTTCGATGCCGCGCTCATCGAGGCGTTCGATCGTCAGCTGCATCGCCGCGCCCAGCGGAATCTCCCGCGTCAGGACGCCGGCCAGCCATTCGCACTCCGACGGCGGCCGGCCGCTCATCGGAACGTGCCCAGCGCGGCAGTCAGCGCGTCGACGTCCTCGTCGCGGGTGGCGAACGAACACACCAGGCGCGCCAGGTCGTCGCTGCCCGGCCAGATATGGAATTCGAAGCCCTGGTCCTTCAGCGCCTGCAGGCGAGCCGCCGGCATGCGCACGAAAACCTCGTTGGCTTCGACCGGCCAGGCCAGCGCCGCTTCCGGCTGCGCCTCGACGGCCGCGGCCAGCCGCGCCGCCATGCCGTTGGCGCAAGCGGCCAGCTCCAGCCACAGGTCGCCTTCGAGCATCGCCAGCAGTTGTGCGGAAACGTAGCGCATCTTCGACAGCAGGTGTCCGCCGCGCTTGCGCATCCGCGCCATCGGTTCCAGCCATTCCGGATGCCCGAACACGACGATCGCCTCGGCCGTCAGCGCGCCGTTCTTGGTCGCGCCGAACGACAGCGCGTCAACGCCCGCTTTCCAGGTGATTTCGGCCGGCGATACGCCGAGAAACGCGCAGGCATTGGCGAAACGCGCGCCGTCCATGTGCAGGGGCAGACCGCGCGCGTGCGCGGCTTCGGCCAGCGCCGTGACCTGTCCGGGCGTGTAGGCGGTACCGCACTCGGTCGCCTGGGTGATGGAAACCGCCGACGGCTTGACGTTGTGGACCCCGTGTGCGCCCGCCGCATCGATCGCCGCGGCCAGATCCTCGGGCAGCAGCTTGCCGTCGGCGCCTTCCAGGGTCATCAGCTTGGCCCCGTGCGTATAGAACTCCGGCGCCCCACCCTCGTCGCAGGCGATGTGCGCCTGGCGATGACACATCACGGCGCCCCAGGAGGGCACCATCGCCGACAGCGTGATCGAATTGGCCGCGGTTCCGGTGGCCAGCGGCAGCACCGTGCATTCGGTTTCGAATGCGTCCGAAAAGGCCGCGTCGAGCTTCAGGCTCCAGGCATCGTCGGCATACGCCGTTGCCATTCCGCGGTTGGCCTCGCCGATCGCTTCGAGTACCCGCGGATGCGCCGGGGCTTCGTTGTCGCTTTTGAAATTCATCGTGAAGCTCGTTTTTCGTTTTTCGTTGTTCGTTGATTGGTGGTTCGTTTGCTGCTTCGATGTCCGAGTTGATTGCAGACGCTGCAAGCGCGGGGCGAATGTAACGAACAACGAATTCAGGGCGGCGGATCGCGCCCGAGCAGGCGCGCGAAGAAGGCCTCGCGCTCGACCTCGGTCACGCGCGCCGGTCGATCGAATCCTACCCTGCCGTCGAGCTGCCCGGGATCGAAGCGGATGCCCCACAAAGGTCGCGAACTGGCCGGGTCGATGGCATAACGAAAGTCGCCGATGAACACGCGGCCCCCGGAATCGTAGGGATAATAACGAAACAGCCAGTCGTCTGAGAAATGGCGGAACCGGACCATGTCGCGCGACAGTCGGCTGTGGTCCGGCCAATCCCCGTCGTCGTAGCGCTGCACCGTCGCGCCCCGCCACACCAGCGGCTGCGTGCCGGGAACGATCCTGACGGCCAGCGTGTGCAACGACTCGCCGTCGTCGACCAGCCCTCGCCACAGCACCAGGTTGGCGAACGACGGCTTGGCCAGCACGCGTTCGACGGCGATGCCGCGAGCCTCGGCCCAGTGAAGCGTGATGGCTTCGGCCCGGTGCTGCTGCAGCGCGCCGATCCCGAGATAGAACGCCGCCCAGATGGCTGCGATCCGCATCAGCCTGCGATTCTTCAGCGCGATTCCGAACCCCAGCAGAATCGCCGCCGGCGCGCTGAACAGCGGATCGATCACGCTGATGAAATTCCACGCCACGCGCTGGTCTGAAAACGGCCAGTACAGCCGCGTGCCGTAAGAGGTCATCGCATCCAGCGCGCCGTGGGACGCCACGCCCAGAAGGCTCCATAGATAGACGCGCGCGAACTTGATTCCGGGCCGCCAGCGCTGAATCGGCCACCACACGATCAGTGACACCGCCAGCGCCAGCACCGGAATCATCGACAACGCGTGCGTGAAATGCCGGTGGAATTCGATCGCCAGCAGCGAGTCGGCCGACGAG
>CAYPZP010000011.1:0-35227 GCA_964415285.1 uncultured Halomonas sp. | reverse complement strand
TCTCGGCGCCGCCGGAGGATTCCATCATCTTGCCGAACAGCGAGCCGAGCAGGAAGATGAAGAACCAAGAGGCGATGAAGCCGGTGAAACCCTGCATGTACTGACCGACCAGATCGGCCTGGCCCTCGCCGGCCAGCGGCGGCAGCAGCGCGATGTCGCTGGTCAGCGCCACCAGCAGCGCACACAGCGGCGTGGCCACGAACAGGCTCATGCCGCGCATTGTCAGAACGATCAGCAGTGCAAGGCCGGCCAGCAGTCCGATCAGGCTCAGCATTCGCGGTATCCCGTGTTCGAATCGGTCGACCGGATGCGCGCTTGTCGAACGCCGCCGGCCGGGACAGCATGGTGCGTTGTCCGGCACGCCTCGGAACACTGTACCAAGGTACAAGCTCCGCGGTATTCGGCTTGTACCTTGGTACAGTGTCCCCGCGGCCGATCGGCCCGATAGACTCCTCGCTCGATTCTTCCGGTATCCACCGGACCACAACAACGATTTGGTAGACGACGGGCGAGGTTGCAGCATGATCGATTCGACAACGACGAACTACAGGCGCACGCTACTGGGCCGCGCGACTCGAATGGCGCTGGTCGCCGGGATGTGTTGCGGTGTCGGGGCCGCGTTCGCGCAGAGCAGCGACCGCGACCGCGAAGACGGGGCAGAAAACTCCGAGGTGGAGTCGATCACCGTCACCGCACGGCGGCGCGAGGAGTCGCTGCAGGACGTGCCGATCTCGGTGACCGCGATCAGCGGCGACAAACTGCTTGACGTCGGCGCGGAAGACATCACGTATCTCAATCAGGTCGTTCCCAACACCACGATCGAAGTTTCGCGCGGAACCAATTCCACGCTGTCGGCGTTCATTCGCGGGGTGGGTCAGCAGGATCCGGTCGCCGGCTTCGAGCAGGGCGTCGGCATCTACATCGACGACGTCTACCTCAACCGCCCGCAGGCGGCGGTGCTGGAAATCTACGACATCGAGCGCGTCGAGGTGCTGCGCGGGCCGCAGGGAACCCTGTACGGTCGCAACACGATTGGCGGGGCGATCAAATACGTGACCAAGCGCCTCGGCGACGAGCCGAGCCTGAGCCTCGAGGGCACCGTCGGCAACTACTCCCAGCGCGACCTGATCGTCTCCGGCGAACTGCCGATCAGCGATACGCTGAAGATCGGTGCTGCCGCGGCGACGTTCAATCGCGACGGCTTCGGCCGCAACCTGTTCCTGGAGGAGGAAAACTACGACAAGGACGTTCAGGCCGTGCGCGGCACCATCGAGTGGACGCCTTCCGACAATCTCTTTGTGCGCCTGTCCGGCGATTACCTCAACGATACGTCCAACCCGCGCGGCGGCTTTCGCGAGATTCCCAGCCTGTTCTCGGGCTTTCCGGTGCTCGATGACGTCTACGACTCGCGCTCGGGCATCCAGGGGCCGAACAACGAGCAGGACTACGGCGGCCAGCTGCTGATCGAATACGACCTGACGCAGGAATGGCAGTTCAAGAGCATCACCGCCTACCGCGAGACGCTGTCGACGCAGCAGATCGACTTCGACGCCCTGCCCCCGGCCGACGTCGACGTCCCGGTTCGCTACGAAAACGAGCAGTTCACGCAGGAGCTGCAGCTGAATTATTCCGGCCCGGTGGTCGCCGGCACCGCCGGCTTCTACTACATCGACGCGACCGCGTTCAACGTCTTCGACGTGCTGCTGGCCCAGACCGGCCCGCTGATCGGAATCCCGGGCCTGAACGCGCTGACGCTCGGCGACGTGGACACCGAATCGTGGTCGCTGTTCACCGACATCAGCTTCGACCTGGCCGAGATGTTCAGTCTCGATACCGGCCTGGAGCTGTCGATCGGCGGGCGCTATACCAGCGACGAGCGAAGCTCGCGCGTTCTGCGCCAGACGCTGGCTGGCGGCAACTCCGAGTTCTTCGGCGGCCCCGGCGTGCCGATCGCCACGACCTCGGATTTCCGCGGCTCGGAAGAATTCACCGACTTCACGCCCAAGATCAGCCTGGCCTGGTTCCCGACCGACGACCACAACCTGTACGGCTCGTTCAGCCAGGGCTTCAAGGGCGGCAGCTTCGACCCCAGGGGCCTGACCACGGCGGCGCCGGACTTCGACGGTGACGGCACCGTCAGCGAGCAGGAAGTGTTCGAGTTCATGAAGTTCGAGCCCGAGGAAGTCGACACCTGGGAGCTCGGCCTGAAGTCCAGCCTGGCCGGCGGTCGGGTAACGACCAACATCGCCTACTTCTACAGCGATTACACCAACATCCAGATTCCCGGCTCGGTCGGCGTCGATACCGACGGCGACGGCATCTCCGATACCTTCGCAGGCGTGACCACGAATGCCGGCGAGGCCACGGTCCAGGGCCTCGAATTCGAGGGCACGGCGATGCTCGGTCAGGATCTGTTCCGGGCCGGCGACATGCTGAATGCGCTGGCCACGGTGGGCTACATCGACGCCGAGTACGACGAGTTCATCGCGCCGGTCACGAATCCGGCCACAGGTGAGCAGGCGCTGGAAGACGTCTCCGACGATCGCGTGTTCCAGAACACGCCGAAGTGGACCGCGCACATCGACCTCACCTACGATTTTCCGGTCACGCTGTTCGATCAGTCCGGCGCCATGGTGCTGATCGGCGGCTGGTCCTATCGCGGCGATACCAACCAGTTCGAGACGCCGTCGCAGTTCCTTGACCAGGATGCCTATTCGCTGTTCGACGCCAGCCTGGTCTGGAAGCCGTCGCACGGGCGCTACGAGGTCGGAATCTATGCGAAAAACCTCAGCGATCAGCAATACCGTACCTCGGGCTACCTGTTTGCCACGCCGGACGGGTCGGCTTCGACGCTGGGACTCGAAGGCATCGCCAACACGTTCTACGGTCCGCCGCGGACCTACGAAGTGACCGCGCGCTTCAACTTCTGACGCTATACCGGGTGGTTAACCTGCATAGCGATTGGGCCGGCGCCCCGCCGGCCCTTTTTTGTGCCGCGTGGTCCCGGAGCGCCGAAGGCGGCGCGGCGCAGCGACCCGTCGCCCTGCCGGGCGATTCCGATAAGCTGGCGCCTATGGAACCTGCAATCCGACTCGCCGCATGACGCCGGTTGCCGGCGGCCTGCTGGCGATCGCCGGCCTGGTCTGGCTGGGCCTGCTGTTCGCCGTGGCGCTCGTCGGCGAGCGTTCGCCGGCGCGCTTTCGGCGCCTGTGGCCGGTTGTGTATTCGCTTTCACTGGCGGTCTACTGCACCGCCTGGACCTTCTACGGGACCACGACCCAGACGGTGCGCTCGGGCTGGCCGCTGCCGCCGACGTTCATCGGCACGATCCTGATGTTCCTGTTCGGCTGGCCGTTCCTGGTGCGCCTGGTGGAGTTGAGCAAGCGGCACAACTCGACATCGATCGCCGATTTCGTCGCCAGCCGTTTCGGCAAGTCGTCGGTTCTGGCCGCGGTGGTCACGACGGTTGCGGTGGTCGGCATCGTTCCCTACATCGCGCTTCAGCTCAAGGCCGTGGCGATGAGCTTCGGCGCGCTGGCGGGGGTTTCGCGCGGCGGTAGCGATCTGGCGGCGTGGCAGGATCTGGCCTTCTACATCGCCGTGACCATGGCCTTGTTTGCGGTGCTGTTCGGTACGCGCACCGCTTCGGCGGTCGAGCACAACCGGGGCCTGGTGCTGGCGATGGGATTCGAGTCGCTGTTCAAGCTCGGCGCGATGCTGGCGCTGGCGTTGTTCGTGCTGTTCGGGCTTCACGACGGCGTCGGCGACTGGAGCGCGAGCACCGCACCGCTGGCCTTCTCGTCGCCGGGAACCTTCGCCACGCTGATTCTGCTCGGCGCGCTGGCCATGTTCACGCTGCCGCACCAGTTCCACATCGGCGTGGTCGAGTGCCGCGACAAGCAGCACCTCCGCACCGCGCGCTGGCTGTTCCCGCTGTTCTTGCTGCTGATCGGTCTGCCGGTGCTGCCGCTGGCCCGGGCCGGTGAATCGCTGCTCGGCGGCCAGGGCGTGCCGGCCGACCTGTATGTGTTGATGCTGCCGCTGGCCGACGGCCGATCGGGATTGGCGCTGTTCGCGTTCCTGGGAGGATTGAGCGCGGCCACCGGCATGGTGATCCTGGCCAGCCTCACGCTGTCGATCATGATCGGCAATCACTGGCTGACGCCGTTGCTGCTGAACCGTCGAGCCGCAACCGATCGGTCGCTGGGTATTCCGGTGCGCACGCAGCGCCGGCTGGGGATTGCGCTGGTCGTGCTGATGGCCTACGCCTACAGCCGCGCGGCGGGTACTGCCGATGCGCTGGCCGATATCGGCGCGCTGTCGTTCTCGGGCCTTGCGCAGCTTGCTCCGGCCGTCGTGCTCGCGGTCTATCGCCCGGGGCTTTCGCCGCGCGCGGTGCTTTCGGGCCTGCTGGGCGGGGTGGCCGTGTGGGGGTACGTCCTGCTGCTGCCGATGATGCTCGGATCCGAGCCCGGTCACTGGATGATCGAGGGTCCGCTGGGCATGGGCTGGCTGGCGCCATTGGGATTCTTCGGTCTGCACGGCCTGGAAAGCCTGCCGCGCGCCGTGCTGGCCAGTCTCCTGACCAACCTCGTGCTGATCGCGCTGTTCGCCCGGCTCGATTCGGGCCGCTCGAGCAGTCCCGGAACGGCCCAGCTTCTCGACACCGGGGTATTGCGCAATCTGGCGGCGCGATTTCTACCGCCGGAGCGTGGCGCACGATTGTTCGCCGTCGAATCGAACGCCCCGGAGCTCGAAGCCCGCGTCGAACACGAGCTGGCGGCCGTGCTCGGCGCGGCCTCGGCCCGGCTGCTGCTGGACGCGGCGCGGCGCCGGACGCCGGCGCCGCTGGAGACGGTCGCCGACCTGGTCGGCCAGGCATCGGAACAGGCGCGTTTCAGCCGCGAAGTGCTGTCCGGCGCGCTCGAGAACATGAGCCAGGGCATTTGCGTTGTCGACGACCGGCTCAGGCTGGTGGCCTGGAACCGGCCGTATCTGGACTTGTTCGATTATCCACCGGACCTGATTCGCGTCGGCCGGCCGGTGGCCGACCTGTTGCGCCACAACGCCCGTCGCGGTCTGATGGGCGACGGCGATGTCGAGTCCAAGATCGAACGCCGGCTGGCGCACAAGCGCGCCGGCTCGCGGCACCGCATCGAGCGGACCTGGCCCGACGGCCGGATCATCGAGATTCGCGGCAACCCGATGCCCGGCGGCAGTTTCGTCGCGACGTTTACCGACGTTACCGCATTCCGCGAGGCCGAGGCCGAGCTCAAGCAGGTCAACGAGACGCTGGAGCAGCGGGTCTCGGCGCGCACCGCGGAACTCGAGCAGGCCAAGCTCGAAGCCGAGCGCGCCGACGACGCCAAGAGCCGATTCCTGGCAGCCGTCAGTCACGACCTGGTGCAGCCGTTGAACGCCGCCCAGCTCATGACCCACTCGCTGGCGCGCAAGCTCGAAGGCGCCGAGCACCGGCAGTCGATCCTGCGCATCTCGGGGGCACTCGGCGCCACCGAACACCTGCTCGAGGGGCTGCTCGATATTTCCCGGCTCGACGCCGGCGGCCTGGAACCGCGGGTCAACGATTTCCCGCTGGGCGAGTTGTTCGACCAGCTCTCCGGGGAGTTCAGCCTGCTGGCGCGCGAGCGCGGGCTGGTACTTCGCTGTCGACCCACGTCGGTTCGGGTGGCCAGCGATCCGCAGCTGTTGCGCCGGATCCTGCAGAACTTCCTGTCCAACGCGATCCGCTACACCCGTCGCGGGCGCATCGTGCTGGGCGTGCGCCGGCGCAGCGGGCGCGTACTGGCCGGCGTCTGGGATACCGGGCCGGGGATTCCGGTCGCGTCCCGGCAGGCGATATTCGAGGAATTCAGGCGGCTCGACGCCGATGCCGCAGCGCCCGGGCTGGGCCTGGGGCTGGCGATTGCCGAGCGCATGGCGCGGTTGCTGGAGCATCCGCTCGTGCTCGACAGCCGCGAAGGCCACGGCACGTTGTTCGGCGTCGAACTCCCGGTTGCCGCTGCCGCCGCGACGTCGAGGCAGGGATCGGGCGCGCCCGCGCCTGCATGCGCCGGGCGCGTACTGCTGGTCGACAACGACTCGCAGATGCTCGAATCGCTGACGCAGTTGCTGCGCGACTGGTCGTTCGAGGTGGACGCCGCGACCGGCGTCGATGACGCCATGGCGCACGCCGCCGGTTCCCGTTTCGACCTGCTGGTCCTCGACTATCACCTGGAAGACGGCCGGACGGGCCTGGACCTGCTCAACGAATTGCGCGACGCCGGCCAGAGCGGCGCGGCGTTGCTGATCAGTGCCGACCACGCCGGCGACCTGCGCAAGGCCGCCCGGGCCGCCGGCTGCGCGCTGTTGCACAAGCCGATCCGGCCGCTGGCGCTGCGCTCGATGCTGCGCAGACTCCTTCCCGACGGAGCCGGTCGCCCGCGCGTCTGAGCGTTGCCGGTGAGCCCTTCCTGCGCGCCGTGCGTGTCGGGTCGAGCGCGCTCGGGCCGGGCTCGAATTGCGCCTGCCCTGCCTCGACCCGCCCGGCAGCGGCGCGACCATCTTCCGGGCCGCTAGGCCCTGCAGCGACGAACTTCCCGGGTCGCGGAATGTCGCCGGAACAATGGCGCGGTACACTGGCGTTGCCCGAAACCCGCGTCGCGCCTGGGTCGACGTCGGCGCCCGGCCATCCATTCGAATCCCGCCCAGCGGAGGCAGCCTTGGTTCACATCAACGACCGTTTCGACGCCGGCAACATCGAAGTGCTGGAGGCGTCCGATCCAGCCGATATCCGGCTTCGCATTCGCCGCGATGTCGGCGACGAGCACGCGCAGTGGTTCTTCTTCCAGCTCTCCGGCGCGCGCGGGCGCCGGTGCCGGATGACGCTGGAAAACGCCGGCGAGATGTCCTACCCGGAAGGTTTCCGCGATTACCAGGCCGTGGCCTCGACCGACGGCTTGTACTGGTTCCGCGTGCCCACGGCATTCGACGGCAACGAGCTGGTCGTTTCCGATGAGCCGGCCAGCGACTCGATGTACTACGCCTACTTCGCGCCCTACAGCTTCGAGCGTCACCAGACGCTGATTGCCGACGCGCTGGAGCACGAGTCGGTGCGCGCCGAAGCGCTGTGCCGCACGCCCGACGGCCGGCCGCTGACGCTGCTCCGGATCGGCGATGCGAGCGAGGACCGGGCCAGGATCTGGATCACCGCCCGCCAGCATCCCGGTGAGTCCATGGCCGAATGGTGGGTGGAAGGTTTCCTCGACCGGCTGCTCGATCCGCAGGACGGCGTTTCGCGAGCGCTGCTGGAACACGCGGCGATCTACCTCGTTCCGAACATGAATCCCGACGGCAGCGTCCGGGGCCATCTCCGGGTCAACGCCTGCGGCGTCAATCTCAACCGCGCCTGGCGCGATCCCGACGAGACCACTTCTCCGGAGGTGTTCTTCGTGCGCCGGCGAATGCACGAGACCGGCGTCGATCTCGCGCTGGACGTGCACGGCGACGAGGCGTTGCCGTACAACTTCATCGCCGGCGCCGAGGGCGTGCCGCGCTGGAACGATGCGATGGAAACCCGGCTGGAGGACTTCAAGAACCTGCTGGCGCGGATCACGCCGGAATTCCAGACGCGCTTCGGCTACGAGCGCGACGCGCCCGGCAGCGCCGATCTTCGGAAATGTACCGACTACGTGGCCGAGACCTTCGGTTGCCTGGCGATGACGCTGGAAATGCCGTTCAAGGATGCCGCCAACCACCCGCTGGCCGAAGTCGGCTGGTCGCCCCAGCGCAGCATGAAGCTGGGCGCGGCCTGTGTCGACGCCTTCTGGCAGACGCTGGCCGGTCCCCGTTCCGACTGATCCGGTATTCTGCCATCCGGCCCGACGATCACGGCGGGCCGGAACCTCCCCGCACGGATCCGTGTAACCGGCGCGCGACTTGCGCGTATACAGGGTTATGACACGCCGCTTCAAGCAACTCGTCGACGCCCACGGCGGCCGGCTCCATCAGCTGGCCTCGCTGATGCTGAGCAGCCGCGACGAGGCCGAAGACGTGGTTCAGGACGCCCTGGTCAAACTCTGGGATCGTCTCGCGACGCTCGAGCCGGGCCGGGAACTGCCTTGGCTGGTGACCTGCACGCGCAACGCCTGCCTCGACCGGCTGCGAAGCCGCAGCCGGCATCGCGGCCTGCTGCAAGTGGTCGCCGGGCGCGATCGAATCGCGGCCACGCAGCGCGACGCAGAGCACGGTCCGGCGCGTTCGCACGAGCGGTCCGAGGCGTCCGGCCGGCTGCGCACGGCGCTCGCGAAGTTGCCGGAACCGGGTCGCTCGCTGCTGATTCTCAGAGATATCCAGGAGCTCGACGTCGCGACCGTGGCGCGCACGCTGGAATTGAGCGAAAACCAGGTCAAGGTCTACACGTTTCGTGCGCGTCGCAAGCTGCGCGAAGCACTGGAGGAGGAGTTGCATGAACAAGTCGCCTGATTCCTTCGAGCTCGATCTCGAACGCGAACACTTGCTGCAGTCCGGTTCGCACCCGCCGCAGGATCGGGCGCTGGCCGCCGACTGGCACTTGCGCAACCAGCTGCGCGAGTTGCGCGACGAGGCTGGTTTGCCCCCCCGGCTCCGGCGGCGCGTGCTGAACGCCCGATCGCGGCGCGTGCCTGCGGCGTGGCTGAGCGCGGTGGCCGCGGCGCTGCTGGTCGCCGTGGCGCTACCGGTCCTGCGCAACGCGCCGGAGCCGACGCCGGCCGACGCGATCGGCGCGGCCGAAATGGCCGAGTTGGGCCTGGCGCTGAGCACGATCCACGACGCCGGTCGTCGCGCGGCGCACCTGACCGGCAGGGGCGTGTCCCGCGGGCTCGTCGTGCCCCGGCTCGGCCTGGCGGAACTGCCGTACGCCGATTGGCTGCAACGAACATTCCAGCCGGTGCCGCGGACTTCCGTGCTGCGCGCGTCCGGAACCCATCCGGATCCCGATTCCAACCCACAGGAGAAACAGCCATGAAGGACATCCGATTTGCGCTTGCGATCATGCTTTTCACGTTCGTGCTTGCATCCCCTGCATCGTCGCAGGAGGCCGACATCGGCCGCTTCGACCTCTCGCCGATCGCCGATGCGATCGGTCAGACGCCCAAGGTGAACCTCAACTTCGGTCCGGCGATGATGGCCGGATTCGCCGAGACCATCGCGCCGAGCAGTCCGGAGCTCGGGGACGTGATCCGAAGCGTGGCCGGTCTCCGGTTGATGGTGTTCGAGGACATCGGCGATGTCGATTTCAGCGGACGCATCGCCGAGACGGCTGCAGACCTTGAGCGGGCCGGCTGGACTGCCGCGGTCGAAGTGCGCGAGAACGATGCGCACGTCGACATCTACCTCAACGAGTCCCAGCAGTTCGTCCAAGGGCTGGTGCTGATGGTCACCGAGCGCGGAAGCGAAGCGGTGTTCGCCAACATCTTCGGCGATCTCGATCCGGTCGTGATCGGCAAGATGATCGGCAGCGGCGAGGCGCTGAAGAACCTGGATCTCGGCGCGCTGTCTCAGCAGTTCGGGGCGATTTCCGGCGACGATTCCTGATTCCGGATGCGGCGGGTCGCGCGGATCATCGGCGCGACCCGCCACCGGCACGGGCGCCGGACATCGTGGTGCCGATGGCTCCGTGTGCAAGCCCCCGGGGGAATCGCTATGCTGGCGCGTGAACCCCGAATCGAAGACCCTTCGCGATGACCGAACAGCCGCTCCACGTGGTGATCCTCGCCGCCGGCGAGGGAAAGCGCATGAACTCCGGGCTGCCCAAGGTGCTGCAGCCGGTCGCCGGGCGGCCCATGCTCGAACACCTGGTGCGCACCACGCTGGCGTTGGACCCGGCGGGCGTGCACGTGGTCGTGGGGCACGAAGCCGGGCGCGTGCGGGACCTGCTGGACGCGATCGAAGCGCCGGGTCTCGACTCCGTGGAGCAGCGTCAGCGCCTGGGCACGGGGCATGCGGTTCAGCAGGCGATGGGGTCGGTTCCCGATGATGGGCGCGTCCTCGTGCTGCCCGGAGACATGCCGCTGGTGCGCATCGAGACGCTGTCGCGCTTCGTCGAAGCGCCCGGGGAACTCGGCGTCCTGACCTTCATCGCCGAAGATCCGTTCGGGTACGGCCGGATCCTGCGCGACGGCGGGCGCGTCACCGGGATTCGCGAGCAGCGCGACGCCACGCCGGCCGAGGCCGAAGTGCGCGAGGTCAACAGCGGCGTGCTGATCGCCGGCGCCGGCCGCCTGCGCGGCTGGCTGGCGCGGCTCGGCAATGCCAACAGCCAGGGGGAGTACTACCTCACCGATTGCGTGGGTCTGGCGGTGGCCGACGGCATCCGCGTCGAAACCGTGATCTGCGACGACTCCGACGAATTGCTGGGCGCCAACGACATGGCCCAGCTGGCCGGACTGGAACGCGCGCTCCAGCAGCGCCGGCGTTCGCTGCTGCTGGCATCCGGCGTTCGGATGGCGGCGCCGGAAACGGTGCAGGTACGCGGCGAGGTGCGTTCCGGGCGGGATGTCGCGATCGACGCCGGCGTCGTGCTCGAAGGCGATGTGGACCTGGGCGACGGCGTCGAGATCGGAACCGGATGCGTTGTTCGCGATTGCCGGCTTGCCGCCGGGACGCGCATTGAACCGCACTGTGTCCTCGACGGCGTCGAGACCACCGGCGCAGCGCACCTGGGTCCGTTCGCACGACTTCGGCCGGGCACCTTGCTGGCCGCCGGCGTGAAGATCGGGAATTTCGTCGAAACCAAGAACGCGCGCTTCGGCGAAGGGGCCAAGGCCAGTCACCTGACCTATGCCGGCGATGCCGATATCGGCGCCGGCGCCAACCTGGGCGCCGGCACGATCACCTGCAACTACGACGGGGTCAACAAGCACCGAACCGAGATCGGCTCGAACGCGTTCATCGGCTCGAACGTCGCGCTGGTCGCGCCGGTGACCGTTGGCGACAACGCCACGATCGGCGCCGGCAGCGTCGTGTCCGGTCAGGCGCCCGCCAACGCATTGACGGTGGCGCGTGCGCGGGCCCGCAGCATCGAGGGCTGGAAGCGCCCGACGCGCAAGTCCGGCGACGATCCGTCCGGCTGAATCCTGTCGGCATGGCCGCCCGGAGGATGCGGCGCGCCCCGGTCCGGTCCACTGGCATGCCGGACGCGAGTCCGGTATTCTCTGACGTGCATCCGGCGCGGAGGAATTTCGGAATTCAGCATGCGAAGACACCAGCGGCCCGATGACGAAGCCGAGATCAACATCACGCCGATGCTCGACATCGTGTTCATCATGTTGATCTTCTTCATCGTCACGACCTCGTTCGTTCGGGAAAAGGGCCTGGATATCTCGCGACCGCAGCAAAGCGATCAACAGACGGTTGACGAGGACCTGGGCCAGATTCTGGTCGAAATCGATCAACTCAGCCAGATCTCCGTCAACAGGCGTGCGGTCGGCAACCAGGCAGTGCGTGCCAACCTGGAACGCGAGCGCGCGGCCCGGCCGAAAGCGCCGCTGATCATCGCCTCGCATCCCGATGCCGACGTCGATTCACTGGTCACCGTGCTGGATGCCGCCAACATCGTCGGAATCGACAACATCAGCGTAGCCAAAATCGAATAGAGCCATGACCGAACCCGACCCGATCGAATCTACCCGTCCCGCCGGCGGCGACTCCCGCGACTTCCGACTCTGGGCCACGCTGCTGCACCTGTCGCTGCTGTCCGGCTTCGTTCTGCCGCTGATCGGCAGCGTGCTGGTGCCGATCGTGATCTATATCCTCAAGAAAGACGAGTACCCGGGCCTGGTGCAGCACTTCAACACGGTCATGAACTGGATCATCAGTTCGTTCATCTATGCGGTCGCTTCGGCCGTTCTGGCCATCGTGACTTTCGGTCTCGGGCTGCCGCTGATGTTTCTGGTGTTCGGTGCCATTGCGCTGCTGACCCTGATCTTCGCCATTGTCGGTGCGATCAAGGCCAATGACGGTGAACTCTGGGTTTATCCGTTGAGCATCCCCATTCTGAACCGTGCGTGACAAATTCAAGCGGCCCTCCAGCGGCCGGCGGCAGGTAACCATGACCCCCGATTCCCGACCTCGACTGATCCGGTCCAACGCCGTGTTCTTCGCCCTGACCAACCTGCTGGCGGTCACGGCCGTGCCGCTGTGGGGCGTGACGCACGGATTTTCGCCCGCCGCCTGGACCGCGTTTGCCGTGCTCTGGGCGCTCAACGGCCTGAGCATCACCGTCGGCTATCACCGGCTGTGGTCGCACCGGACGTTCAAGGCGCGCTGGCCGGTGCGCGTGCTGCTGGCCCTGTTCGGCGGTATGGCGCTGCAGAACAGCATTTACGTCTGGGCGGCACGCCACCGGATTCACCATCGCCACGTCGACGACGTGGATCGCGATCCGCACTCGATTCGCCGCGGCTTCTGGCATGCCCATATCGGCTGGATGCTGCGCGCCTGGCCGAGCAGCGCGGTCGATTTCTCGACCGTGCGGGATCTGGAGAGCGACCCGATCGTCATGTGGCAGCATCGCCACTACTGGGCGCTGGTCTGGGGCAGTAATCTCGGCATTCCGCTGCTGCTCGGCTGGCTGACCGGCGACATCATCGGCATGTTGCTGGCTGCCGGCGTGCTGCGCCTGGTGGTCAGTCATCATGCGACCTTCTTCATCAACTCGCTGGCTCACTCCTGGGGCAAGCGCCCGTACAGCGACGACAACACTGCAGTCGATAACGGCTGGGTGGCGCTGCTGACCTGGGGCGAGGGCTACCACAATTACCACCACGCGTTTCAGGCTGACTACCGAAACGGCATTCGCTGGTGGCAGTACGATCCGTCGAAATGGCTGATCAACGTGCTGGCCTGGACCGGCCTGGCGCACTCGCGCAAGCGCACCCCGTCTTTCCGCATCCAGCGCGCCCACCTGGCCGCGCAGTTCGCCCGCTTGCGCCAGCGCGCCGAACAGACCGGAGTGCGGGAAAAATGGCGCGAGCTATTCGAGCGCGAGTATCAGCAGTTCCGCCAGACCGTCACCGACTGGCAGGCGATTCAGCGGCGCAAGGTCGAATACGGTGCCGAAGCGCTGCGCGACCGCTGGCACCGCACCGAATTGAGGACCTCGCTGAAGGAACTCGACTACCGCTTGAAGATGCAGCGGCGGCGGCTGCAGGCACTGACCGCGGCGCTGTACCCCGAATCGGCCTGAGGTTCAGGATTCGCGCGTCGAGCCGGGAGGGATCGCCGACGTCGCGTCGGCCTCCGGGATCGGCAAGTCGAAGAACGCGCGCGCGTTGGCCGAGGTCTGTCGGGCCAGTACCGCAGGCGCCACGCCGCGGGTTGCGGCAACGGTTCCGCCGATCCACGGCAACCAGCAGGGCTCGTTGCGGTGCGTGCGCACCTTGGGCCGGAGGTTTCGCGGCTTGAGGTAGGGGGCATCGGTTTCCAGCATCAGCCGGTTGTCGGGAATCTCGGCCACCAGCGCCTTCAGTTCCAGCCCCCGGCGCTCGTCGCAGACCCAGCCGGTGATGCCGATATGGCAATCCAGGTCGAGGTAATCGAACAGCGCCTTGCGAGTGTCGGTGAAGCAGTGCACGACCACCGCACCGAGCCGGTCGCGATAGCGCGCGAGAATCGCTCGAAAATCCTCGTGCGCGTCGCGCTGGTGCAGAAACACCGGCAAGCCGGCGGTCTGCGCCAGTTCGAGCTGTGCCTCGAACGCGCGGCACTGGTCGGAGCGGGGAGACAGGTCGCGGAAATAGTCCAGCCCGCATTCCCCCGCGGCGACGACCAGCGGTTCGGCGTGCAGCGCCGCCAGCCGGCTCAATGCCGGTTCGTCGGCCTGTTCGGCGAGGTGCGGATGAATGCCGGCCGTGGCGCGCAGCCGCGCCGGATTCTGCTGCGCCAACTCCAGTGCCCGTTCGCTGCCGCCGATCGACGCGCCGGTCAGTACCAGCTGGACGACGTCGTTTTCGACCGCGCGCGCGACCACCTCGGGACAGTCCCTGTCGAAGCTTTCGTGGCTGAGATTACAGCCGATATCGATCCATTCCATGGCAGGCCGCTGGCAGTGTGGCACCGAAACGCACTTCCGCGCGTCGGGCGCACGGCCGACGCGTCGCTGGATTCCCGCAGACCCGGTCGGCTCAGGGAAACAGGCCGCGAAGTGTAACAACGCTGGGTCGCGCCCGGCGCGTTTCATCGCCCATCAGCACCCGAAGCGCGATTCCGGTTCCCAGCGCAGCGCCCAGCAGCGGCGTTGCCGCGACGGCCGACAGTGCGCCGCTTTCCGGCCACGCCAGCCGGCACAGGCACCAGGCCGACAGGCTCATCAATGCGCCGGCACCGTACCCGCTCCAGCGGCTTCGGCCGACTAGCGTTGCCATCAGGGCCGCGGCGAACCCGCCGGTCAGCCACGCCGCCAGCAGCGGCCCCCAGATGCTGCCTTGCTGCGGGCCGGAAACCAGCGCACGGTTCAGCGAGCCGGCCGGATCGAGCATGCCCAGACCGGTCCAGAGGGCTTCCTGAACGACCACGCCAACGAGGCAGCCGGCCGCGAGGGATCGCGCAAATCGTTCGACCATTGCGGCAATTATCTCACCTGCCTCGCCGCGCCGTCGGCCGGCGGTTGCGGCGTCCGGATTCAGGCACAAGGCCTGCGTGGGCTATACTTCGCGACGTTGCGCCGAACCCGATTCCGCAGGCTGCCCGCCAGCCCTTGCCGCGTTCCGATCCGTCGACCATGAAAGCACCGCGAATCAAGCGTTCGTTCAGCCCCCACGGAGGCTTGCCGTGGATCCTGGCGCTGCTGCTGCTGGCGCTGCTGCTGACGGTCACGATCGCGCTCAGCCGCGCCTTCGAGCACGCCGAAGAGCAGGGCATCGAGCGCTATCTGGACTCCGTGGTCACCCACATCGAAACCGATCTGCTCGAAGGCGCGCAACGCCACTCCGCCATTCAGGCGCGGATGGCGAGTCGCCTGGCGTTCGACGGGCCCTTCGATGAAGCGGCCTGGCGTGCCGACGCGTCGCGTCTGGCCAATGATCATCCGTTCTACCAGTTGCTGGCCGTGACCGAGGCCGATTTCACGATTCGCTGGTTGGTCGGGTCGCCGGCCGGAGCCCGGCCGGGGGCGCGTTTCCCGCTGGGCCGCAGCGCGCTGGAACGATTGCGTTCGGGCGAACCGGAGATGACGACCCTCATCCTCGAGCCCTTCGCCGGCCCGGAAAACCGACCTGCGCTGCTGTTGATGAGCCCGGTGGCGCCGCAAGGAGCGGTCGCCAACTGGCTGGCCGCGGTCATGGATCTGCCGATGTCCATCGAGGCGATGCTGACCGGCTTCTATCTGCAGGATGTCGCACTGAGCGTCGAGCTCGGGGCCGAGTCGTTCCCGATCTCGTCGCTGGATGCCGCCGCCGCGCCGGACTACGGTCGGCGCATCGCCTTCGGCCTGGGCGACGGTCGCAGCCAGGTCATCGTGGATGTCGCGCTCCGGCAGCGGAAGGTCGCCCAGCTGCGCAGCGGCTTGCCGGATCTGATCCTGTATCTGGGCAGCGCGCTGGCGGTGTTGCTCGTCGCTGCGGCCCTGCTGGCGATGGCGGCGGCACGGCAGGCGCGCGTTCTGGCGCACGCCAATCGGACGCTCACCAACGAGATTCGGGATCGCGAACTGGCCGAACGCGAGCTCGAGTTCCTGCTGACGCACGATTCGCTGACCGACCTGCCCAACCGCCAGGGCATGCTGCGTCACCTCGAGCGCGCGACCAACGAACTGAAGATCAACCAGTCGCTGGCGGTGTTCTTCATCGATCTCGATCAGTTCAAGGACATCAACGAGACGCTGGGACATCATCTCGGCGACGAGCTCCTGCGCCAGGTTCCGATTCGACTCGCGCGCGAGCTCGATGACGACGATGTCATGGGTCGTCTGGGCGGCGACGAATATCTGGTGGCGGTCGAGCGAGGAGACCGCAAGCGCATTGAGCGCGTTGCCGACAACCTGCTTCGAGCGCTGGAGAAACCGTTCCGGATCGACGGCCATCAGCTGTTCGTGACCGCCAGCATCGGTGTTGCCTACTTCGAGTCGGAAACCGGGTCGCCGGGCGAGCTGGTCAAGAACGCCGACGCGGCGCTGTTTCGCGCCAAGCAGCTCGGGCGCAATCAGCATGCGACGTTTTCGCCGGAGATGTTCGCTCGGGTGGAATACCGACTCAATCTCAGCCGCGATATCCGCGAGGCGCTGGATGAGGGTGAGTTCCGCATGGTCTACCAGCCGGTCGTGCGCCTCGATACGCTGGAGCTATGCGGCGTCGAAGCGCTGCTGCGCTGGCCGCATCGGGACGGCTACAACGTGCCGCCGCGGGACTTCATCCGCGTCGCCGAGGAGACCGGGGTGATCCAGCATCTGAGCCGATTCGCGCTGTCGCGTTCGGTCGAGGCGCTGGCGGAGTGGCAGCAGCGCTTCGACAAGGCACCGTGGCTGGCGGTGAACATCTCGGGCGCGCAGTTCCGCGAAGCGGAGTTCGTCCGGGACATGAGCATGCTGCTGCATCAATACCGGATCGATCCCGAGCACCTGCACCTCGAAATCACCGAGCAGGTGCTGATCGAAAACCTGGCCCGGAATCGAGACATCCTTGAGCAACTCGATGAAATCGGAATACCGATCGTCGTCGACGATTTCGGCATCGGTTACTCGTCGCTGGCCTACATCAAGAATTTCCCGGTCTCGACGATCAAGATCGACCAGGGATTCATCCGCGGCCTGGAGGACGATCCGGACGACCAGGCCATCACACGGACGATCTGCGATCTGTCGCGCGAGCTTTCGCTGAAGACCGTTGCCGAGGGCATCGAGCAGCCCGGCCAGCTCGACCTGCTGCGACGCTACGGTTGCGAGCTCGGCCAGGGTTTTCTGTTCATGCAGCCGGCGTCGCGCGACGAGATCAGCAAGATCCTCGCAGGTGGGTCGCCGTGGCATCACCTGGCCGGCGATTCGGGCAACGAGCCTGCCGCCGGCGGCGGGGACCGCCGATCCATGCCGGGTTGATCGGGTGGTTGTAATCCATTTTGTTCTGGGCGATAATTTAGGGCTACCCTTTCCGCGGCAAAATGCTGAGGCCAGCGAGCATGAAGGCAGATATCCATCCCGAATACCGCGAGGTCGTGTTCCAGGACATGTCCAGCGATTTCGCATTCAAGACCCGCTCGACGATGTCTTCCAAGGACACGATCCAGTGGGAAGACGGCAACGAGTACCCGCTGATCAAGGTCGACGTCTCCAGCAAGTCGCACCCGTTCTACACGGGTCAGCACAAGATCGTCGATTCCGGCGGGCGAGTCGATCGCTTCAAGCAGCGCTACGGCGCCAAGAAGAAGTAGCGAGTCCCGTGCGCTGCGCAGCCAACGGGCTGCGCGGCTCCCCGATACGCCGGCGCATGGTGGATTCTGCGCCCCGGTGCCCCGCAGGCAGGGATCCACGGCGTTCGTTCAATCCATCGCAGTCCAGGAGTGCTCCGTGGCCGACCGCAACCTGACCCTGACCGATTCTGAAGCCGGAAAATCCCTCGACCTGCCCGTTGTGGCGGGGTCCGAAGGGGATCCGACCCTCGACATCAGCGGCCTGCACAAGGAGCTCGGCTACTTCACGTTCGACCCCGGTTACGGCACGACCGCCAGCTGCAAGAGCGACATCACCTTCATCGACGGTGGCGCCGGCATCCTGCGCTATCGGGGTTACCCGATCGAGCAGCTCGCCGAGAATTCGTCGTTCCTCGAAGTCGCCTTCACGCTGTTGTACGGCGACCTGCCGTCGCGTGAGCAGTTCGCCGGTTTCGAGCGCGACATCACCTATCACACGATGGTGCACGAGAAGCTCAATACGTTCATGCAGGGCTTCCACTACAACGCCCACCCGATGGCGATTCTGTCCGGCGTGGTCGGTTCGATGGCGGCGTTCTACCACGACAAGCTCGATGTCAAGGATCCCGAGCAGCGCGACTTGGCGGCCAAGCGCCTGATCGCCAAGATGCCGACGATTGCCGCGGCCGCCTACCGCCATTCCCAGGGCTGGCCCAGCGCCTATCCGAAGAACTCGCTCGGCTATTGCGAACGCTTCCTGCACATGATGTTCTCGGTCCCGGCCGAACCCTACGAAATCAATCCGGTCGCGGCGCGCGCGCTGGAACTGCTGTTCATCCTGCATGCCGATCACGAACAGAACGCGTCGACTTCGACGGTGCGGCTGGTCGGATCGACCGGCGCCAATCCGTATGCCTGCGTTGCCGCCGGCATCGCGGCGCTCTGGGGTCCGGCGCACGGCGGCGCCAACGAGGCCGTGCTCCGAATGCTCAACGAAATCGGCTCGGTCAAGAACGTGCCGGAATTCATCCAGCGCGCCAAGGACAAGGACGATCCGTTCCGACTGATGGGTTTCGGCCATCGCGTCTACAAGAACTACGACCCGCGCGCGACCATCATCCGCAAGCAGTGCCACGAAGTGCTGGCCGAACTGGGGCAGCAGGACGAGTTGCTGGATCTGGCGATGGAGCTGGAGCGAATCGCGCTGGAGGACGATTACTTCGTCGAGCGCAAGCTGTATCCGAACGTGGATTTCTACTCCGGCATCATCTACAAGGCGCTGGGCATCCCGACTTCGATGTTCACGGCCATGTTCGCCATCGGCCGGACCGTTGGCTGGGTCAGCCAGTGGCTGGAGCAGTCGGCGACGCCGACGCGCATCGGCCGTCCTCGCCAGGTCTACACCGGTGCCGCCGAACGGGATTACGTCTCGATCGACCAGCGCTGAGGCCATTCCCGGCGACCGGGTCGCCGCGCGCACCCATCGTGGCGGCGGACGCAACGCCCGTCGCGTCCAGCCAGATCGCATCGATCGACCGGATTCCGGCGTTCAGGCCGTAGCGATCAGTTTCTCCACCTCTGCAGTACCGGCGCGGCGCTGTGCCCGCCCGTCCACCGGGTCGGGAGGCGGCTGCTTCCAGCTGCCGCCCGCCATCAGCGCCAGCTCGAACGACTCGCCTCCGGCGTCGATGACGACCAGGTCGAGGTCGCGGTAGGAGTCGTCGTGCCAGCGGATTCTCCGCGTCTCCTGTTCGAAACGGATGTTGCGATCGAGCAGGAAGGCAACCACCTCGTCCGGCGTTTCGCAGAACAGGTGCAGCGTGATTCTGGAGTGCTCATCGGCGGTTCCCTCGAGCACCGGACCGACCAGCTTGGGCCGGAATCGGGAGAAGAAGCGCATGGCTTCGAGTGCGGCCGATCGGAGCTGCGCGAGCTCCTCGTGGTGCCGCTCGCCGCGGTAAAGCGTCTGGTAGCGCTTGAGCTGCTCGGCGATCTCGCTGTTCGACGGCATACCGGCGCGTCCCGACATGCCCAGCCGGCTGGCGGCCTTGCGCTTGGCCTGGCCGTAGTTGCGCTGACCTTCGGTGGCGAGGATGCGCGCCGCCTCGGCGGCAACCTGCTGGCGCAGGCGATTGTTGCTGCGGCTTGCCTTCGAACTCATCGACCACCTCCCTTTCGGATTCGGAACGCGATTCCGTACCCGACCAGCCTACCCGATTCCCCGTCAAGCCCATTGCAGTGCCCACGAGCCGGCGTGCTCCATCAACCACCGCCGGGCACGGCGACTCGAAGCCACCGGCCCGGCCTCGCCCCGCCGATTGTCGAATGGGCTGGACGAGCCGGTTAGCCGTCCGCCGGCAATCAGAAGATGTCGTACGGATCGGCGTCGGCCGCGTCCTCGGATTCACCGGCCTGTTCACTCAGCCGCGGCAGGTTGTCGGCGGGAAACCATTCGCGCACGGCGCCGGGGGTGCCCGGCCGAACGCGCAGACCGCTGTCGGGATCGATGCTGGCCTCGACGATCCCGACCGGCACCGGATCGCCTGATTCGGGCACGCCGTCCAGCGCAACGCCCATGTAATCGACCCAGATCGGCAGGGCCGTGCGGCCGCCTTGTTCGAGTCGGCCCAGGGATTGGTTGCTGTCCATGCCGACCCATACGGTGGTCACCAGCTCCGCGTTGAACCCCGAGAACCAGGTGTCGCGCTGGTCGTTGGTCGTCCCGGTCTTGCCGGCGAGATCGCCGCGGCCCAGCGCCCGCGCCCTGCGGCCGGTGCCCGAGCGGATCACGTCGCCCATCATCGAGCGGATCAGCCAGGCGGTCTGGGGTGTGACGACCCGCCGCGCGTACCGCGGCACCGCCGGCCCGTGCCGCGCTTCGTCGGCAGGCGGCGAAGCCGTCCCGGGGTCCTCCTCGGCCGCTCCGTCGGCGGTTTCCGTCGATGGCGTTTCCGATCGGCCCGCAACGCCCAGATCCAGTTCGCGCGGTCGATCCCGTGGCGGCGTGTCCGCGCTCTCGGCCGACGGGTGCGCCCGTCGGTCGGCGCGCGACGGACAGTCGCGACAGGCAAACGGCCGCCTGGACAGCGCCAGCGAACGCTGCTCGTCGTCGAAGATCGCATGAATGAAATGCGGCTCGATCGCGAACCCGCCGTTGGCGAACACCGCGTAGGCCGCGGCCAGATCCAGCGGCGTGATCGAGGCCGAGCCCAAGGCCATCGACGGTCCGTCCGGAATTTCATTGCGCGCGAATCCGAAGTCGGTGACGTAGTCGATGGTGGGGCTCAGGCCGAGATCCATCACCAGCCTGACGCTGATCAGGTTCCGCGAGTGGATCATGGCTTCACGCAGGCGCGTCGGACCGAAGAACCGTTCGCTGAAGTTCATCGGCTTCCAGGTCCGCTCCATCGACGGATCGTCGAATACGATCGGCGCATCGTTGACCAGGCTGGCCGGCGTGTAGCCGTTGTCGAGCGCCGCGGCGTAGATGAACGGCTTGAAGGCCGACCCGGGCTGCCGGCGACTCTGGGTCGCACGATTGAACTGACTGGCGGCGAAGTCGAGACCGCCGACCAGCGCGACCACCGCGCCGGTGCGGGCTTCGAGCGAAACCAGCGCGGCTTGCGCTTCCGGCACCTGGGCCAGGCGGATTTCGTCATCCACGACCCGAAGCCGGACCAGGTCCCCGGGCGAGAGCACTTCGTCGACGGCCTCCGGGCGGGCCGCCAGCGCGTCGCGCTCGAGCTGCCTGCGCGCCCAGCGGACCTGCGGCATGCCGAGCTGCAGCGTTTCGCCGTCGGCGACCATCAGCGTTGCCGACTCGGCGTTCGATTCGAGCACCACGGCCGGCTGCAGATCGCCGACCTCCGGGGCGCTGGCCAGCGCCTCGAACACGACTTCGCGATCGTCGAGCCGCTCCGGTTCGACGCGTGCTTCGGGGCCCCGCCATCCGTGCCGGCGGTCGTAGTTGTCCAGCCCCGTGCGCACGGCGCGGTCGGCGGCTCGCTGCAACCGGGACGTGACCGTGGTGACGATCGAGTAGCCGCCGGTATAGGCATCGCTGGCGCCGAAACGCTCGACCGCCTGCTGGCGCGCGATCTCCGCGATCCACGGCGCCGACAATTCGATCTCGGGACCGTGCAGCGAGGCGCGATCGGGCTCGGCCATTGCGCGCTCGAATTCCGCTTCGGAAATGAAGCGTTCGTCGAGCATCCGGCCCAGCACATAGGCTCGGCGCTCCAGCGCCAGGCCCGGGTTCGTCACCGGATTGACGACCGACGGGCGCTGCGGAAGGCCCGCGATCATCGCCATTTCGGCGATGCTCAGTTCATCGACGCGCTTGGCGTAGTAGATTCTCGCCGCGGCTCCGACGCCGTAGGCGCGGTGGCCCAGAAATTCCTTGTTGAGATAGAGCTCGAGAATCTCGTCCTTTTCCATCCCGCGCTCGATCTTCATCGCCAGGAAGATCTCGCGAATCTTCCGCACCACGGAAAATTCGTTACTTAGATAGAAGCGGCGCGCAACCTGCTGGGTAATCGTGCTGCCGCCGGGCACGCGTCGCTGGCCGAGGTATCGTACGTAGCCGACGACACCCCGAAGCGTACCCTTCCAGTCGATGCCGGGGTGGTTGTAGAAGTTGTCGTCTTCGGCGGCGAGGAACGCCTGCTTGAGTTTCAGCGGGATTTCATCGATGGTCAGGGGAATCCGGCGCTGCTCCCCGACGGTGGTGATCAACTGCCGATCGGCCGAATAGATCCTCAGCGGAACCTGCAGTTCCACGCTGCGCAGGCTGTCCACGGAAGGCAGCGACGGGACAATAATCAGCCATAACAGTGTGAATCCGATCACTGCCAAAGCTAACCCGAGCAAAAACAGCCGGATAGAAAACTTTATTAAAGACTTTATTTCGGGCATGGAGTATGATACACCTTGCATCCGGAAACGCCGGACGCCGGAGTGACGGTGCCGGAGGGGCGGCACACACCGGAATTTGGACCGCGGCAGAGGCTGAACGATCCATATTATCGGGTGACGTCGCCCGGATTGCCAGTTTGCAGGGTTCGATTCCGAATTCCTGGAGGGGGAAGGCCCGGCGTTGCGGCAGAAAAACCAGAAGGAGCCCGGGGATGAGTGGCAAATCAGGGATACGATGCTTGCGACGTACTGCCGTTGGGTCAGTCGCAGTCGCATCGACGCCGACCGCCGCCCGCTCGAATGAAGTCGCCATAACACGCACTGGGGAACGGCCTTGAACATCTTCACAAAGAGCGCGCCGCCCACGATCGGCGTGGACATCGGAACCAGCAGCGTCAAGGTGCTGCAGCTCAGCAAGAGCGGTTCCACTTACCGCGTCGAGCACGCCGCACGCGAGAGCCTGCCCGAGGGCGCGTTCGCAGAGCACGGCATCAGCAACGTCGACGAAGTCGGCCAGGCGATTCGCAGCGCCGTCAAGCGCAGCGGCAGCCGGGCCAAGCACTGCGCCATGGCCGTCTCCGGTTCGGCGGTGATCAGCAAGGTCATTCACCTGCCCGGCGATCTGGCCGAGGATGAAATCGAGGGCCAGATCGAAATCGAGGCCGGTCAGTACATCCCCTATCCGCGCGACGAAGTGAGCCTGGATTTCGAGGTTCTGGGCGAATCGGCGCGCAACGCCGACGTCGTCGAAGTCCTGCTGGCGGCGTCGAAGACCGAGAACATCGAGACGCGGGAAGCGGTTGCCGAAATGGCCGGGCTGACCGCGCGTATCGTGGATGTGGAGGCGTTCGCCATCAACAACGCGTTCGAACTGGTGCGCAAGCGCGATGCGATTCCGGATTCCGCGGTCCTGGCGGTGCTCGACATCGGCGATGTCCGCTCGTCGCTCAACGTGCTGCGGGGGGATCGCTCGATCTACTATCGCGAGCATCCGTTCGGCGGCCGCGAGCTGCTGGAAGAAACCATGCGCCGCTACGGGCTGGATGCCGAGCAGGCCCAGTTCTGGAAGCGCGGCGAGGAGCCGCCGGCCGGGTTCGAGGACGAGGTTCTCGAACCGTACCGGCAAAGCGTGATCCAGCAGATCGGGCGGGCGCTGCAGTTCTATTCGTCGAGTCGCGAATACTCCAGCGTCGAACGGCTGTATCTCTCCGGCGGCGGCGCTTCCGCCTCGGGTCTGGTCGACGCGGTGGCCAACGAACTCGGCATGGTCGCCGAACTCGCGGATCCGCTGAAGAACCTCAAGCTGTCCCCGCGCGTGAACGCCGGGCAGCTCGATGCCATCCGGCCGTCCCTGGTCACCGCTTGCGGGCTGGCACTGCGGGGAGTCGAATAATGCGCAAGATCAACCTTCTTCCCTGGCGCGAAGAGCGGCGGCGCGAAGCCCAGCGGAACTTCCTGATCCTGCTCGTCGCCGGCGCGCTGGCCGCGGCCCTCTGCGTCTTCCTGGTCAGCCGCTACTACGAGTCGCGGATCGACTATCAGGGTGAGCGCAACAACTATCTCAGGACCGAGATCGGCAAACTCGATCGACAGATCGCCAGAATCGAGGAGCTCGACGAGATCCGGTCCCGACTGATCGAGCGCAAGCGCGTCATCGAAGACCTTCAGGCCAACCGGACGCTGATGGTCCGCCTGTTCCAGGAGCTGGTCGAAACCGTGCCCACCGGCATTCGACTGCTCAATGCCCGACAGGTCGAGAACCAGATCACCATTTCCGGGATCAGCCAGTCGAACGCGCGCGTTTCCACCTACTTGCGGAATATCGAGGCGGCCGGCGTGATGCACGACCCGCAGCTCCGGATCATCGAAGCCGATGCGGATTCGACGACCGCGGAAATGCCCTTCGGCTTCACCATCGTCGCATCGGTCGCGCCGCAGACGAGCGATGACGAGACGTCGCAACCCGGCATGGAGGCCACGCAATGAATCTCCAGGAGCTACAGGATCTCGATTTCGAGAATCTCGGCTCGGCGTCTGCGGGAACCAAGCTGTTCCTGCTGGTCTTTGTCGCCGCCATCATCATCGGCGCCGGGTACTGGTTCATCGTCAAGGACAAGCAGGAGCGGCTGGACAGTCGCGAGCGCGAAGAGACGCAGCTGCGCCAGGAGTTCAGCGAGAAGCAGCGCAAAGCCGCCTCGCTGGAGATCTACGAGCGCCAGCTTTCCGAAATGCGCGATATGTTGCGCAGCCTGCTGCGCCAGCTGCCGAGCAAGACCGAAATGCCGGATCTGCTGGTCGACATTTCACAGACCGCGTTGGGCGCCGGCATCGAGACCGAATTGTTCGAGCCGCGCGCCGAGCAGCTGCAGGACTTCTATGCCGAGCAGCCCATCGCGATCCGGATGACCGGCGGTTACCACCAGTTCGGCACCTTCGTCAGCGGCGTCGCGTCGCTGTCTCGCGTCGTGATCCTGACGATGCAGGACATTTCCCTCGAGCCGGTGGAGGACGAACCGGGCTTGCTGCGCATGGAAGGCACCGTGACGACCTACCGTTACCTCGACGACAGTGAAAGCGCCGAGCTCACACAGGGAGGTGGATCCTGATGGTTCGGATGATTCGCATATCCCTGGCGCTGGCGGCCGCGCTGATCATCGCCGGCTGCAGCACCGACCGGCAGGACCTTGAGCAGTGGGTTTCCGAAACCCTCTCGCGCCCGGCCGGACCGATCGAGCCGATTCCGGAAATCCAGACGCCGGAGCCTGTGACCTACAACGCCTACGAGCTCCGCGACCCGTTTCTGCGCGGCCAGAGTCAGCCCGAAGATACCGAAGCGATTGCCGAGACCAGCGGCCCGCGTCCGGATCCCAACCGCCGGCGCCAGTATCTCGAGCGCTTCCCGCTGGACTCGCTGGACATGGTCGGCACGATCGAGCTCGACGATCAGTCGTTCGGGCTGGTATCCGATGTCGAGGGGACGATCCATCGCGTTCGTGAAGGCAACTACATGGGCCAGAACCACGGCCGGATTCTTCGCGTGACGCCGGTCGCCATCGAACTGATGGAGCTGGTGCCCGATGGCGCCGGTGGCTGGATGGAACGCGAGGCCCGGATGACGCTGGCCGAGGCCGGTCAGGGATGAGTGCTATGCAACAGGCAGATCAAGAGACGACGGGTAGGCAAGACATGAATACGCTCGCAGGAATCTCGACAGGGAGCCCGAATATGAAACGCACGATGCGAAACCTGATCCTTCTTGCAGGGGCGCTCTGGCTTTGCGCAGGCCCGTTGGCGGCGACCGTCGTCAACCAAGTCCGCGTCAGCGACGAGGGAGACCAGCTCCGCTTCATCATGGATACCGACAGTCCACCCGCTGAGCCGACGGTATTCACGACCGATCAGCCGGCTCGCATCGTGGTGGAACTTCCGGACACGACCTCCGAGGTCGCAGCCGGTCAGGTGCCGGTGGGAATCGGGCCGGTTCAAAGCTACATGGCCGTCTCGTCCGGTGGTCGAACGCGCCTGGTCGTGGACCTCGCACGCAGCGTCGGCTTCAATGTCGACGTCGATGGAAACCAGGTCGTGCTCAGCGTCGAAGCGGGCGGTGCGGCCGGTCGATCCGGCGCCTCACGCGGCGACGAGCGTTTCGAGATCGCCGGGCTGGATTTCCGTCGCGGCGACGAAGGCGAGAGCCGGGTCCTGGTCAACCTGGACCAGCCGGGCGTCAACATTTCCGTCGATGAACGCGCCAGCGCGCTGCGCGTTGACCTCTACGACACGACGCTGCCGCCGGAACTGATGCAGCAGCTCGACGTCACCGACTTCGCCACGCCGGTACAGACCATCACGCCGGAAGATCGCGGTTCGAACGTCCGCCTGAACCTGGACATCTCCGGCGCGTATGAACACGTCGCCTACCAGACCGGCAGTCAGCTCGTGATCGAGGTGACCGAGCCGAGCCGCGAGCCGCGGATGACGCGCGAGCTCGAGTTCTTCGAGGATCGCGACTATACCGGCGAGCGCATCACGCTGAACTTTCAGGACATTCCGGTCCGTTCGGTGCTTCAGCTGATCGCCGATATTTCCAACCTCAATATCGTGGTTTCGGATTCGGTCACCGGGAACCTGACCCTGCGGCTCAACAACGTGCCCTGGGATCAGGCGTTGGATATCGTGCTCGAGACGCGCAACCTGGCCATGCGGGAATCGGGCAACGTGCGCTGGGTGGCGCCGACCGGTGAGATCGCGGCGCGCGAGCAGCAGATCCTGCGCGCGCGTGCCGATCGCGAAACGCTGGAGCCGCTGCGCACCGTGATGATTCCGGTCAGCTATGCCGACGCCGGCGCGCTGGCCGAACTGATCCGGACTTCGCGCTCGGCCGGCGACGGCGGCGCAGGCGCCGGACTGCTTTCCGAGCGCGGCTCGGTGACGCTGGATCAGCGGACCAATACGCTGCTGGTGACCGACACGGCCAGCCAGATCGAGCGCGTGCGCAACCTGGTTACCGAGCTGGACCGGCCCGTGCGCCAGGTGCTGATCGAATCGCGGATCGTCGTCGCGCGTTCGAGCTTCAATCACGAGCTGGGCGTGCGCTTCGGCGTCAGCGGCTCGCAGCAGGCCGGCAACAACCTGATTTCGGTCTCCGGTTCGGGCGAGGCGACCGACCGCATGAGCAACGTGGGGCTGGCGCGCCGCCAGCTGCTCGGCCAGCGGCCGGGTCGCCCGACCTTCCTGCAGGACGCCGAACTCAACGACGATGGCACGATCGACGTCGGTACCGAGGGCATCGCGGTGCCGACGCTCGAGGATCGGCTCAACGTCAACCTGCCGGTCTCCAATGCCGCCGGCGCGCTGGGGATCAGTTTCCTGACCAGCAACTACCTGCTCGATCTGGAGTTGTCGGCGCTCGAAGCCCAGGGCGACGGAGAGGTCATTTCCACGCCGCGGGTGATCACCGCGAACCAGAACGAGGCCTTCATCCAGCAGGGTGTCGAGATTCCGTTCGAGGAGGCGACCAATTCGGGCGCGACCAACGTCGAATTCAAGGAAGCGGTGCTGGAACTGCGCGTGACGCCGTTGATCACGCCGGACAACCGCGTGCAGCTCAATCTGGCGATCAAGCAGGACACGGTCGGCGAAATCTTCCAGACCGGGCGCGGTGGTTCGGTGCCGTCGATCGATACCCGGCAGCTCGGCACCAGCGTCTTGGTGGAAAACGGCCAGACCGTGGTGCTGGGCGGCATCTTCCAGGAAGAGCGCAACTTCAACACCACCAAGGTGCCGATGCTCGGCGACGTGCCGGTTCTCGGGAACCTGTTCCGGCGCCGCGCGACCCAGGACGAAAAACGCGAACTCCTGATCTTCATCACGCCGAGTATCCTCGACGAGCAGGTGCGCATCGACTGAGCGCGGCAGGATGGCATCGATTCGAAAGCCCGGGCCGCGTGTCCGGGCTTTTTTCGGAATCTGCGGCCTGCAGCGAACTCGCGCAAGGACTTCCGAAGGTGATCGAAGATCGTCCATATTCCGCCGCCGCGCAACGCAATCGAGAACCGATTCGCGCTGTGCTGGAGGCGTGGCTTCCCGCTTCGGCTGCCGAAACCGGGCGCATGCTTGAGATCGGGGCCGGTACCGGCCAGCACGCGCGTCATTTCGCGCGGAGCTTTCCCCGCTGGTCGTGGCAGCCCACCGACCATCCCGCTCGATTGCCGCAATTGCGCGAGGGCCTCCACGACGTCGGCCTGAACAACCTGGAGCCGCCGCTGCCGCTGGACGTGACCGGCCCCTGGCCCGCCGGCCCGTGGGACGCGATCTACTCGGCCAATACCGCGCACATCATGAACTGGCCGGCGGTCGAGGCGATGTTTGCAGGGGTGGCCGAGTCGCTGTCGCCCAAAGCCCGCTTCTTTCTTTACGGACCGTTCCTGCGCGCCGGGCGGCACCACGCGCCGAGCAATGCCGAATTCGATCTGGCGCTGCGCGATCGCCCCGGCGGGATGGGCATCCGAGACCTGCTGGACCTCGATCGCCTGGCCGGAGCGGTCGGTCTGAAGCGCATCGCGGAACTCCGGATGCCGGCCAACAATCACATCCTGCTCTTCGAACGCGTGGGTGAATGAAATGGTTTCGATCGATGCGACCGGATTCGAGAGCTGGGAGACTTTGAATCGCCAGGCGCGCGCGCTGCTCGCCGGTGAGCATCACCGGATCGCCAATGCCGCGAACCTGGCTTCGCTGATCTTCACCACGGTGCCCGATCTCAACTGGGCCGGTTTCTATTTCGTCGAGGCGGGCGAGCTGGTGGTCGGGCCGTTCCAGGGCCGCCCGGCCTGCGTTCGTATCGCCCAGGGATCCGGCGTATGCGGCACCGCGATGCAGACCCGGCGAACGCAGCGCGTCGACGATGTTGCCGCCTTCGACGGACACATCGCCTGCGATCCGGCATCCCGGTCGGAGATCGTCGTGCCGCTGATCGCCGGTGACGAACTCATCGGCGTGCTCGACGTCGACAGTCCCGAACCGGGTCGCTTCTCGGCCCGGGACCAGCGCGGCTTCGAGGCGCTGGCGAAAACCTACATCGAGTCGTTGGGCGGCTGAAACGTCGCTTCGAGGAAGCAGCGTCCGTGCGCGTCGAACGCGAGCTCGAACGCGCTGCCGGTGGGCATCGGCATCAGCTGGCCGCTGAGCAGTGCCTGGAGCTGCTCCAGGCCCGGGTTGTGGCCGACGAGCAGAAGATCGCCGGTATTCTCTTCGAGGAGTTCCGCGAGCTCGCCGGCGCTCGCATTCCAGATGCGCGCCTCGGGCACCCGGTGGCCCTCGAACCAGCCGCCCAGCGCCCGCTCCGCGGTTTCGACGGCTCTCGCCGCCGGCGACACCAGCGCCTTGATCTTCGCGCTCCCTGCACGTTGCCGCAGCCACCCGGCCAGCGCGCCGCACTGACGTTCCCCCTTGCGCGTGAGCGGACGCTCGAAGTCGGATTGGCCGGGCTTCGGATCCGCGGCCTTGGCGTGCCGGACCAGCCAGAGGCGCCTGGATCGGGGATCGGAACTCATGCCTTGCCCTCCAGTGCCGGCAGCAGCCGGTCGATGGCCAAGTTGCCGCCCGACAGCACGATGCCGACGCGTCGGTGCTCGAAGCGGGCCCGGTGCCGAACAACCGCCGCCAGGGCAACCGCGGCGGAAGGCTCCACCGCCTGCTTGAGATGATGCCAGATCAAGCCCATGGCTTCGAGGATCTCCGCTTCGGACGCGGTGACGATCCCGATCGCGTGACGATCGAGGATCTCGAAATTCCGGACCCCGACCATGGCCCGTAATCCGTCTGCAATCGTGTCGGGGTGATGCTCGGCCACGCGTGCACCGGCGGCCAGCGAACGCGCCGCGTCATCGGCCCCGGCCGGTTCGGCGCCGAACACCCGCAACTGCGGTGCCTGGCGGGCGGCGGCCAGCGTGATGCCGGACAGCAGTCCCCCGCCGCCGATCGGAGCGACGATGTCGTCCAGGCGGCAGTCCTGAGCCAGGAACTCGACGGCCACGGTTCCCTGGCCGGCGATGATGTCGTCATGGTCGTACGGCGGGATTGCGACGCGACCGGCGGCGACCCGCTCGGCCAGTCCTTGCTCGCGCGCGTGCTGGTTCGGTTTGCAGAAGTGAACCGTGCCGCCGTAGGCACGCACGGCGTCGATCTTGGTCGACACCGCGTTGTCCGGCATCACGACGTCGGCCGGGATGCCGCGAGCGCCGGCCGCAGCGGCCAGCGCCGCGCCGTGGTTCCCGGACGAGTGCGTGGCCACGCCGGCGCAGTCGCGCGCCAGGCGCGAGACGGCAAAGCTCGCGCCGCGGAACTTGAACGATCCGGTGCGTTGAAGATGCTCGCACTTGAAGACCAGCTCGAGACCGGTTCGCCGGTTCAACGATTCGCTGCACATGATCGGCGTGCGCCGGATGCGGTCTGCGATCCGCGCGAGTGCTGCGACGGGCGACGCCGGATCGGACACGGGAAATTCGGCCATCGCCGTATAATACCGGTCCGCTTCCCGTACCCGATGTCTGCATGTCCGCACTCAAGGGCGAAACCCCGCGTAATCCCGTTCGCCGCACCGACTACCGGCCCCCGGCCTGGTTGATCGATACGGCTTCGATCACGCTCGAACTCGACGCACGTTCGACCCGTGTGACGTCGTCGCTGCAGGTGCGCCGGAACCCCGATTCGGCCGAGCCCGATGCGCCATTGGTGCTGTTCGGGTCGGGTCTGGAAACTCGTTCAGTCGCCGTGGACGGGGCGACGATCGATGCTGATGGCTACTCGATCGAGGGAGAAGAGCTGACGATAGAAGAAGTTCCCGATTCTGCGCTGGTGACCACCCGGGTCGTGATCCGGCCGGCCGAGAACACCGCGCTGGAGGGCTTGTACCAGTCCGGCGCCAGTCTGCTGACCCAGTGCGAAGCCGAGGGCTTCCGCAAGATCACCTGGTTCGTCGACCGTCCCGACATCATGGCCACGTTCCGCGTTCGCCTCGAGGCCGATCGGTCCGTTTACCCGGTGTTGCTGGGCAACGGAAACCTGATCGAGTCGGGCGCGCTGCCCGAAGGCCGCCATTTCGCGGTCTGGGACGATCCGTTCCCGAAGCCCGCGTATCTGTTCGCCGTGGTCGCGGGCGATCTGGGATCGATCGAAGACACGTTCACGACCGGCTCGGGTCGCGTCGTGGCGCTGAAGATCTATTCCGAGCGCGACAATCTCGATCAGCTCGACCACGCAATGATCAGCCTGAAAAAGGCCATGGCCTGGGACGAGCAGCGGTTCGGCCTGGAGTACGACCTCGGCGTCTACCATATCGTTGCGACCCACGATTTCAATATGGGCGCGATGGAGAACAAGAGCCTCAACATCTTCAACGCGAGATACGTTCTGGCCGACCCGACGACCGCGACCGACGCCGATTTCGAGGCGATCGAAGGCGTGATCGCGCACGAGTATTTCCATAACTGGACCGGCAACCGGGTTACCTGCCGCGATTGGTTCCAACTCACGCTCAAGGAGGGCCTGACCGTATTCCGGGACCAGGAGTTCTCGGCCGACATGCAGTCGCGTGCGGTCAAGCGCATTGCCGACGTCAAGGACCTGATCGCGCGTCAGTTCCCCGAGGATGCCGGGCCCATGGCGCACCCGGTTCGGCCCGAGCGCTACGTCGAGATCAACAATTTCTACACCGCGACGGTGTACGAAAAAGGGGCGGAGGTCGTGCGCATGTACGACACTCTGCTGGGCCGGGAGGGTTTTCGCGCCGGGATGGACCTGTACTTCCAGCGTCACGACGGTGAGGCGGTCACCTGCGACGAGTTTCGAGGGGCGATGGCGGATGCCAATGACGCGGACCTCGAGCAGTTCGAGCGCTGGTACCGGCAGGTCGGGACGCCCTCGATCCTGGTCGAAAGCGAATTCGATGCCGGCGCAGGCTCACTCGCCGTCCGGTTGACGCAGACGCTGCCGGCGCATCCGGACAACGAAGGCCTGGGGCCGTTGCACATTCCGCTGCGCGTCGGCCTGCTGTCTGCCGGCGGTCGGTCGCTTCGCGCTGCAATGGACGGAGCCGGCCCGCGCGAGACGCACCGCGTTGAACTGCGCCAGCGCGAGACGGAGATCCGATTCACCGGGCTGGACGCCCAGCCGGTGCTGTCGATCAATCGAGGATTCTCGGCCCCGGTTCAGGTCGAGCATGAATCCAGCGACCACGACCTGGCGACGCTGTTGGCGTTCGATCCCGACGCGGTGGCGCGCTGGAGCGCCGGACGGCGTTTTGCCGCGCGCATGCTCGACCGCGGCATTGCCGTCCACAGCGACGGCGGTTCGTTGCCTTCGCCGGAGCTGCTGATTTCGGCCTGGCGCAACATCGTCGAGCAAGCCGGCGACGATCCGGCGCTCTCCGCGGCGCTGTTGCAGCTGCCCAGCGAGAGCGAGATGGCGCAGCAATACAAGCCGGTGCCGGTCGATGCGATCCACACCGCGCGCGTCGCCCTTCGCGACGAGCTGGTGTCTGCGCTGCGCGAGCCGATGCAGCGTCAGCTCGACGCGTTCCGCCCCAGCGCGCCGTGGCGCTTCACGCCCGATGCGGTGGCCGCGCGCAGTCTTGCCAACACGCTGCAGGGACTGTTGGTGGCCGCCGGCGACGAGTCGGCCTGCAAGGCGGCCGTGGCGGCGTACCGTGAGGCCGACAACATGACCGACCGGTTCGCCGCGCTGGCGGCAATGGTCCACGCGCGCATCCGGGGTTCGGACGATCTGCTGGCCGATTTCGAAAAACGCCACGCCGACAACCCGCTGGTCATGGACAAGTGGTTCGCGGTTCAGGCGCAGGTGGCAACCGGTGAGACCGTCGAGCGCGTCGAACGCCTGATGGAACATTCGGCGTTTTCGCTCAAGAACCCGAACAAGGTGCGCTCGCTGATCGGCGCATTCGGCATGTTCAATCCGGTCGCTTTCCATCGCGCCGACGGCGCCGGTCACGCGCTGGTGGGTCGGGTCGTGCGCGACCTCGATCGTCTCAACCCCCAGGTGGCGGCTCGGCTGGTTTCGGTCTTCAATCGATGGGCCGATTACGATGAAGCGCGCCGCACCAGCATGTACCGCGAACTCGAGCGGATTGCCGGCGTCCAGGGCCTGAGTCCGGACGTCGGCGAGATCGTCAACGCCGCGCTGCGGGCAAGCCCCTGAGCGAAACGAATCTTCGAACGATCAGCGCGGGTCGGAGGCTTCGTCGGACTCGGACTCGTCCTCGGATCGCGGCTGCACCATTCGAGAGAATACGATCCCGAGTTCGTACAGCGCCCAGACCGGCAGCGCCAGCAGCGTCTGCGAGATCATGTCCGGTGGCGTGATCAGCATGGCGACGAAGAACACGCCGACGACCACGTAGCCGCGCGCCTTGGCCAGCCCGTCGGGCGTCACCACGCCGATCGCCACGAGCACCACGGTCACCACGGGCACCTCGAACGACAGGCCGAACGCCAGGAACATCACCAGCACGAAATCCAGATACCGATTGATATCGGTCATGACCTCAACGCCTTCCGGGGCAATCTTGGTGATGAAACCGAACACCACCGGCATGACGATGAAATAGGCGAACAGGCAGCCGAGATAGAACAGCACCGTGGCGGCGCCAAGGAGCGGCTTGGCGATTCGCTTTTCGTGCTGGTAGAGGCCGGGAGCGACGAACGCCCAGACCTGGTAGATCACATATGGCATGGCCACCAGGAGTGCCAGGATGAGCACCAGCTTGAACGGCGCGAAGAACGGCGAGGCGACGTCGATGGCGATCATGCTTGCGCCTTCCGGAAGACGCGAAACCAGCGGCTCGGACACGATCGAATACAGCTGGCGCGCAAACGGCACCATCGCGATCATGACCACTGCGATGGCTGCCACGGCCCGGATCAGGCGGTTTCGCAGCTCCAGCAGATGATCGATCAGCGAGAGTTCCTGATCAGCTCCGTTCGCTTCGCTCACCGGCCTCCTCCGCGCCGTCGGTTCGCTTGTCCGATGCCTGGTTGTCGGTGTCGGAGCGCCCCGTGGCCTTTTCCATCATCTCGCGGGTCGAATCCATGATCTTCCGGTTGTGCTCGGCGTCGAGCTCGGCCTGAAGCTCGGACTGCAAACCCTGCCATGCATTACGCGCCTGGCGGGTGAGGTGGCCCAGCGTGCGGGCGATTCGGGGGAGCTTCTGGGGGCCGACGACGATCAGTGCGATGACTGCCAGCAGCAGCATCTCGGTAAAACCGACGCCGCCCACAACTCAGGACTTGCTGTCGGGGGAGTCGGAGTCCTTCGCTTCGATCGAGTCGGTCGAGTCGCTCGATCCGGTCGACTCGTCCGTCTCCTTGTCGCGGTCCTCTCCGTCCTCGCCGTCGTTCATTCCCTTGCGGAAATCGCGAATCGCGGAACCGAGATCTCCGCCGACATTGCGCAGCTTCTTGGTGCCGAAAATCAGCAGGACGATCAGAAGAACGATCAGTAGTTGCCAGGGACTGATGCCGGCCATTAGGTCACTCCACGGAGCCAGACGGGATCGCTATTCTAGCGCTGGCGAGTCCAGAGCGTCCAGCCGCTGACACCGAGCAGCATCAGGATCAGCGCGATCAAGGAAAGGGGTCCGGTCGCCGGCACCGGAGCGGCCGGCTGCGGATCGGGCCCGTTACCGAGCGGTTCGCAACCACCGGGGCCGGTAATCGCAAGCGATTCGAATCCCACCAGCTCGGCATCGGCGGTCTTCTGGGCGAGGCCGGTTTCCGGGTCGATGTTCAGAACCTCCGAGGCGATATCCGGCACGCCGTTCTCGCGGCGGTCGGTCAGCGCCCACAGGCCGCCTTCGCCATCGAACGCCAGTCCGGCGTTGGCGTAGGGCAACACGGCACTGCCCAGCGGGCCGATCAGTTCGGCTGTCCCATTTTCGCGGTCGATGCGGTAGAGGTTGGGGGAATCGGCGCTGAACTGGCCGTCGATCCCGCGCACGCCCTGGCCGATGCCGAACAGCTGATCGCCCCAGGCCGCCATTCCCGTGATCGGCGCACCGAGATCGCCCGGATCGCCGATCCGGCTCAGTTCGCCGGTTTCCAGGTCGGCGATGAACAGCGTCTGTTCGTAGTCCGAAACCAGCAGCAGTTCGCCGTCGCAGGTGAACGTCATGCCGATATCGAGCGGATCGACGATGGGCATGCGCATATTGCCGATCAGGCCGCCCACCGGGCTCGAGGAGCCGTTGGCGGTGTTGATCGTCACCAGTGTCTTGCTTTCGTCATCGGCGCCGTAGAGCGTGCCGTCGGGCGACAGGGCCAGACCTTCCATGTCGATGAACCCGGTCTGGCCGATGCGCTCGGTGTGGCCATTCGAGAGGTTGACCTCCCACAGCACGTGGACCTGATCGTCGGGCAGGAAACCG
>CAYPZP010000010.1:0-36555 GCA_964415285.1 uncultured Halomonas sp. | reverse complement strand
CATTTGCGTCTTTCGGTCGAAAATTATAACGACTCGCCGAGCCCGGTGCGCAACGCACGGCCTCAGCGGGCCGTTTCCGGCGGGTCGAACCGCCAACCCGACAGGGCCGCCCGCACCCGATACGGCGGATTTCGCGCCTCGACCCGCGCCGGCAGCAACACGCCGCTCCCGTCGAGCTCGCGCCAGCGCTGGAACGCCAGCGACCATTCCTGCCATTCCAGCCCGGCGAGCGCGCCGTCTTCGGCATACCGCGCGGTTGCCCCGGCCGGCGCCGGCAATCCGCGCAACCAGCGGCTCATCCAGCGCACGGGAATCGGCCAGCCGACCGCCTGCTCGACCAACGCGTCGGGATCCGGGCCCACCAGCGTTCCGATGTCGCTGCCGGTCAGCACCGCATGCCCGGGCTCCATGTCCAGCCGCCACTGGCGCCCGCCGGCCACCGTTCTCAACAACACCTCGTGGCGCTCGCCCTCGGCACGCCAGCGCATCGACAGCGTGCCGCCGCGATCCCCGTCGGACAGCCCCAGCCGGCCGCTGACCGACCAGCCCGGATGCCCGGCGAACCAGGCCTGGCGTTCGGCCAGCCATTCGCCTTCGGGTCGCGGCTCGCGCGTGGCGCAGCCGGCCGCCAGCAGCAGCACCAGCGCGCTGACGCCCCATCGGCGCATCAGTCGATCCCGAGCCGCTCGAGCGTGTCGTCGTAGACCGCTTCGCCGTCGAACCCGCTTCCGATGCGCTCGACCCAGGCCAGCGCGTCATCGCGCCGATCCAGCACCCACAGCACCTCGATCAGATGCGCGACGATCTCCGGATGCGGCTCGGCGGCAGCGGCCCGCTCCAGGTAGCCAAGCGCTTCGTCGGGGCGACCGAGCTTGAACAGCACCCACCCCATCGAATCGAGAATGGCCGGGTTGTCGGGCTCCAGTTCCAGCGCCGTTTCGATCAGGCGCAACGCCTCACGCTGGCGGTCGGTGCGGTCGGAAAGCGTATACCCGAGTGCGTTCAAGGCGATCGCGTTGTCCGGATCGTTCTGGATGATCGCGCGCAGGTCCTGTTCGGCGAGCGAAAGCTCATCGAGGCCGATTGCCGCCATCGCCCGCGAGTACAGCAGGTCCTCGCTGCCAGGCAACTGCGCCAGCGCCTCGCTGAGAATCTCGATCGCCTGCGCCGCCCGGTCGGCTTCCACGAGGATGCCCGACTCCAGCAGCCAGGCACGCTCGCGGATGTCGGGGTCGGCACCGAGGCGCAGCTCGGCCAGCACCTCGCGGGCCGAGTCGGTGCCTCCTTCCCGCGCCATGACCGCCGCCCGGCGCAAGTCCGCACGCGGGCGGAACGCTCCCTCGACACGCTCGTACCAGGCCTCGGCTCGCAGGTTCATCTCCAGCAGTTCGGCGAGCAGCGCAGTCAGCCAGGCATGACGGGCACCGGCAGGTGCCGGATCGAGATCCGCCAGGCGCTGCCAGGTTGCGCCCGCGGCAGCCAGCCGACCGAGTTCATGCTCGAGAATGCCGCGCGTGTACAGCAGCTCCGCATCGTCGGGCGCATCGGAGAGCAGCTCGAGCGCCCGCCCGGGTCGATCGAGCCCCCGCAGCATCTCGACCCGCCCCATCAAGGCCAAGGGGTCGTCGGGACGATGTTCGGCCGCCGCTTCGAACCACGCCAGCGCGGCATCCGGACGCACCTGCGACCGCGCCAGCCGCGCCGCCCAGAAGGCCCGCTGGTAACCGGGCTCGGCTCGATACGCTCGCTCGGCCAGTTCATAGGCTCTCGAGCGCTGGTCCAGCGCCGCAGCGATCCGGCTGTTGAGGTAGTCGTCGAATCCGGGAGCGATGGCCGGTGCACGTGAAAGAGCCTGACGCAGCACGCGCTCGGCCAGCGACGCATCCCCGGCGCGGGCCAGCACCAGTGTCGCGTCCCGCCAGGCCGAGTCGCGATCATCGGCCGTCGCGATCAGTTCGTCGTAGAGCCGCCCGGCGGCCGAGTCGACCCGGCCAAGACGCAGATCGGCAAGCAGAGCGATCTGCGCGGCCTGCCGCGAACCGGGCGCCAGTTCGGTCCAGCGCGCCGCCGCCTCCAGCGCCGCCGGCCAGTCCTCCACGGCGACCGCCAGCTGCGCGGCCTGGCTGGCGGGATGCGGGTCCCGTAGATCCGGGAGAACCGGCATCAGCAATTCCAGCGCATAGGCGAGCTCGCCGATCTCGGCTGCCCGACGCGCGTCGGCCACCACCGCGCGCGTTTCGGCGGATTCGGTGACATCGATACTACGATTGGCAGCGCAACCGGTAGCCAGCAGGGGTACCATAAGCGCCGCGATCTTGAACTGGGTCGCGAAAGCTTGGACAATCTCGGATTTTGTCGATCCAATTACCTTCATGTCGGTTTTCGCCCTTGGACTGAGTCATCAGACGGCTCCCGTGGAAATACGGGAGCGGTTGGCGTTCACGCCCGAGCGACTCGGTGAGGCGCTGCGGTCGATGAACGAGGTGAAAGGCATTCGCGAATGCGCGATCGTCAGCACCTGCAATCGTACAGAACTTTATGCATCGGGAGATGATGGCAGCGCGCTGGCCATCGCCGACTGGATCCACGTGTGGCACGGGGCGCGGGCCGGTGAGTTCCAGCGCTACCTGTTCACGCTCGAGCAACGCAAGGCAGTGGCGCACCTGCTGCGGGTCACGTCCGGGATGGATTCCATGGTGCTCGGCGAGCCGCAGGTGGTCGGTCAGGTCAAACAGGCTTGGCAGAGCGCCCAGGACCACGGCACGCTGGGCACGATCCTCGACCGGCTGTTTCAGAACGCGTTCCAGACCTCCAAGCTGGTGCGGTCGGAAACCGGCATCGGCCACAATCCGGTGACCCTGCCGTTTGCGGCGCTGAAACTCGCCCACCAGATCTTCGGCCAGGTCGAAAAACTGTCGGCGCTGATGATCGGCGCCGGCGAGATGATCGAGGACTGCGCTCGCCACTTCGTCGGCCAGGGCATGCAGTCGCTGACGATCTGCAACCGGAGCCTGGACCGCGCCGAGGCGCTGGCCGATCAATTTCAGGCGCGCGCGGTTTCGCTCGATCGGCTGGCCGCCGAACTCCCGTCGCACGATGTCGTCATCGCGTGCACTGCCAGCGCCGTCCCGCTGGTCAAGCAGGACATGGTTCGCGCCGCGCTGTCCAGTCGGCGCCAGCAGCCGATGTTCGTGCTGGACCTGTCGGTGCCGCGCAACGTCGAGCCGTCGGTCGCCAGGCTCGGCGACGCGTATCTCTACACGGTCGACGACCTGCGCGAGATTGCCGAGCACGGACACCGCAAGCGATCCGAGGCGCTGGGTGAGGCCACGCGCATTGTCGACGGCCAGTCCGAGGCGTTCCAGCGCTGGCTCAACCTGCACGCGGCCGGTGAAACGCTGAAGTCCCTGCGCGACCGCGCGTTCGATCAGCGCGACCTGTTGCTCGACCAGGCGCGCAGGGAATTGGCCGCCGGGCGCGACGCCGAGGAAGTCCTGTCGCGCTTCGGCCACCGGTTGACCAATCGCCTGCTGCACGCGCCCAGCATGCAGGTCCGTCGCGCTGCAGAATTGACCGACGACGAGTTGATGTCGGCGGCGCGCAAGCTGCTGCTGGACGAACCGGAGGGGCGCTCGTCTTGAGCTCGACCGCATGACCGGCGCACGCGCCGAAACGTCGGCAGGAACGTCCGTCACGACCACGGACGGCGGGTCCGTTGGCGCTCGAACGGCGCCTTCGGGGCCCGCGGGCCGAGCCCCGGAATGAACACCGGCCTCGAACGCAGGCTGGAGCAGGCGGTCGAGCGCTTCGAGGAGCTCGAGCGCCTGCTGGCACAGCCGGATGCCGCGTCGGACTCGAGAAAGTTCGCCGACCTCTCGCGCGAGTATTCCGAGCTTCAATCCATCGTCGAAACCTGGTCTGCACTGCAGTCGCTGGACACGCGCGAGGCCGAAGCGCGCGCACTGGCCCGGGAGTCGGACGCCGAGATGCGAGCCATGGCCGACGAGGAGCTCGCAGAGGTCGAGACCGAGCGTGCGCGCCTGGATCGGCGGCTGCGAACGCTGATCCTGCCGCGCGACCGGAATGATGAGCGCAACCTGTTCCTGGAGATCCGCGCCGGCACCGGCGGCCAGGAGGCGGCGCTGTTCGCCGGCGACCTGCTGCGCATGTACAGCCGCTATGCCGAATCGCAGGGCTGGGGCATCGAGATCCTGTCCGGGCAATCCGGTGAGGTTGGCGGTTGGCGCGAGATCATTGCCCGGATCGTCGGCAAGGGCGCCTACTCCAGGCTCAAGTTCGAGTCCGGCACGCACCGGGTCCAGCGCGTGCCGGAAACCGAGTCGCAGGGGCGCATCCACACCTCGGCGTGCACGGTCGCGATCCTGCCCGAGGTCGACGCGGTCGACGCAGTCCACGTCGACCCCAACGATCTGCGGATCGACACTTTCCGCTCCTCCGGCGCCGGCGGCCAGCACGTCAACACCACCGATTCGGCGATCCGCATCACGCACCTGCCCTCGGGCATCGTCGTCGAATGCCAGGACGAACGCTCCCAGCACAAGAACAAGGCGCGCGCCCTGAGCCTGCTCAGCGCCCGGCTGCTGGAAGCCGAACGCAGCCGGCAGCAGTCGGCGCAGGCCGCCGACCGCAAGCTGCAGGTCGGTTCCGGCGATCGCTCCGAACGCATCCGCACCTACAATTTCCCCCAGGGCCGGGTCACCGATCACCGGATCAACATCACGCTGTACGACCTCGACAACATCCTCGCCGGACAACTCGACGCCTTGATCAACCCGCTGACCGAGGCGCATCAGGCCGACCTGCTGGCCGAGCTGGGCTGACCGTCGCGACATGCTCCTGTTCGTACTGATCGGCGGCCTGCTGGGCCTGTTCCTTGCCGGCATTCCCGGCGCGCTGGCCGGCGCCTTCATCGGCGGTGCGCTCGCGCGAATGCTGCTCACGCGCCTGTTCGCGCGGGGCCTGGACGCGGTCCGGGCACGCTTTCTCGAGTCCACGTTCGCGGTCATGGGCGCGCTGTGCAAGGCCGATGGCCGGGTGACCGACGACGAGATCCGGGTCGCCGAGCGCTTCTTTTCGCGCCTTGCCCTGTCGCGCGAACAGCGGCAGACGGCACAGCAGGCGTTTCGCCGCGGCAAGGCGGACGGATTCGACCTGGATGCCGAACTGGCCGGGCTGCGCGCCGTCGCCGGCCGCAGCCCGGCTCTGCTGCAGTTCTTCGTCGAGGTGCAGCTCTCGGCGATCACCGCCGACGGCGTCGTGCATCCGGAGGAGCACGCCCTGTTCGTGCGGATCGCCCGCGAACTGGGAATGTCCGAGGCGGACCTCGAACGCCTCGAAGCGATGCTGCGCGGGTCCACCGGCGCGGAATCCGGCCCGGACCGCCTCGAAGCCGCTTACGCGACGCTGGGCGTGGATCCGGAAACGGAAGATGCCGAGGTCAAGAAGGCGTATCGACGCATGATGAGCCAACACCATCCGGACAAACTGGCCGCGCGCGGTCTGCCCGACAGCATGCGGCCGGTAGCCGAGGAAAAGACCCGGGAGATCCGGAAGGCGTTCGAGACGATTCGCGAGCAACGCGGCTACTGAGAGCCGCTGGACGGTTCTGTGGGCACCGGTGTCGCCCGTGCTAGGTGGGGGTCACCGGAGGATGCGCTCGGAAACCGACTTCACCAGCGCAGCCAGCGCGACGACACGCGACCGGGACGAGATACCCCGCATCCGCGATCGGGATCGAGCGGCTATTTCGCCGCACCGCCATCGGGAAACATCTTTCGCATCGTGCGCATCAGCAGCTTGTGGTACAGACCCGGAAACAGCCGCTTGAGTCGGTACTGCCATCGGGTTTCCGGATGCGTGAGCAGCAGGAAACGACCGCTTTGCGTGGCCTCGAACACGACCTCGGCAACGTCCTCTGCGCTGATCCCGGATTTTTCCATCCAGCGCTGCACGCGCGCGGCGTAACTCTCGTCAGGCGCGCGCATGGTCTCGGTCAGCGCGGTCTTGACGAACGCCGGACACAAAACCGAGACCCTGACGCCGACCGGCTCGAGCTCCGCGCGCAGCATCTCGGAGAACGACACCACGGCGGCCTTGGCGGTGCCGTAGGAAGTAATGCCGGGGGCGCCGGCCAGTCCGGCCCATGAAGCGACGTTGACGACATGACCGGAGCCCTGTCGCCGGAAGCGATCGACGAACTCATGGCAGCCGCGAACCACGCCCATCAGGTTGATGTCGAGCACCCACTGCCAGTCCTCCAGCGGCGTTTCGCCGAGCATGCCGCCGGTGGCCACGCCGGCGTTGTTGACCAGGGCGTCGATGCGGCCGTAATCTGCATCGACGAACTCGGCCAGCGCGCGCCACTGGTCGGAGTCGGTCACGTTCAGCGCGCGCGCCGCGTGACCCCGGCCTTCGAGCTCGCCGGCCACGACCTCGGCGCGCGCAGCGTGCTGATCGGTGACGATCACTCGCCAGCCGGCGTCGGCGAAGCGTCGGGCCATCGCGGCGCCGAGGCCGGAACCCGCGCCGGTGATCACGGCGACTTTCGAATCCTGCTGCATGCAAGCGGCTTCCCGGTTGAGCGAGCCGGCAGCATAATCGATCCGGTCGTTTCGCTGCCCGGCGGTAGAATGCGGGGTTTGTCGCCCCGATCGCCGCACCCGCCATGTCCGAAGCGTTCTCCGTACTCGATCCGCCGCGCGGCGCCTCCGGGCAGTGGCCCGAACTCGACGGCCTCGCGCTGGCGCTGGCGCTGGCCGCGCTGGGACGACGCGCCGGCGGACCGGTGCTCGCGGTCGCGCCCGACGGCTATGCCGCGCGCCGGCTGCGCGACGACATCAACCACCTCGACGGTCCGGGCGCGATGCTGTTTCCGGACCTGGAAATCCTGCCCTACGATCTGTATTCGCCGCATCCCGACCTGGTGTCGCGGCGACTGGAAGTACTGGCCGAACTGCCCGGCCGCGACCGCGGCGTCGTGATCGCGCCGGTCAACGCGGTGATGCAGCGACTCGCTCCGATCGAATTCCTGGCCGGGCGCAGCGTCGATTTCCGCGTCGGCGACGAGCTGAATCTGGACGGCTTCCGCGCGCGCCTGACCGACGCCGGATACGAGCAATCCGATCAGGTCTGGCAACCCGGCCAGTTCGCGGTGCGCGGCGCGCTGTTCGATCTCTGGCCCATGGGCACCGAAACGCCCTACCGGATCGAGCTGCTCGACGTCGAGATCGATTCGATCCGCGCCTTCGACCCGGAAACGCAGCGCTCGATCGAGCGGCTCGAGCGAGTCGAACTACTGCCCGGGCGCGAGTATCCGTTCGACGAGGCCGCGCGCAAGGAATTCCGGCGCCGCTTCCGCAATCGCTTCGACGTGGACCTGCGGCACGCCCAGACCTATCAGGAAGTCGGCGACGGCATTCACGGCCAGGGACTGGAGCAGTATCTGCCCTTGTTCTTCGAGCGCACCTCGACGCTGCTGGACTACATGCCGCAGCAGTCGCGGCTGGTCACGCTGGCCGGCTGCGAGCCGGCGGCGGTCGACTTCGCCGAGCAGGTCGAACAACGATTCGAGCAGCGCCGCGGCGACCGCCAGCGACCGCCGCTGACGCCGTCGGAGCTGTATCTGGACGCCGCGGAACTCGGTGCCGCGTTGAAGCGGCGCGCCGATATCCGCGTCACTCAACGCAAGCCGGCCCGCGCAACGTTCGAGCCGCCCGAGCCGCTGGACCTGGATCACGCGCCGGAACGCGCGGCCGAACGCCTCGACCGAGCCGGCATGCGCGTGCTGCTGGCCGCCGATACGGCGGGCCGACGCGAACTCATCCAGGCCAACCTCAAGCGCCAGGGCATCCGGCCGCGTGTGCTCGAATCCTGGGCCGCGTTCGTCAGCGGCAGCGATCCGCTGGCGCTGGCCGTGCTGCCGTTCTCGGCCGGCTGCCGGCTGCCCGGCGACGGCATCGAGATCCTGACCGAGTCCGAGCTGTTCCCCGGCCATACCCGGACCCGACGACGCGAGCGCAAGACCGGCCAGGATCCCGAGAGCATCGTGCGCAGTCTCGCCGACCTGGCCGAGGGCGCGCTGGTCGTGCATCTGGAGCACGGCATCGGCCGCTACCTCGGCCTGGAAGTGCTCGACGTCGGCGACACCGTGGGCGAGTTCCTGACCCTGGAGTACGCCGAGGGCGACAAGCTCTACGTTCCGGTGACCGACCTGCACCTGGTCAGCCGCTACACCGGCGCCGACCCGGATGCGGTGGCGCTGAACCGGCTCGGATCGGAGCGCTGGAAGAAGACCCGGCGCAAGGCCGCCGAAAAGGTCCGCGACGTGGCCGCCGAACTGCTCGACCTGCAGGCGCGGCGCGCGGCGCGCTCGGGCCACGCCTATGAATTCGACGAAGGCATGTATGCGCGCTTCGCGGCCGGCTTCGAGTTCGAGGAGACCGACGACCAGCAGACCGCCATCAAGGCGGTGCTGGCCGACCTGCGCGCGGCTCAGCCGATGGACCGGGTGGTCTGCGGCGATGTCGGCTTCGGCAAGACCGAAGTCGCGCTGCGGGCCGCCTTCGCGGTCACCGACGGGGGCCGCCAGGTGGCGCTGATGGCGCCGACCACGCTGCTTGCCGAGCAGCACTATCGAACCTTCGCCGACCGCTTCGCGGACTGGCCGGTCAACGTGGCGCTGCTGTCGCGAACCGGCGGCAGCAAGCAGGCCGAAGCGACCCTGAAAGGAATCGGCGACGGCACCATCGACATCGTCATCGGCACCCACCGGCTGCTGCAGAAGGACATCCGCTTCAAGGACCTCGGCCTGATCGTCGTCGACGAGGAGCAGCGCTTCGGCGTGCGCCAGAAGGAGCAGCTCAAGAAGCTGCGCGCCGAGGTCGATCTGCTCACGCTCACGGCCACGCCGATCCCGCGCACCCTGAACATGTCGATGACCGGGCTGCGCGAGCTGTCGATCATCGCCACGCCGCCGTCGCGCCGGATGGCGGTCAAGACCTTCGTCTCCGAATGGGATACCGCGACCATCCGCGACGCCGTCAATCGCGAGTTCCAGCGCGGCGGGCAGGTGTATTTCCTGCACAACGACGTCCGCTCCCAGGCGCGCATGGCGGCCGAACTGGCCGAGCTGTTCCCGCGTGCCCGCATCGGCATCGCCAACGGCCAGATGCCGCCCGGGGAAATGGAAAAGACCATGCGCGACTTCTACGCGCGTCGCATCAACCTGCTGATCGCCAGCACGATCATCGAGAACGGCATCGACGTGCCGACGGCCAACACCATCATCATCAACCGCGCCGACAAGTTCGGACTGGCCCAGCTGCACCAACTGCGCGGGCGCGTTGGCCGCTCGCACCACCTGGCATACGCCTACCTGGTCACGCCACCGTGGAAAGCCATGACCACCGATGCGCGCAAGCGCCTCGAAGCCATCCAGTCGCTGCAGGAGCTCGGCGCCGGCTTCACGCTGGCGACCCACGATCTCGAGATCCGGGGCGCCGGCGAACTGCTGGGCGAGGGCCAGTCGGGCCAGATCGAGGCGATCGGCTTCCAGCTGTACTCGGAGTTGCTGGACCGCACCGTCGAGGCGCTGAAAGCCGGGCGCGAGCCCGATCTGGACGATCCGGTCGACGTGGCCTCCGAAGTCGACCTGCACGTCACGGCGATGATCCCGGACGACTATCTGCCCGACGTCCACCAACGGCTGGTGCTCTACAAGCGCATCGCACAGGCCAGGACCGACCGGAAGCTGCACGAGCTCCAGGTCGAGATGATCGATCGCTTCGGGCTGCTGCCGGAGCCGGTCCGCAATCTGTTCACGGCGGCCGCACTGCGCCTGAAGGCCAGGGCGCTGGGCATTCGCAAGCTCGAGGTCGGTCCCGCCGGCGGGCGCATCGAATTCACCGCCAAGCCGGCGATCGACATGGGCGAACTGGTCCGGATGATCCAGAAGGAATCGCATACCTACTCGCTGCCGGCGCAGGACCGGCTGCGCATCGCCGGCGAATACGACGCGCTGGAAGACCGGCTCAGCGTCGCCGAGGACCTGATCGCGCGCCTGGCGCCGGCAGACGGGATACACTCCAGCGCATGAATCGCCCGTTGCCATTGCCCCGGATGCCGGGTCGGGCGCTCCCGGCCCTGCTGGCGTTGATGATCTGCGCCTTCGCCCAGGCGCAGCGCGTCCCGGGACCGGACGGGGACGCCCAAGCCATCGAGTTGCCGCCGGTCTATCGCGTCGAACTGCTCGCATTCGCCCACATCACCGGCGACTCGGACCGGCTGCCGGCCACGGACCCGGCCGACTTCACCGACGTCACGGATCCGCTGCTGGTGGCCGAGGCCAACCGCTTCGCCGACGCCGCATGGCGTTCGATGCGGCGCTTGTTGCCGTTTCCGCCGCCACGACCGGAAGTCGACCAAGCAACCCCCTACCTGGAATCCGAGCGATTCCGGTTGCAACCGATCCCACCGGCCTACTCGGCGCTGGGCGACCTGTCGCCGGTGATGCAGCGAACGCTGGATCGACTGATCGCTTCGCCGGACCACGAGATACTCCTGACGCGGTCCTGGACCCAGCAAGCCGAGCCGCGCCGACCGACGCCCCGGCTGCGCCTGCACGATCAGGCCCCGGTCGCCACGCGCGCGCCGCAGCGGGCAATCGCCCCGCCCTGGATTCCGGTCGATCTGCGAATCCCCGTCGCCCTTTCCGAAGACGGCGAACTTCGGTACAAGCGACTGTTCCGTCCCCGCCCGCCGCGGCTGCACCGGTATCGATTCGACGGCAGCGCCCGACTGCGCCAGCGCCAGTTCTTGCACCTGGACCTGGAACTGGTCTGGCAACAGCGCGACGCCGGCCTGGACGGCACGGCGGCCGACGACGACCCGAACCGGCTTGCCGGCAGCGCAGCGCGCTCCGCTTCCCCGCCCGATGCCGAACAACGCGAGTGGGTCCTTCACCGCCTGCAGCAATCGCGGGTCATCCAGCCGGGCCGGCTCGAATATTTCGATTCCAGCCGCTTCGGCGTGCTGGCGCTGGTGCATCGTTTCGAGCAAATCGTGCCGGAACCCGAACCGGACGCGCCCGAGCCCACTCCCGCCGACCCGGCCGCCCCACCGGCCGGACCTTGACGGTATCATCCGTTCTCTTCTCCCCCCGCGCATCCGGTCATGCACGCTGAAACCCTGAACGCCCTGTCACCGCTGGACGGCCGCTATGCCGCACGCCTCGAGCCGCTGGCCGAGCTGTTCTCCGAGGCCGGCCTGATCCGGCACCGGGTGGCTGTCGAACTGGCCTGGTTCCGGCATCTGGCCGCGCTCGAATCCTTCGAGGCACTCGGCCCGCTGGATGCCGAGGACGCGGCGTTTCTCGATCGGCTGGAGCGCGACTTCGATGCCGACGACGCCGCGGCGGTCAAGCAGATCGAGCGCGAGACCAACCACGACGTCAAGGCCGTCGAATACTGGATCAAGCAGCGCATGGCCGAGCGCGCCGCGCTGGCCGGGAAGCGCGAGCTGGTGCACTTCGCCTGCACCTCGGAAGACATCAACAACCTCGCCTACGGGCTGATCCTCAAGCGCGCGCTGGTCGAGGTCATGGACCCGGCGCTGGCCGAACTGGACGCCCGGCTCGAATCGCTGGCGACGGCCAACGCCGAGCTCGCCATGCTGTCGCGCACCCACGGCCAGAGCGCCTCGCCGACCACGCTGGGCAAGGAAATCGCCAACATCGTGTTCCGCCTGCGGCGCCAGCGTCGTCAACTGGCCCGGGTCGAGATCAGCGGCAAGCTCAACGGCGCGGTCGGCAATTTCAACGCGCACCTGGCGGCGTGTCCGGAAATCGACTGGCCAACGGTGGCGCGCCGGTTCGTCGAGGACCTCGGGCTGATCTGGAATCCCTACACGACGCAGATCGAGCCGCACGACATGATCGCCGAGCTGTCGCACGCGCTGATCCGGGTCAATACGGTGCTGCTGGATTTCGCCCGCGACGCCTGGGGCTACGTTTCGCTGGGGTATTTCAAGCAGTCGACGGTCGCCGGTGAAGTTGGTTCCTCGACGATGCCGCACAAGGTCAACCCGATCGATTTCGAGAACGGCGAAGGCAACATCGGCCTGGCCAACGCGGTGCTTGCCCATCTGGCCGAAAAGCTCCCCGTTTCCCGCTGGCAGCGCGACCTGACCGACTCGACGGTGCAGCGTTCACTGGGATCGGCGTTCGGCTATTGCCTGCTGTCGTGGAACTCCATCCTGCGCGGCCTGGGCCGCATCGAAGCCGACCCGGTGCGCATCGCCGCCGACATCGACAGCGCCTGGGAAGTGCTGGCCGAAGCCATCCAGACCGTGATGCGCGTTCACGGCGTCGAGGCGCCCTACGAGAAACTCAAGGACTTGACCCGGGGGCGCCGGATCGGCGCCGACGAGATCGCCGCTTTCGTCGAGGGCCTCGAACTGCCGCCCGCCGAGCGCGAGCGGCTCAAGGCGCTGACGCCGGCCGGATACACCGGCAATGCCGCCGAAATGGCCCGCGCCATCGGGCGATTTACATGAAAAACCTCGACCTGGTCGAGTGGAACGGCTTCGATGCACGCCGCTTCCTCGATGAATTCTGGCAGCACAAGCCGCTGCTGATCCGCGGCTGGCTCAAGCCGGCGGCACTGGGTATCGACCAGATGGCCGCAGCGGCCTCGGACGGCGAACTCGGATCGCGCCTGGTCGTCGGCTCGTTCGAGAACCTGGACTGGACCCTCGAATACGGGCCGTTCGCCGAAGACGAGCTGCCGTCGCTGGACCGGCCGTACCAGTCGCTGCTGGTCCAGGACATGGACAAGAAATTCCCGCAGGTCGCCGAGCTGCTGTCGGCCTTCGGTTTCCTGCCCAACTGGCTGCTCGACGACATCATGGTCAGCCAGGCCGGACCCGGCGGCTCGGTCGGCCCGCACGTGGATGCCTACGACGTGTTCCTGGCCCAGGCCGCAGGCAGCCGAAGGTGGGAACTGGCCGGGAGCTTCCAGCCCGACCTCAACGAGGATTTCGAGCTCGCCGTCCTGCGCCAGTTCAAGGCCGAGAACACCTGCGTGGCCGAACCGGGCGACGTGCTGTACGTGCCCGGCGGCATTGCCCATCACGGCATCGCGCAGCAGAACAGCCAGACCTGGTCGGTCGGGTTGCGCGCACCGTCGTCGGCGGAATTGCTGTCCGAGCTGGCGGCGTTCATCGGCGAACACGAAGCGCAGCTGCCGCGTCTCAATCCGCTCAAATACGATGCAGAACGCGCCGAGCGGATCGACCAGACGCTGTTGCAGCACGCGCGTCGACTTCTGGCCCAGGCCGTCCAGCTCGAGGACGAAGCCCTGATCAGCTGGCTCGGTCGCACCCTGACGGCCTACCGGCAGTGGTCTCCGGAAACCGACGAGGACCCCGAGACCACCGAGATCGATCCGGAGCCGCCGCTGGTCTTCGCCCCCGGCACCCGCGTGGCGTGGAGCGATTCGGGCCTGCTGTTCGTCAATGGCCAGCAGTGGGAATGCCCGCCCGATTTCGCCCAGTCGGTATGCCGCAACAACCGTATCGAGACCTGGCCGGAGGACCCGGCGGCGCTGAAGCTGGTGGAAAACCTCATCGAACAGGGCGAACTGGTGCGACCGTGACGGCCGAGACGACCTTTGGAAATCGGCCAAGCCGTTATAATCGCCAATTGGCCTGCGGCAACCCCGGTTAGCGATTCTCCTGATGACCGACGATCTCGAACGACAATACCGGGCATCGCACCTGTCCGGCCTCAATGCTGCCTACGTCGAGCAACTCTACGAGGATTTTCTCGACGACCCCGATTCCGTGCCCGGTTACTGGCGCGAGACCTTCGGCGCGCTGCTCGACGGTGCCGGCGACGACACCCGCCACAGCCTGATCGAGGCGCGCTTCCAGGCGCTGGCCCGGCAGCCCGCGTCAGCCGCTCCGGTTGCCGAGGATTTCAAGCAGGCCGGCGTGCTCCGCCTGATCAACGCCTATCGCGTTCGCGGGCATCAACGCGCCCGACTCGATCCGCTGAATCTCAGTGAGCGGCCCGAGGTCCCTGACCTCGACCCGGGCTTCCACCAGCTGTCGGAAGCCGACTTCGACACCGAGTTCCATACCGGCAGCCTGGCCGCGCCCGATCGGCTGCCGCTGGGCGACATCATCGATATCTGCAAGCGCACCTACTGCGGAAGCGTGGGTATCGAGTACATGCACATCACCGATACGAACCAGCGCCGCTGGTTGCAGCAACGGCTGGAGCGAGCGGCCGGCCACGTCGGGCTGCCGGCCGACGACCGCAAGCGGCTGCTGGAGAAGCTCGGCGCCGCCGAAGGACTGGAGAAATACCTGCACTCGCGCTACGTCGGCCAGAAGCGCTTCTCGCTGGAGGGCGGCGAAAGCCTGATTCCGCTGCTCGATACGCTGATCCGGCAATCCGGCAGCCAGGGAATCCGCGAAATGGTCGTCGGCATGGCCCACCGCGGCCGCCTCAACGTGCTGGTGAACATTCTCGGCAAGTCGCCGCGCGAGCTGTTCGCCGAATTCGAGGGCAAGATCCAGCACAACGATCCGGCGCGTTCCGGCGACGTCAAGTACCACCTCGGATTCAGTTCCGACGTGCGCACCCCGGGCGGCGTGATGCACCTGGCGCTGGCGTTCAACCCGTCGCACCTGGAAATCGTCAACCCGGTCGTCGCCGGCTCGTCGCGGGCGCGGCAGAACCGGCTGTCGGACTGGGGCCACGAGCAGGTGCTGTCGGTGCTGATCCACGGCGATGCCGCTCTCGCCGGTCAGGGCGTGGGGATGGAACTGTTCAACATGTCGCAGGCCCGCGGATTCAAAGTCGGCGGCACGTTCCATGTCGTGGTCAACAACCAGATCGGTTTCACCACGTCCAATCCGCTGGACGCGCGCTCGACGCTGTACTGCACCGAAGTCGCCAAGATGGTCCAGGCGCCGATCTTCCACGTCAACGCCGACGATCCCGAAGCGGTGCTGTTCGTCACCCGTGTGGCCGCCGATTTCCGCCGCGAGTTCAAGAAGGACGTGGTCATCGACCTGGTCTGCTATCGCCGGCTCGGCCACAACGAAGCCGACGAACCAGCCGCAACCCAGCCGCGCATGTACGACGCGATCCGCAACCTCGATTCGGTCTACACCCAGTATTCGAAGCGCCTGACCGACGAAGGGCTGATCGACCGGGACCAGCTCGAGCAGTGGCAGTCGAGCTATCGCGATCGCCTCGATGCCGGGGAAACGGTGGTCGAACTGGCCGAGGGCGAAGAGGCGCTGACCACCGTCGACTGGTCACCGTATCTGGATTCCGACTGGCGCACCGAAGCCGACACGAGCATGCCGATCGATCGCATCCGCGAGTTGTCGGAGCGACTGACCACGCTGCCCGAAGGCTTCGAGCTGCACAAGCAGGTGCAGCGAATTCTCGATTCGCGCGCGAAGATGGCCGCCGGCGATGCGCCCATGGACTGGGGATTCGCCGAAACCATGGCCTACGCCGGGCTGGTGAATTCCGGTTACGGGCTGCGGCTGGTCGGACAGGATTCCGGCCGCGGAACGTTCTTCCACCGCCACGCGGTGCTGTACAACCAGGACGATGGGCGCTACATCACGCCGCTGACCGAGCTGGCCCGGGACCGGCACGATGTCGCGATCATCGACTCTCTGCTCAGCGAGGAAGCCGTGCTCGGTTTCGAATACGGTTACGCCACCGCCGAGCCCGGCTCACTGGTGATCTGGGAAGCGCAATTCGGGGATTTCGTCAACGGTGCCCAGGTCGTCATCGACCAGTTCATTACCTCCGGCGAGACCAAATGGGGCCGCCTGTGCGGGCTGGTGATGTACCTGCCGCACGGCTACGAAGGCCAGGGCCCGGAGCACTCGTCGGCCAGGCTGGAGCGCTTCATGCAACTGTGCTCCGACAACAACATCCAGGTGTGCATCCCGACGCTGCCAAGCCAGTTCTTCCACATGATCCGGCGTCAGATGCTGAGGCCGTACCGCAAACCGCTCGTCGTGTTGACGCCGAAGAGCCTGCTGCGACACCGCGATTCGGTCTCCAGCCTCGAAGACCTGGCCAGCGGTGGATTCCGCGTCGTCATCGACGACCCGCAGGCGCCCGATGCCGATCAGGTCCGGCGCGTGATCTTCTGCGCCGGCAAGGTGTATTTCGACCTGGCGAAGGCGCGCGCCGAGGCCGAGTCGGATCTCGGCCACACCGCGATCGTGCGCGTCGAGCAGCTCTACCCGTTCCCGCGCGAGGAGCTGACCGAGATCCTGGAACGCTACGCGGGCGCCGATCAGGTCGTCTGGTGCCAGGAAGAACCCATGAACCAGGGCGCGTGGTTCCAGATCCGTCACCACCTCCAGGCCTGCATCGGCGAGAACCAGTCGCTCGACTACGTCGGGCGCAAGCCGTCGGCGTCGCCGGCGGTCGGCTACTATCAGGTCCATATCGAACAGCAGAAGCGCCTGGTCCGCGAAGCGCTGGAGCTCGACCCCGGCAAATCGGACTGACGGCGCCCGACAGCGAACCCGATCCACACGAACTAGTTTTCCGAAGGATGATCCATGAGCACTGAAGTCAAGGTTCCAACCCTGCCCGAATCGGTATCCGATGCGACCGTCGCCAAGTGGCACAAGAAGGCCGGAGATTCGGTCAAGCGCGACGAGAACCTGGTCGATCTCGAGACCGACAAGGTCGTGCTGGAGGTTCCGGCGCCGGCCGATGGCACGCTGGAGTCCATCGAGGCCGAAGAAGGCGAAACCGTGACCGCAGATCAGCTGCTGGGCCGGATTGCCGAGGGCGAAGCCGGCGAGGCGGAGGAGTCGGGCGAAACCGCAGAAAGCGACGACTCCGAAGCATCCGACGACGAAGGCGAACCGGATTCGGAAGCGCAATCCGGGGATCGTCGAGCCTCCAGCGAGCGCGAAGAGCGCGAGCCGGAGCGCAGCGCGGGATCGTCGAAAGGGGCCGAAGCCCCCGAAACCCCGGAAGGCATCGACAAGCTCGCGCCGGCGGTGCGCCGCCTGGTCACCGAGCACGGCCTGGATCCGTCCGAGATCGACGGTTCGGGGCGTGACGGGCGCATCACCAAGGCCGATGTTCTCCGGCATGTCTCCGGCGGCGGCGCGGCCGGACCGAGACCCGAGGAACGGGTCAAGATGTCGCGCCTGCGCCAGCGAATCTCGGAGCGCATGAAGGAGGCGCAGAACACCGCGGCGATCCTGACGTCGTTCAACGAGGTCGACCTGCACGAGGTGATGCAGATCCGCAGCCGCTACAAGGACGAGTTTCAGAAGCGCCACGGCGTCAAGCTCGGGTTCATGTCGTTCTTCGTCAAGGCCTGCTGCGAGGCGCTCGACAAGCACCCGGTGGTCAATGCCTCCGTCGATGGCGACGAGATCGTCTACCACGGCTACCAGGACATCGGCATCGCGGTCTCGACCGATCGCGGGCTGATGGTTCCGATCCTGCGCGACGCCGGCCGCATGGGCCTGGCCGACATCGAGGCGCAGATCGCCGAGTACGCGACCCAGGCGCGTGACGGCAAGATCCAGCTCGAAGACCTGCAGGGCGGCACGTTCTCGATCACCAACGGCGGCGTATTCGGTTCGCTGCTGTCGACGCCGCTGCTCAATCCGCCGCAAAGCGCCATCCTCGGCATGCATGCGATCAAGGAGCGCCCGGTGGCGATCGACGGCGAGGTGGTCGTGCGACCGATGATGTACATCGCGCTGTCCTACGACCACCGCATCATCGACGGCAAGGACGCGGTGCAGTTCCTCGTCGCGGTCAAGGAAGCGCTCGAAGACCCGGCGCGGATGCTGCTGGGGCTATGAAGTAAAGTTTGAAGTTTTAAGTTGCGAGTTTTCAGCGATCGAAGCCCACGCCCCGGAATGCCGGGGCGACGATAACGGTGCTTGTTTCCTGGAAACTGAAAACTGAATACTGACGACCGGACCTTCGCAACCCGATCCCGAAACGCCGGCGGCCGGCGCTTCGGCTAAACGAAACCCACTCAAACAATCGACGAAACCCATGTCTGATAACCAGTTCGACGTCATCTTCATCGGCGGAGGCCCCGGGGGCTACGCCGGTGCCATCCGCGCAGCCCAGCTCGGCCTGAAGACGCTGCTGATCGATGACCGCCAGGGCGAGGACGGCAACCCCGCGCCGGGCGGTACCTGCCTGAACGTCGGCTGCATTCCGTCCAAGGCGCTGCTGGATTCCTCGAAGCATTTTCACCACATCCAGCACGACTACGCCGAGCACGGAATCCGGACCGACGGACTGTCCATCGATGTAGAGAAGATGCTCGATCGCAAGCGCAAGGCGGTCAAGCAACTCAACACGGGCCTGCTGCAGTTGTTCAAGGCCAACAAGATCGAGTTCGTCAACGGTCGCGGCAAGCTGTTCGCCGATCGCCAGGTGGAGGTTGCGCCCAACGAGGGCGACAAGTACACCGCCAGCGCGCAACACGTGGTGCTGGCCGCGGGTTCGGTGCCGTTTTCCATCCCGAACGTCGAGGTCGATAACGAGCACATCCTCGACAACGTCGGCGCGCTGGAGATCGGCGAGGTGCCCGAACGCTTCGGGGTCATCGGCGCCGGCGTGATCGGCCTGGAGATGGGCAGCGTCTGGAGTCGACTCGGTTCCGAAACGGTGCTGCTGGAAGCCATGGACGAGTTCCTGCCCGCAATCGACCGCGACATGTCGAAGATCGCCCAGCGCGAGTTCAAGAAGCAGAAGCTCGATATCCGGATGGGCTGCAAGGTAGCCGGCGCCGAGGTCGGCGAAGGCAAGGTCACGGTGCGCTACAGCGACGGCGACGAAGAGCATGAGGAAGTCTTTGATCGACTGCTGGTGGCCGTGGGCCGCCGCGCCGCGACCGAAGATCTGCTGTCGGATGATTCGGGCGTCTCGATCACCGACCGTGGCCAGGTCGAGGTCGACGGGCATTGCCGCACCAGCACCGACGGCGTCTGGGCCATCGGCGACCTGGTCCGCGGTCCGATGCTGGCGCACAAGGCCTCCGAAGAAGGCATCGCCGTCGCCGAGTCGATTGCCGGCCAGGCCGGCCACATCAATCTCGAAACCGTTCCGTGGGTGATCTACACGGATCCTGAAATCGCCTGGGTCGGCAGGACCGAGCGCGAACTGGACGAAGACGGCGTCGAATATCGCACCGGTACGTTCCCGTTCGCCGCCACCGGACGCGGCCTGGCCATGGGCAATGCCGTCGGCCAGGTCAAGATCATCGCCGACGCCGAGACCGACGAATTGCTGGGATGCCAGATCGTCGGCTCGTACGCGTCCGAGTTCATCGGCGAGGTGGTCGTGGCGATGGAATTCAACGGCTCGGCCGAAGACCTGGCGCGCATCGTCCATGCCCATCCGACGCTGTCGGAGGCGGTGCACGAAGCAGCGCTGGCCGTCGACAAACGGGCGATCCACAAGGCGAATTGATACCGGTTCCGGGTTCCGGAACCGCCTGCCGGCTCCGGGACGACGGCGCGCGCAATTTCCTGGACGCGGAGCCTGCTCGGCGACGCGCTCCGATCGTCGGTCGCGTGGCGGCGCGCCGAAAACGTTACCCTTTGAAGGATTCCCACGGCGAAGGTCGACCCCATGGCCGCGAAAGACAAGACCGAAGGCAGCAAGACCCGGGCGAAAAAGTCAACCGCGAAGAAATCGAGGCCGAAGAAATCCAGGCCGAAGAAATCCACGTCCCGGCGCGCCGCGCCGTCGGCTTCCGGAGACCGATCCAGGGTGCCGGAGGCGTTTCGCGCGTTTCGAATCTTCGACGACGAGCACGGCTACCGCTCCGAGGTCGTCGAGCAATCGATCGAGGACCAGTCCGACGGCGACGTCGTGGTCCGGGTCGCCTATTCCAGCGTCAACTACAAGGACGCGCTGGCCGCGAGCGGGAAGGGCCAGATCCTGCGCAGGTTCCCGCTCAACGGCGGAATTGACGCGGCCGGCACCGTGGTGCGGTCCGAGCATTCGGACTTCGCGCCCGGCGATGAAGTGCTGATTACCGGCTGCGGCCTTTCCGAAACGCGCGACGGCGGCTACAGCGAGTTTCTGCGATTGCCTTCGAAATGGCTGGTTCCCCTGCCCGACGGCCTGACGATGCGCGAATCGATGTTGCTGGGCACCGCCGGCTTCACCGCGGCGCTGAGCCTGTGGCGAATGGAAGCCAATGGCCAGCAGCCGGAGATGGGCCCGATCGTCGTCACCGGCGCCAGCGGCGGCGTCGGCTCGCTGGCGATCGACATCCTGACCCGGGCCGGCTACGAGGTGCATGCGATCTCGGGCAAGGTCGAACATTTCGACTGGCTGCGAGCGCTCGGCGCGCAACAATGCGTCAGCCGCGACGAACTCTACTGGAGTGAGAAACCGCTGGATTCGGCCCACTGGGCCGGCGCCATCGACAACGTCGGGGGCGACATGCTGTCCGGGCTGACCCGCGTGATCAAGCCCTGGGGATCGATCGCCTCGTGCGGCATGGCCGGCGGAATCGGCTTGCGCACCACCGTCATGCCCTTCATCATCCGCGGCGTCAGCCTGCTGGGAATCAACTCGGCCGGCTGCCCCTACGCGCTCCGGGCGAAACTGTGGCAGCGGCTGGCCGGCGACTGGAAGCCGAAGCACTTGGAGCGAATCGAACGCTGCGAAACGACCCTGGAGGCGCTTCCCGGGCATTTCAGCACGGCGCTGACCGGCGGTTCGCTCGGCCGAATCGTGGTGCGTGTCGGGGCTTGAGTGTGCGCCGGGTTTCGCGCCCGGCCGTTCGGGCGTTGTAGTATAGTCTGCGGCTGTGCGCGACCTAAAAAAGGGAACTGAACAATGGCCAGAGTGCTGATCGTCGACGACTCCGAAACCCACCTGTATTCGCTTTCCAAGATCGTCGAAGGCGAGGGGCACGAGACCATTACGGCCAGCGGCGGCGAAGAAGGGGTCAAGGCCGCGGTCGAACACCATCCCGATCTGATCCTGATGGACGTCGTGATGCCCGATCTGAACGGCTTTCAGGCAACCCGAAAGATTTCGAAGAACGAAGCCACCTCGGATATCCCGGTCATCTTCGTGACCACCAAGAACCAGGAAACCGACCGCATCTGGGGCATGCGCCAGGGCGCCAGCGCCTACCTGACCAAGCCCATCGACAAGGGTGAGCTGATCAAGGCCATCAACCAGGCTCTGGGAGGCTGAGCGCGATGACCATTTCCAAGGGCGACCGGATCCCGCACGCGCAGCTGACCGTGATGTCCGACAACGGTCCGGCACCGGTCGACGCAGCCGAGCTGATGGCCGAGGGGACGAGCGTCCTGTTCGCGGTGCCCGGCGCGTTCACGCCGACCTGCTCGGCCCAGCATCTGCCGGGCTTCGTCGAAAACGCCGCGGCGATCCGTGCCCAGGGCGTCGATCGCATCATCTGCATGGCGGTCAACGACATCTTCGTCATGGATGCCTGGGGCAAATCGGCCGGCGTCGACGAGGCAATCATCATGGCCGCTGATGGCAACGCGGATTTCGCTCAGGCCCTCGGACTCGAGATGGACGGCCGCGCCTTCGGCATGGGGCAGCGCTGCCAGAGATTCGCGCTGATTGTCCAAGACGGCGTGGTCGAAGATGCGTTCATCGAGGCACCGGGAGAATTCCACGTCTCCAGTGCCGAACACCTGCTGTCGAGGCTTCCCGAACCCGGGGTCTGACCGGGCCCCGCCGTCGACCGGTTCAGTCGGGCGCGACCTGCTCCTGTGAAGCGGCGGGATAGGCAACCGGATCGATCCCGCGCGGCTCGATCACGCCGAGCTTGAATCCGGCGAACAACAGCAAAACCAGCCCAAGGGACAGGCCGATTCGCCAGGACAGCCGGCGAACGGCGCGGTCCCCTTCACCTTTGTCGTGGACGAGAAAATAGAAGCTCGAAGCCAGGCTGTAGAGTATCCCGGCCATGAAAGCGAAAATGACGATCTTTACCAGCACGTGCGGTTCCAGTGCGATTGCGACGGCATCGTACCGGATCGGTGTCGTTTCCGTGGGCCCGGCATGCGTCGGCTGATACCGCATCTGGCCGCCCTGCTGGTGATCTCCGGCTGCGTCTGGCTGACCAGCTGGCAGCTCGAACGAGCCGACGACAAGCGGCAGATCCTCGCCGACTGGCACGAGCGCCCGACCATGAGCATCGAGCGGCTGGCCGCGCCTTTCGACCTGCCGCAGCCGATCGAGGGGGTTGGAAACTGGAACGTCGAGCGCCAGATACTGGTCGATAACCAGGTTCGCAACAACCACCAGGGCGTGTTCGTACTGACTCCCTGGATCGACGACCGGGATCGAATCTTTCTGGTCAATCGCGGCTGGGCTGCCTGGCCGTCGCGTTCGGACCCGCTTCCCGATCCCGGACTGGGCAACGCCGACGACTCGATCGCCGGCGTGCTCAACAACGGACCGGACGTCGGCGCCCGACTCGGTGAAGTGGAAGTGCCAGCCGCACCCGACTGGCCCCTCCTGGTCACCTATTTCGATCCGGCATCACTGGAGAACGCATTCGGCTCCCGGCTGCAATCGGCCGTGGTGCAACTGGACCCTGGACATGTCGGGCACCTGACCGGCGACGCCTGGCAGGTGGTGAGCTTCGGACCCGACCGGCACCTGGGATACGCGATGACCTGGGCGACGATCGCATCGGTCGTCGCCGTCATCTGGCTGACATTGAGCGTGCGATCGTTCAAACGGAGAGCGAATCGATGAGTTCGACCCCAACCCGAAGCCGGCTTACGCTGATCGCGCTGTTTGCGCTGTTCTTCGCGCCGATCCTGGTTGCCGTGCTGTTGCATTCGGAATGGATCGACTGGCAGGCCGATCCGGCAAAGGCCAACGGCGAGTTGATCGATCCGGTCGAGCCGCTGGGCGCGTTCCGGCTCCGGGACGCAATCGGCGTCGAGCGAACTCCGGCTGACCTGGCCGGCCGGTGGCAGCTGGTCTACACGACGACCGGGGCCTGTCAGAACGAATGCCGCGAAAAACTGGCCTTGATGCACAACATTCGCCTGGCCCAGGACCGACACCGCGACGAAATCGGGCTGGTGCTGCTGGTCGAGCGCAGCATCGACGACGCCACGCTTTCGGCCATCCGGGCCAGCGATCCGAGTTGGCGCGTGTTCGACGGCGATGCCGGCGCAGCGCTGCTGGAACGTTTCCCGCGCGTTGCCGACGGCGCTTTTTACATCGTTGATCCCCAAGTAAATATAATGGAGCGTTTCGCGCCTGACGTCGACCTCAACGGGGTGCGGAAGGACCTCGATCGACTTCTGACCTGGACCGTACGTGAACAGTAGCCGACTTTTCCGACGCCTGGCCTGGACGGCGACGGCACTGACGCTTGTCGTCATCGTGGCCGGCGCCTGGGTGCGCCTGACCGACGCCGGACTGGGCTGCCCGGACTGGCCGGGTTGCTACGGCATGGTCACCTGGCCGGAGCAGCCGGAGCACGTCGAGCGCGCCAACGCCGAATGGGGCCATGTCCGGCCCGTGGATTCTGGCAAGGCCTTCCGCGAGATGTTCCACCGCTACGTCGCCGGCCTTCTGGGCATCCTCATCCTGGCGCTCGCGGTGATCGCATGGCGCGATCGCAGGCGCATCGCCGGCCAGCCGGTGATGCTGCCCGGCGTCATTCTCGCGCTGGTGATCTTCCAGGCCGCGCTCGGCATGTGGACCGTCACGTTGCTGCTCAAACCGGCAATCGTGACCGCGCACCTGATCGGCGGGATGTCGACGTTCGCGTTGCTGCTGTGGCTTTCGTTGCGGGTCACGCCGCGCCAGACGCGGGCGTCGCTGCCGGCGCGCGCGCTGTCGATCCCGATCGTTGCGGTGCTGGCGGTGATCGCGGTGCAGGTCGTCCTCGGCGGCTGGGTCAGCACCAACTACGCGGCGCTGGCCTGCACCGGCTTCCCGTCCTGCGGCGGTCAGTGGTGGCCCGAGATGAACTTCACCGAAGGCTTCCGGATCTGGCGGGGCGTCGGCGTCGACTACGAAGGCGGCGTGCTCGACCCGGCGGCGCGCAACGCCATTCACATGGTGCACCGGCTCTGGGCCATCGTCGTCGTCGCGGCGTTCGCTTGGCTGGCGGCGCGACTCTGGCGGGTCGACGAGTTGCGGCCCGCGACCATCCTTGCCGGCGGGCTGCTGCTGGTACAGATCGTGCTCGGAATCACCAATGTCGTCGCCGCACTGCCGCTGGCCAACGCCGTTGCGCACAACGGCGTCGCAGCGCTTCTGCTGGGCGCGATGCTGGTGCTGCTCGAGCACACGCGCCCGCGGGGCCAGGCATGACCGCCGCGGCCCTGCAGGCGCGCGCCGGCGACTTCCTCGACCTGTGCAAGCCGCGGGTCGTCGCGCTGATCGTATTCACCGCGATGGTCGGCATGGCCATGGCGACGCCAGGGCTGGTACCGCTGGCTCCGTTCGCCTTCGGCAGCCTGGGGATCGCGCTGGCCGCAGCCAGCGCGGCGGCGCTGAACCACGTGCTCGACCGGCGCATCGACGCGCGCATGACGCGCACGCGCCACAGACCCTTGCCGACCGGCGCCCTCAGCGAGTCGCAGGCGGTGACGTTCGCACTGATGCTGGCGCTGGCCTCGATGCTGGTGCTGTCGCTGCTGGTCAATCCGCTGACCGCGGTACTGACATTCTTCAGCCTGATCGGCTACGCGGTGATCTACACCGTCTGGCTCAAGCGCGCAACGCCGCAGAACATCGTCATCGGCGGCGCTGCCGGTGCGGCGCCGCCGGTGCTGGGGTGGGCCGCGATCACCGGCGAGGTCCACGCGTATGCGCTGATCCTGTTTCTGATCATCTTCGCCTGGACGCCGCCGCATTTCTGGGCCCTGGCGATCTACCGCCGCCGTGAATACGCCGGCGTCGGCCTGCCCATGCTGCCGGTGACCCACGGCGTCGAATTCACGCGCTGGCAGATTCTGTTCTATACGATCGTGCTGGTGCTGGTCACGCTGCTGCCCTACCTGACCGGCATGAGCGGCCTGATCTACATGGCCGGCGCCGGCGTCCTCAATCTCGGCTTTCTCGGCTACGCGGTCGCGTTGCTGATTTCGCGCAGCGAGCGATTGGCCATGGACCTGTTCAGCTACTCGGTGCTGTACCTGATGGCGCTGTTCGCGATCCTGCTGATCGATCACTATCTGAACCTGCAAGGTATTTCATGACTGCACTCGATTCCAATCGTTCGCTGGTCGATCTCGAGGCGCGTACCGAGTTCATCGGGCGTCATCTCGGCCCTCGCAACCGCGATATCCAGGAGATGCTCGATGTGCTCGGCCTGGATTCCCTGGCCGCGCTGATCGACGACGCCACCCCCGCGAGCATCCGGTCCGAACGCCCGCTGGATCTACCCGAAGCCCGTCACGAGGCCGAGGTTCTCGATGAACTGCGCGACATGGCGAACGCGAACACGATCAACCACAGCTTGATCGGTCTGGGCTATCACCCGACCTACGTGCCGCCGGTGATCCAGCGCAACGTGCTCGAGAACCCCGGCTGGTATACCGCCTACACGCCGTATCAGGCCGAAATCGCCCAGGGCCGGCTCGAGGGGCTGCTGAATTTCCAGCAGATGGTCATGGACCTGACCGCGATGGATCTTGCCAATGCCTCGTTGCTCGACGAGGCGACGGCGGCGGCCGAAGCGATGACGATGATGCGCCGCCTGACGCGCAGGAACGATTCGAAGCGGTTCCTGGTCGACGCCGACTGCCTGCCGCAGACCATCGACGTGATCCAAACGCGGGCGGCCTACATGGACATCGACGTCGTCGTCGTCGACCACCTGGCCGAGGCGGTCGCGGACGGCGATTTCTTCGGCGTGATGGCCCAGTATCCGGGCGCCAGCGGCCAGGTGCGCGACCTGTCCGGCATCATCGAGGCGGCGCATGCGGCCGACGCACTGGTCGGCGTAGCCAGCGACCTGCTGGCACTCGCGCTGCTCAAGCCGCCGGGCGAGATGGGCGCCGACGTCGTGATCGGCTCGGCCCAGCGCTTCGGCGTACCGATGGGCTACGGCGGACCGCACGCGGCGTTCCTGGCCACGCACGAAGCGCACCGCCGCAGCGTACCGGGACGCATCATCGGCGTATCCCGCGACCGCCACGGCCATCCGGCATTCCGGATGGCGCTGCAGACTCGCGAACAGCACATCCGCCGCGAGAAGGCGATGAGCAATATCTGCACCTCGCAGGCGCTGCTGGCCGTGATGTCGGGCTTCTACGCGGTCTACCACGGCGCCGAGGGCATCCGGACCATCGCCGCCCGGGTCCACCGGCTGGCGAGCGCCGCAGCGCACGCGCTCGGCGAGGCGGGCGTCGAGCCGGTCCACGGCGCGTTCTTCGACACGCTGCTGTTGCCCTACCATCCGGACCGGAAGAAGCGCCTGCTGTCGGAGGCGCAACGCGCCGGCTACAACCTCCGAGCCGACGTCGACCGCCACATCGGTGTGAGCTTCAACGAGGTCACCACGGTCGAGCAGGCCTCGGAGATCGTGTCGATCCTGGCCGGTCGGGACTGCGATCTGCGCGCCGTGGACGCCAATCTCGGAGGCGGCGCAAGCCCGATTCCGGAAACGCTCCGACGCTCCAGCGATTTCCTGACCCACGAAGTGTTCTCGCGCTACCGCTCCGAGACCGAGATGCTGCGCTATATGAAGCGTCTCGAGAACCGCGATCTCAGCCTGGCGCACGCGATGATTCCGCTGGGCTCGTGCACCATGAAGCTCAACGCCACCGCGGAGATGATTCCGGTCACCTGGCCCGAGTTCGCCAACCTGCATCCGCTGTGCCCGCACGACCAGGCGCGCGGCTATCACCGGCTGATCGAGGACCTGGAGCGCAACCTGGCCGAGATCACCGGCTTCGCCGGCATCTCGCTGCAGCCCAACGCCGGTTCGCAGGGCGAGTACGCCGGCCTGCTGACGATTCGACGCTGGCAGGAGGCGCGCGGCGAGGGCCATCGCGACGTCTGCCTGATTCCGTCTTCGGCGCACGGCACCAACCCGGCCAGCGCACAGATGGTCGGCTACCGGATCGTCGTGGTCGGCTGCGACCGCAACGGCAACGTCGATCGCGCCGACCTCAGCGAGAAGATCGACCGGCACCGCGACCAGCTGGCCGCGCTGATGATCACCTACCCGTCCACGCACGGCGTGTTCGAGCAGGACGTCGTGGAAATCTGCGACGAAGTGCGCGCGGCCGGCGGCCAGGTGTATCTCGACGGCGCCAACGTCAATGCGCTGGTCGGCATTTCGCGGGTCGGCGATTACGCCGACGTCTGCCACCTCAATCTGCACAAGACCTTCTGCATTCCGCACGGCGGCGGCGGGCCCGGCGTCGGTCCCATCGGGGTTCGCGAACACCTGGTGAAGCATCTCCCGGGCCACGTCAGCGGCACGCTGGGGGCCGGGCTCGGCAAGAACCCGGCCGTCGCCGCGGCGCCGTGGGGATCGGCGGCGATCCTGCCGATTTCCTGGTCGTACATCGCAATGATGGGTCGCGACGGCCTGCGCAAGGCAACCGAGGTGGCAATCCTCAACGCCAACTACGTCGCCGAAGGCCTCAAGGACCATTACGACATCCTCTACACCGGCCAGAACGGCCGCATCGCGCACGAATGCATCGTCGACCTGCGCCCGTTCAAGGAAAGCGCCGGCATCAGCGAGGAAGACGTCGCCAAGCGCCTGATCGATTACGGTTTCCACGCCCCGACGATGTCCTGGCCGGTACCGGGCACGCTGATGATCGAACCGACCGAGAGCGAGTCGCGCCAGGAGCTGGACCGATTCGTCGAAGCGATGATCGAGATTCGGCGAGAGATCGACCGGGTCGCGGCCGGAGAATTCGACGCCGCCGACAACCCGCTCAAGATGGCGCCGCACACCATCGCCGAACTGACGGCCGACGCGTGGAGCCATCCCTATTCCCGACAACAGGCCGGCTGGCCGGTGGCGTCGCTGCGACCGGGCAAGTTCTTTGCCTCCGTGGCGCGCGTCGACAACGTCCACGGCGACCGCCACCTGGTCTGCTCCTGCCCGCCGCTCGACGATTACGCTGAAGCGGGCTGAATGAAAAACGGCCCGGGATTGCCCGGGCCGTCGTCACTTTCGTCGAGCCGCAGTGCGGCCGTGCGGATGAATCCGCTTTCTCAATCGTCGGCGTCGTAACTCATCGAATCGACCCGTCGCAGCATCTGGGTCCAGTAGGGTTCCATATCGGCCAGCGACTCGCCGAACCGGTCCCAGACTGCTTCGGCCGCTTCTTCACCGACCGCGTCGACCAGGTAGGAATTCGCGCCGGGACGATCCTCGTCCATCGCTGCGAAATTCTCGTAGTGCGAGACCACGAAGTAGTCGGCGCCCCAGCGCTGCTGGCCCACGGCCTGGTACCAGGTGCCCATGTGCTCGGCTTCGGCTTCCTTCATGTGGCCGGTCACTTCGCCGACCACGGCCTCGAAATCTTCACCTTCCGCGACGCGGAAATTGTGCAGCGTGACGACCGAGTAGCCCTCCGCATCGCCGCTCCAATCGGCCATGTGACGCCAATAGCGGCCGTTGGCCGATGCGACGTGGGATGTCAGTCCCTCGCCGTGCTCCTGCCAGCAGGTCCTGTTCGCGGCATCGGTCTCGTCCATTTCCGACCACATTGCCATCCGCGAAACGATATACATCGTGTTAGGCGCGCCGTCGACAGCCGACCAGACCGACCACGAGTCTTCGCCGTCGTTCTCCGCATAGCAATTCTTGTAGGCCATCATGCTTTCACCAAACTTCCATCCGTGTCCGTGCTTGAGTTCCAGCACGAGGATGTTGATCATGTAGCTGTCCTCGGATTCGTGGTCGTCGGCAAGGACCGGCATCGAACAGGTCACGGCCAGTGCCGCGGCCAGCATTGTCTTGGTGTATTTCATCGGGTCTACTCCCTCGTTTGTTATTGATTAAGTCCCCGGATCGAGCAAAATGCCGGTCACCCCCAAAGTGAGTTCTTTGCCATGCGCTTGTGACTTCTATCACAGCCTTGCCCTCCGCGCAAACGGCAGCCCTGGGCAACGGGGTGCACTCCCGTCGATCACCGCGGACCGATCCCGTCGACACCGGCAGCCGCACGGCGCCTCGAGGGCAAAACCGCCCGGACGCGTCCGGGCCGATTTCGATGAAATCGGGGCTCGAATCCGTATTGCGGCGGCGCACAGCGCTCGGCTTTCAGGCGGGCTCTCCGGAACCGGTGATGCTGCGGTCGGACCAAGACGCGGGGAGCGCGGCGATTGAAGGGTCGTCGCAGCGGGCGGATCGAGGACGACGGGCGGATTCCCGCTTTCTCCGCCATGGCCGGCCGGAACGGTTCCAGATCGTTCCTGCCGCAACGGGTGATGCCGATCACGCCATCGGCAGGATGCAAACAAAAGGCGCGGGGCATTGCCCGCGACAGCCCTACTCCGGTCCGCTTGCCGAAGACGCCGCGGGTCGCACTTCCATCGCGTGCAGTCGCCGATCGTCGGCCGCGGTGACGCGGAAAGACCAGCCGCCGAACTCGGTGATCTCGTCGACCTCCGGCACCCGGCCGAATTCCGAGACGATCAGGCCGCCGATGGTGTCGAACTCCTCATCGCTGAAGGCCGAACCGAAGGACTCGTTGAAGTCGTCGATCGTGGTCAGGGCCTGAACCAGGTAGCGCGACTCGCCCAACGACTGGATATCCTCCACCGTTTCGGCATCGTGCTCGTCGTCGATATCGCCGACGATTTCCTCGAGCACGTCCTCGATGGTGATCAGTCCGGCGACGCCGCCGTATTCGTCGACCACGATGGCCATATGGTTCTTGTTGAGCCGGAACTCACGCAGCAGTACGTTCAAGCGCTTGGATTCGGGAATGATCACCGGCTCGCGAATCAGGTCGGGAAGCCGCAACGCATCGTTGCCGGCAACCAGCCCCAGCAGGTCCTTGGCCAGCAGGATACCCTGGATTTCGTCCTTGTCCTCACCGACCACCGGGAACCGGGAATGGCCGGATTCGATGATCAACGGGAGGATCTCGTCGAGCGTCGCGCCCTTGTGGATCACGACCATCTGCGAGCGCGGGATCATCGCGTCGCGCACCTGGAGTTCGTCGACCTCCAGCGCGCCTTCGATCATCTTCAGGGTCTCGGCTTCGATCAGGCCCGAATCGGCTGCTTCGCGCAGCAGTTCAAGCAGGTCGTCACGGCTCCGCGGGTCGGTCCCGAACATTCGTCCGAGCCGCTCCATCCAGGTTTTCCCGGCGGAGCCGTTGCTACTATTGGGAGGGTCGTCGTTCATCGATGCGTCAGGAAACGGAAAAGGTTGCAGCGAGCGCTCAATTCGAATCAGCGTATGGATCGGGAATGCCCAGCGTTTCGAGCACGCTGCGTTCCAGGCGCTCCATTTCTGCCGCCGCATCCGCTTTTATATGGTCGAAGCCGCGCAAGTGCAAGATGCCGTGCACAATCAGGTGGGTCCAATGATGCTCGGTCGACTTGTGTTGCTCGGCCGACTCGCGCGCCACGACCGGCGCGCACAGCACGACGTCGCCGAGGATGCGCGGCCCGCTGCCCTCGGGCAGACCCGGCGGCAGCGCTCCGGGAAACGCCAGCACGTTGGTCGCGTAGTCCTTGCCTCGCCAGCGATGATTGAGCACCCGTCCCTCGGCCTCGTCGACGACCCGGATGCAGATCGCCGCATCGTCCGCGTCGTCGAGCGCAGCCGCGACGACGGCCTCGATTTCGGCATCCGACGGAATGCCGTCGAGTTCGACTTCGCGCTGGACTTCAACGGGCATGGTGGGCGGGATCGTCGGTTTCGCTGGCTCGATCGTAGGCCTCGACGATGCGCCGCACGATCGGATGGCGCACCACGTCGCGTGCATCGAAGAACGTTTGCGCCACGCCCTCGACATCGCGTAGCAGGCCGATGGCCTGCTTGAGGCCCGATAGCGCTTTCGGCGGCAGGTCGATCTGCGTCAGGTCGCCCGTGATCACGGCCCGGGAGCCGAATCCGATCCGGGTCAGGAACATCTTCATCTGCTCCGGCGTCGTGTTCTGCGCTTCATCGAGGATCACGTAGGCATCATTGAGCGTTCTCCCGCGCATGTAGGCCAGCGGCGCGACCTCGATGACGTTGCGCTCGATCAGCCGGCCGACCTGTTCGAAGCCCATCATCTCGTAGAGCGCGTCGTACAGCGGGCGCAGGTACGGGTCGACCTTCTGCGCGAGATCGCCGGGCAGGAAGCCGAGCCGTTCGCCGGCCTCCACCGCCGGGCGCACCAGAACGATGCGCTGAACCCGATCGGATTCCAGCGCATCGACGGCGCAGGCCACGGCGAGAAACGTCTTACCGGTCCCTGCCGGACCGACCCCGAAGTTGACGTCCTGGGTCGAAATCCGCTCCAGGTAGCGTCGCTGGTTCGGCCCGCGCGCCCGGATCATGCCGCGCCGGGTACGGATCCCGACGTCGGGGCTGGTTTCTTCCGGATCGTCCAGCCCGGAGGCCTGCAGACTCAGGTTGACCAGGGCCGGCGTGAGCACTTCGCGCTCGGTCTGCCGGAACAGCTTGCGCAGCACGCGGCGAGCCGAGCGCGAGGCGTCCGGCTCGCCCTCGATCGCGAAGATGTTGCCGCGCGAGGCGATATCGACCCCGAGGCGTTTTTCGATCAGGCGAAGGTGTTCGTCTAAGGGGCCGCACAGGTTTGCCAGACGCTGGTTGTCGGCCGGCTCGAGTTCGATGGTGACGGGGGCGTCGGTCTGGTTCATTCAGGCGGCCGAACGCGCCGGAATCCGGCCACGCAGCGAATTGGCCAGGGCGGCGGTGATCTGAAGATCCGCGAACTGCCCGACCATGGATACGGGGCCGGAGAAGTTGACCACCCGGTTGTTTTCGGTGCGACCGGCCAGCTCGGAGGCGTCCTTGCGGCTCGGACCCTCGACGAGCACCCGCTGGGTCTTCCCGACCATGGATTCGGAAATCGCCCGCGCCTGCTGGTTGAGCAGGGCCTGCAGCCGCTGAAGACGGCCCTTCTTTTCGGCCAGCGGCACGCTGTCCGGCAGGCCGGCTGCCGGCGTTCCGGGTCGGGCGGAGTAGACGAAGCTGAAGCTCTGGTCGAAATTCAGGTCGCGAACCAGTTTCATCGTCTGCGCGAAATCGGACTCGGTCTCGCCCGGAAAACCGACGATGAAATCCGACGACAGGGAAATATCCGGCCGCGCTTCGCGCAGCCTCCGGATCCGGTCCTTGTACTCCAGCGTCGTATGGCCGCGCTTCATCAGCGCCAGGATCCGATCGGATCCCGACTGCACCGGCAGATGCAGGTAGTTGGCCAGTTTCGGCACGTCGGCATAGGCCTCGATCAGCCGGTCCGAGAATTCCACCGGATGCGAGGTCGTGAAGCGGATGCGCTCGATGCCGTCGAACGCGGCGACGTAGCGGATCAGCATCGCCAGGTCGGCGGTGCCGCCGTCGTGCATCGGGCCGCGATACGCGTTGACGTTCTGGCCCAGCAGGTTGATCTCGCGTACTCCCTGTGCTTCGAGTCCGGCGATCTCGGCGACCACATCGTCCAGTGGCCGACTGACTTCTTCGCCCCGGGTATACGGCACGACGCAGAAAGTGCAGTATTTCGAACAGCCTTCCATCGTCGAAACGAACGCACTGGGACCGCGCGCGCCCGGCGGCGGCAGGTGATCGAACTTCTCGATTTCCGGAAAACTGGTATCCACGCACGGTCGGCCGGAATCGCGCACCCGGTTCAGCATCTCCGGCAACCGGTGAATCGTCTGCGGGCCGAAGACCATATCGACGAACGGGGCGCGATCGAGAATGCCCTCCCCTTCCTGGCTGGCCACGCAACCGGCCACGCCGATGACGACGCCCGGCCGACGCTCCTTCAACGGGCGCCAGCGCCCGAGCTGCGAGAACACCTTTTCCTGGGCCTTTTCGCGAATCGAGCAGGTATTGACGAGGATGACGTCGGCCGAGGCCTCGTCGTCGGTCAACTCCAGGCCGTGCGACGCCGCCAGGACTTCGGCCATCCGGTCGGAGTCGTATTCGTTCATCTGGCAACCGTGGGTCTTGATGTAGAGCTTTCCGGGCATTGCTTGGGCGTCGTCGGGTCGAGCGGTTCAGAAGAGCGAAATTCTATCAGAACGGGCCCTCGCCGCCACCGCGGTCCGGATAGGCCTTCACCCACACCGAATCCCGAACCGCCTACCATCTCCGGAAGAGTACCTTGGGAGTCCATGGATGCCAGTGGCCGTCGCCTGGTTCGCGGTCGTACTGATGATCACTGCGGTCGGCGCCGCGGCGGGCGAACCGGCCTGCGAGACGCGAGTGCTCGAGATCGATACGCTCGCCGAGGTCCTGGAAGCGATCGACGGCTACGACACCCAGGCGACGACCAACCAGTCGCGCTTCGTCGCCGATTTCCTGCTCGGCCTGGCCGCCCGGTCAGACCTGCAGGCCCGACCGGGCGGCTTCGAAGTCCGGCCCGAACGGTTCGTCCAGGCCTGGCTGGCGGCGACCGGGCAATTACGGGACGATCTGCCGGAAACCATGGCCCGAGTGCTCGAATACCAGCAGCGCTTCGTCGTGCGGCCCGCCACCGCAATCCGCATCGACGCCGAAGGCCGGGCACCGCTGCGGACGCTGGCGGTCCGGGTCAGCTGGCCGGCAGGCGACCCCGCGCCATCGCATTACAGCTACATCGACACCCTGTCCGATCCCGAAGTACTGCTGCGGCATGAACGCGTCATCACCTACCTGCTCGCCGATTTCGGCGACTGGGTCGGGTTCGAGCAGATCGAAGGCGTTTCGGCGCAGCCGACCTCGGGGCCGCGCGGGTCGCTGGCCCAGGTGCTGGGCATGGCAGAAATCCGCTCGACCCGGTTTGCGGTGGCCGACGACGGGCTGCAGGTGCTTCGCACCGAGGCGCACAAGCTGTTCCGCTTCATCCATCTGTCCACCGTCGCCCCGGACGGCGCCAGCGAACGCGGCATTCCGCGCGGGCGCAACGATCTCGAAAAGCTCGCTGACCGGCTGGATGTCGATCTCGAGACCGCAGGCGTCGAGCGACGGGACCGGTGCCGGTAACCGGACTCGCGGCCGAGCGGGCCACGGAAGCGGTCGTGTGGCGGTGTCGCCCGGAGCGCAGCCACCGCAGCGTACGGGTCGGCACAGGAAGATGGCGAGCACCCGACGGCGCCGCCACGCGATCGCGCAGTAGCGCTGACGCGATTTTTCAGCCTGGGGGCCACTTCATTTGGCGCCCCCCCAGCAGATGCAGGTGAATATGCCACACCGACTGCCCGCCGCCGGAATTGCAGTTGAAGTTGAGCCGGTACCCGTCGTCGGCAATGCCCTGGGCCTTCGCGATTTCGGCCGCGGCCAGCACCATGCGCCCGACCAGGCCGGCGTCGCCGTGTTCGAGGTCGTTGAGCGTACGGATCTTGCGCTTGGGGATGATCAGGACGTGCACCGGCGCCTGGGGCTCGATATCGCGGAACGCCAGCAGCTCGTCGTTCTCCCAGACGATGTCGGCCGGAATTTCGCGCGCGACGATCTTCTCGAACAGGTCTTCGGACATGGTCAACCTCCGGATGGCGGGCTTTGCGGACGAACCGAAGATAGCAGAAGGTCGAAGTAGCCGCAGTGGATCGCCCGGCTTCGCGGTTTCCCGGCCCGGGGAACGCCGCCCGGCGCGTTCGCGCAGCGCTCAGCCGGCTCCCCGGAGCACGCTCAGCACGCGCTCGGCCGCCTGCCCGGCGGTCGGAAGCTCGTTCGGGTTCTCGGCCGGCCAGGCACGGGATCGCAGCGGACTGTAGAACGGTCCGGGGTCCACGGTGACGATCTGCGGCCCATCGGCGCGGCACTCGGCCGCGAGAATCGAAGCCAACGCTTCGCGACCCGACTGCGCCACGCCGTAGGCGCCCCAATACGCCTTGCGCTTGCCCGCCGGATCGTCTGCGACCCAGACCATGCGGCTGCCCTCGCCGGCCTGCATCAGCGGCAGCAACGCCTGGCTGAGCAGGAAGGGACCCGTCAACCCGGCCTGCAGCACCTGCATCCACTCCTCGGCAGGATGGTGCGCCAGCGGTCGCAGCGACTTGAACTCGGCGGCCGCATGAATCAGCAGCTCGAGCGTTTCGAACTGCCGGCCCAGCGCGTCGGCCAGCTCGGCGAATTGTTCGGGCCCACATCCGGCCAGATCCAGCGGCACGATCAGCGGCGCGGTGCCGGATTCGGCGAGCCGATCGTGCAGGCGCTCGAGAGATCGCCGGTCGCGATCCAGCGCGACGACATCCCATCCGTCGCCGGACAGACGCTCCACCAGGGCTTCTCCCAGCGCGCCGGCGGCGCCGGTGACCAGCGCGGTCGGTGCCCGTTCAGCGGACATTGCCCCACACCGGCTTGTCGATTCGGTTCATCATGCCCACATTATCGCCAACCAGGCCCCCGTTCGCTGCCATGCCGTTCTATGAATACGCGCCCGCTGCCGAGACCGACGACGGTTGCGCGCACTGCCGCGCCGGCTTCACGGTGCTGCAGAAACTGAGCGACGAGACGCTGGCGGCCTGCCCGCAATGCGGCAGCGCGGTTCGGCGCATCATTTCGCCGCCCAGCGTGATCTCCGGGAAATCCCACATGCTCAGGGAGAGCAGTATCGAGAAGGCGGGATTCACGCAGTACCGGAAGATCGGCAAGGGGGTCTACGAAAAGACCGCGGGCAAGAAGGGACCGAACATCATCAAGAACGATTGAGAATCGACCGGGCTGCCGCTCGACGGTGCTCGAATTCCTCTGGGTGCAAACGAGTACACTGCGGATTCCGGGCTCCGGCGACCGGCCCCGCGCGCGCGCCGGCCAGGCGCAGGCGCCTGGTTTCCATTGATTTGAAGGATTGAAGATCGCTCCATGTCGAAATACGATGCGGCCGACATCGAGGTGTTGCAGGGCTTGGAGCCGGTGCGGCGGCGGCCGGGCATGTATACCGATACCAGCCGCCCGAACCACCTGGTGGCAGAAGTCGTCGACAACTCCGTCGACGAGGCGCTGGCCGGGCACGCCCGGTCGATCGACGTGGTGCTGCACGCCGACGGATCGGTGTCGGTGACCGACGACGGCCGCGGCATGCCGGTGGACCCCCACCCGGAACACAAGCTCCCCGGCGTGGAACTCATCCTGACGCGACTCCACGCCGGCGGCAAATTCTCGGGCAAGAACTACACGTTTTCCGGCGGGCTGCACGGCGTCGGGGTGTCGGTGGTCAATGCCCTTTCCAGGCGGCTGGAGTGCCGCATCAAGCGCGGCGGCGCCGAGCACGCGATCGCATTCGAGCACGGCGACACGGTGGACAAGCTCTCCGTGGTCGGCGAGGTCGGCAAGCGCAACACCGGCACCTGGATCCGGTTCTGGCCCGACCCGGGCTACTTCG
>CAYPZP010000009.1:0-37901 GCA_964415285.1 uncultured Halomonas sp. | reverse complement strand
TCTACACGGCTCTGAACACTCTTTCCCTACACGACGCTCTTCCGATCTCGCGTGACGAACAGGTTGGCCGGATGCAGGTCGGCGTGATAGCGCCCGTGGATCAGCACCTGGCGCATGAACACCTCGGCGCCGTGCACCGCCAATCGTCGCGCGTCGATGCCCGAGCGCTCGGCTTCGCCGAGGTCGCTGAGCCGCCAGCCGTCGATGAGCTCGGTCGTCAGCACGCGGCGGGTCGTGTGTCGCCAGACCACGCGCGGCACGACCACCAGATCGTCTTCGGCGAAATCGCGCCCGAAGCGGTCGGCGACGCGGCCCTCGTTGCGCAGGTCGAGCTCGCTGGCGAGTGTTTCGGCGAACTCGGCCAGCACCGACGCGGGCCGATAGCGCGCAACGCCGGGCAGGCGCGCGAGTCGCCGCGCCCAGCACCGGGCCAGTTCCAGATCGGCGTCGATCAACCGGCCGATATCCGGACGAACGACCTTGACGGCAAGGCGGCTGCCGGAAGGCAACGGGTCGCCGTGCACGGGCCGGTAATCCGCCGCCAGCGTGGCTGCGTGCACCTGCGCGATCGACGCGGTGGCGATCGGCTCGGAATCGAAGTCGGCGAAGATGCGTTCCGGCGCGGCGCCCAGTTCTGCCGCCACGATGGATTCGATCTCCGGGTACGGGACCGCCGGAACGCGATCCTGCAGGCGCTCGAGTTCGAATATGGTCTCCGGCGCAAACACATCCGGGCGGACTGAGGCCAGCTGGCCGAGCTTGATGAAGGTTGCGCCGAGCTCCTCGCAGGTCAGACGCATCTGCCGGGCGAAGCTGCGGCGTCGCGCATGGCCGCGCCGCAGGCCGAAGCGAGCCTGCCAGAGCGCCTGCGCCAGGCGCCGCAACACGACGCGCGCAACGGCACGGCCTCTGGCCGACATTCTGGCTAGTCCGGATTTTTCATGAAGCCGATTGCTGCGACAGCACCAGCCCCTGCATCCGCGGCGTTTGACTCGTTCGCGAATCCTCGACGTACTGCCGAGTACGCCTGTGGTCCGCTCGGTCGCCAAACACCCCGGCTACAGGACCTGGCGTTGTCTCGCGATATCGGTTCATGAATAATCCGGATTAATCCTTGTCGCGCGCGGCGATTGCGTCGATCGAGGCCTGCAGCGACTCCAGGCGGCCGCGCAACTCGGATAATTCGAAGGCCATCGCGTCCAGCCTGGGGCCGATTTCGGCTGGAGCGGGCGCGGCGTCGGCACCGTCGCCGGCGGCGATTTCGCTCTTGAGGCGCTCCTTCTCATCTGCGACCAGCGAGGCCAGGCCATCGACCAGCGCCTCGGGACCGCGCTCCAGCTCGCCCGGCTCGAGCTCACGGCCGCGGGCTACCGCCGCCTTCCAGCCCTCGTCCGCAACCTCGTGCACCAGCGCCCAGGCGGCCAGAATCCGAACAAGGTCCTGCATATCGCGGCTCCTTCGGGGGGTGGCTCCAGGGCCAGTATAGTCACCGGCATGGCGCGCGGCGCAACGGCGCATCATCCAGCGCGACGAAGCATCCCCGGCGGTTGAGCCGAAGCTTGTATTCGAGCCCGGCCCGGGCTGGGCTTCGCAACCCGTTCGCTCCGCGTCAATTCATGAATCCGGAAGTCGCCATCAAGGCTGCCTGCGGACGAGTGCCTGGCGACGGTCGGCGGCATCGCTTGCCGGCGCTGCATCGGCTGAATCGGCCGGCGTCCGCAGGCGTTGCTCCAGCCGCCTCAGCGCGGACCGGACCGCGGCGGGTCCGTTGTAGACGAATCCCTCGAAGTGTTCGGCGCGTGACGGGACGCTGGCCAGCCCCGGCGCCTGGGCCGTGTCCTGGAGGACTCGCAGCGCAAAGGCGCTTTGCGTCCAGTCGTTCGGAGCCGGTTCCGGTAACCGCCTCACGGCGATGTCGATCCGGGTCCGATCCGGGAAATGCACGACCACTGCGCCGTACCGGTCGGTGGGCGCGGATCCGAGGAAACGACGGATGGCTCGAACGCGCCGGTCGTTTCGATCACGCGTGGAGCAGCTTTCGTTGCCATCGATCCAGCATTGAAGTCGATGCGCCAGCGCGACCCGATTACGGCCCGCCGATCCCTCTTCGGGGCCAATCAGGTCGATCGCCGAGACGATCTGGTCTTCGAGCCCGAAGTCGGCGATCCGGACGCGATCGTCGATCAGCTCGATCGAAGGCGGCGCTTCCGTTTGCTGCGCGGCGAGCAGCGAGAACCAGCAGCCGAGGGAGAGGGCGAACAGCGTCTTGATCGATCCAGTCATGCTCGGACTCCAGGGAAACGGGTGGCCGTGGAAATTCACGCTAGCGACCGTTTTTAGAGTCATCACCCTAGAAGTTTCCTGTGAAATCATGCGGATATCTTCATCGCCTGCCGGCGCGACTTGCCCCGGATTGCCGTACCGGAGGCGCCGGAAGGGTCTGTCCGGGTCGCCTTGACGTCGACGGGGACGCGGACGGCTGTTCGAACCGGTTGCTGGCGGCGGCAGGAGCAGCCGCAAAAGCCCCAAACCGGCAATCGGGAGCGGCCCGACGAGCGCAGCAGCGGTCCGCTCGAAGCGGAGCGCGCCGTGCGGCCAGGTCATCGCGCTGATCGCCGGAACGGTGACGGTGACGTGCAGCGCGACCGCCGCGCCTACCGAAATCGCGTGTACCGGGAAACGCGCGGCGCGCCCGCCGCGACCTCCGACTCGATGACCGATCATTACCACGGCGATCATCGCCGCCACGCTCCCGGCCGCGAACGCCGCCCACGCCAGGGGATGCCGAGCGAAGGCGGAGCCGTCGCGCGACACGTGCTCGAATCAGTCGTAGGCCGAATAGGCGACCAGCAGCGTCAGGAAAGCGATCAGATAGCGGGGCATTCGGATTCCTGGTCCCGCTTACTGAGGGCGCGCAGGCGCGCGCAAGATCTCGGAATGCCTGTGAACGCCGGAGGTCGGGCCCACTCGGTCGCCGAAAGAGCAAAAACCGTGTTCAACGCGGTCAATCGTCCTCGCTCTGCTCCAGGATCAGGCGATGCGCGGTCAGGCGCAGCGCGTTGATGCGGATGAAGCCGCGCGCGTCTTGCTGATCGTATCCGCCGGCGACGTCCATGGAGCTCAGTTCCGGGTCATACAGCGAGCTGGGGCTCGACCGGCCGTCGACGATGACGTTGCCCTTGAACAGGCTGAGCCGCACTTCGCCGTCGATGAGTTCCGATGATTTACGGAATGCCGCCTCGATGAAGTCCATCTCGGGCGAGAACCAGAAGCCGTTGTAGATGATCTCGGCAAAGCGCGGCGAGAGCATGTCGCGCAGCCGGCGAACCTCGCGGTCCATCGCGATGCCCTCCAGGTCCCGCAGCGCCAGATGCAGGATCGTGCCGCCCGGCGTTTCGTAGACGCCGCGCGATTTGATGCCGACGAAACGATTCTCGACGATATCGATGCGACCGATGCCGTGCTTGCCGCCGATTTCATTGAGGTAGCCGAGCAGCTCGACCGGGTCGGTGATCCGGGTGCCGTCGCCCAGGTCTTCGACCTCGACCGGCATTGCGTCCCTGAATCGCACGACAATGCGATCCGGAGAATCCGGCGTGTCTTCCAGCGCGCGCGTGAGCTTGAACATGTCGGCAGGCGGCGTCGCATCGGGGTCCTCGAGCAGGCCGGCTTCGTAAGACCGGTGCATCAGGTTCTCGTCGCTGGAATACGGCTTTTCGGCCGTGGCCTCGACCGGGATATCGTGCTCGGCTGCAAACGTCAGAAGGTCCTTCCTGCCCTGGAACCGCGCCAGGAACTCCGGATCCTTCCACGGCGCGATGATCTCCAGATCCGGCGCCAGCGCGGCGAACGCCAGCTCGAACCGAACCTGGTCGTTGCCCTTGCCGGTCGCGCCGTGCGCAACCGCGCTGGCGCCGACCTTGCGCGCGATCTCGACGTGCCGCTTGGCGATGACCGGACGCGCCAACGCCGTGCCGAGCAGGTAGCGGTGCTCGTAGACGGCCTTGCCGGCGATCGCCGGCCAGATGAAGTCGGTGACGAATTCCTGCTGCAGGTCTTCGACGAAGACCTCGCTGGCGCCGGTGGCCCGGGCGCGGCGCTCGATGTCGTCGAAGTCTTCCAGCTGCCCGACATCGGCCACGTAGGCCACGACGTCGTATCCCTCCTGGAGGAGGGTTTTCAGGATGCAGGCGGTATCGAGACCGCCGCTGTAGGCGAGGACGACCTTTTTCTGGGCCATGGGATTGCTGCCGACGAAACGAGAAGGCAAGGATACCAATGTCTCGGATGTGGATCGGTCCCGTCCGATGGCGCCTCCGGCACGCCGGCCCGCTATCGAACCCGCCAGATTCGATCTTTCCGAGCGAGCGAACCGGAATCCGTCGCCGCACCCGCGGTCGACTACCCGCAAGACGCTGGCCATGGCGCGCGCTTGTCGTGACCTGGCGACGGGCCGTGCGGTGTTCGACTCCCCCCGTCGGACCGATTGCGCTGGAGCCTCAGGCCGATGCCGTCAGCGCCCGATCGAGGTCGGCCAGGATGTCGTCGATGTGTTCGATGCCGATGCACAGCCGGATCATGTCCGGCGTGACGTCGGCGCTGGCGAGCTCGTCCTCGGAAAGCTGCCGATGCGTGGTCGAGGCCGGGTGGGCGGCCAGCGACTTGACGTCGCCGATGTTGACCAGCCGCACGAACAGCTCCAGCGCGTCGTAGAACTTCACGCCGGCCTCAAAGCCGCCCTCGATGCCGAAGGTCAGCAGCGCCGACGGCTTTCCGTTGCAGTATTTCTGCGCCAGGTCGTAGTAGGGCGAATCGGGGAGCCCGGCGAAGCGCACCCAGGACACGCGCGGATGCTCGTCGAGGAATTTCGCCACGGCCAGCGCATTCTCGCAGTGTCGTTCCATGCGCAATGGCAAGGTCTGAAGCCCCTGCAGGATCAGGAACGCGTTCAGTGGGCTGAGCGCGGAGCCGGTATTGCGAAGCGGCACCGTGCGCGCCCGCGCGATGTAGGCGGCTTCGCCCATCGCTTCGGTGTAGACCACGCCGTGATAGGCGGGTTCGGGCCGGGTGAGCATGGGGAATTTCTCGGCGTTTTCGGCCCACGGGAAGGTGCCGGCATCGACGATCACGCCGCCCAGCGAATTGCCGTGGCCGGCCATGTACTTGGTCAGGGAATTCACGACGATGTCGGCGCCCCAGGCGGCCGGTTTGGTGATCGCCGGCGTAGCCACGGTGTTGTCGACCATCAGCGGCGTGTTGTTCTCGTGTGCGACCTTCGCCAGCGCCTCGAGGTCGACGACGTTGCCGGCCGGGTTGCCGATGGTCTCGCAGAACACCGCCGCGGTCTTGTCGTCGATGTGTCGGGCCAGCGATTCGGCCCGGTCGTCTTCGGCGAAGCGCACCTCGATGCCGAGCTTCGGCAGCATGTGCTTGAACAGCGTGTAGGTGCCGCCGTAAAGCCGCGGCACCGTGACGATGTTGCTGCCGGCTTCGGCGATCGTCAGCACTGCGTAGTGGATCGCCGCGCTGCCGGCCGAAAGTCCGAGTGCGGCGATGCCCTGTTCGAGCTCGGCACAACGCTGTTCCAGCACCGCGGTCGTCGGATTCATGATCCGCGTGTAGATGTTGCCTTCCACCTCGAGATTGAACAGGTCCGCGCCGTGCTGCGCGCTCTCGAATTCGTAGGCGACCGTCTGGTAGATCGGTACGGCGACCGCGCGGGTCGTGGGATCGGCCTTGTAACCGGCGTGGATCGCCAGGGTTTCGTCCTTCATCGATGGTTCCTCAGCGCATGGTTGATTCGTACGGGCCGCCGGCCAGCAGGCCCAGCGGGTCTTCCGGGTCGATGCCCGGCATGAAGGCTCTGCGTCGGTCCAGGTCCGTGACCCGATAGACCAGACCCAGCCAGTTGTTGAAGATCGCCTTCGCGGTATCGCCCCAGGTGTTGTCGATCAGCGGCGCGATCGCCGACTCGATCGCGGCCACGCGCGCCTCGTTGCCGGTCGCATCCGGAAGCTCGAGCGCCAGCGGCACGGCTTCGCCGCTCAGGTAGCTCTCGGGCAGCGGTGGGCGCTCGCGTTCGCCGGCGGCGAAGCGGAACGCCTCGCGCTTGTACTCCTTCCACAGGCTGGCCGCGTCGTATTCGGGGTGGCCCTGGAAATAGATCAGGCGCAGCTGGTCGCGGCTGGTGGCCAGGTGCACGCCGCCGGCTTCGCTTTCGGCCAGCACGGTCAGTCCGGCGGGTTCCAGCTGCGCGCGCGAAATGTCGTTGTAGCGCGAGTGCGGTGCGTCGAAGCGGGTATTGACCTCGCGCAGCAGCGGGTGGTGCGGTGCCGTGACCTTGTGCGAATACACGCCCCAGCGCTTGGCCGGCAGCGGCGCGCGCTCGATGCCGTGACGCAGTTTCAGCAGCGCGTGGGTCGCGAGGCAGGAGCACAGCGTCGAGGTCACGTTCTGCTCGGCCCAGCGCGCGACTTCGACCAGCGGTTCCCAGAACGGCTCCTCGTCCAGCGCCGGGTTGGCGACGTTGGCGCCGGTGATGATCAGCGCGTCCAGCCCGGATTCGCGCAGCTGGTCGAAGGTGCTGTAGTACCGGGCAATGTAGTCACGGGCCTCGGCACTGCGTTCGATCTCGGGCAGCGAGAACGGGTAGACGTAGAACTGCACGATCCGGTTGCAGGCGCCGACGAGACGGATGAACTGTCGCTCGGTGGCGCGCAGCGCGGCGTCCGGCATCATGTTCAGAAAGCCGATATGCAGCTCGCGGATGTCCTGGTGGATCGCCCGGTCGACCGACAGCAGCTCGTGGCCGTGGCGTTCGAGATCGGCGAATGCAGGAAGTCCGGAATGAGCGACGAGCGGCATGGCGCGAGTCTAGCAGCGCGTCGAGCAGCAGCTCGTAAAAGGCAAGTAAATCAGCTTGGCCGCGCGCACCCGGCTCGGCTGGAGTTGCGCCGCCGGGGACTCTATACTCCGGTCAGGCGCTGATACGAAGGCGCAGTCGTTTCGGGGCAAGGTCCCGCTTGACCGTTCGCAGAAAGGGGAATCGGCACGGTGAGACAGGCGTTGACTGCAGGACCCTGGATCCTGGCTTCCAGTCGCCGCCTGCGGCTGTTCACCATCTTCATCCTCTACATTGCCCAGGGAATCCCGATCGGGCTGTTCTGGTACGCCATCCCCGCGTGGATGGCCGCCAACGGTGCTGATGCGGCCGACGTTGCCTGGGTTCTCGGGCTGACCGCCCTGCCTTGGAGCCTCAAGCTCGTCAACGGCTTCCTCATGGACCGCTACGCCTACCTGCCGATGGGCCGCCGGCGTGGCTGGATTCTCGGCGCACAGTTGATGATGATCGCGGTCTTTCTCGGCGCGGCGCTGGTGCAGCCGGCGGCCTCGGACATCCTGCTGCTGGGTCTGTTCGGCTTCCTCGGAAACGCGGCCACGACGTTCCAGGACGTGGGCGTGGACAGCACGGCGGTGGACCTGCTCACCGAGGACGAGCGTGCCCGCGGCGGCGGCATGATGTTCGGCGGCCAGCTCATCGGCACGGCAATGGCCACCGCGGGCACCGGCTGGGCGATTACCGTGCTCGGCGCCTCGGGCGCCTACCTGCTGGCGGCCTGCGCCGTGATCCTGGTGACGGTCTACCTGGCCTGCGTGCGTGAACGGGAAAACGAACGACTGTTGCCGTGGTCCCGGGGCGAGACGCACGCGGTCAACCTCGAGCGCCACGTGGGCCGGTGGGGCCCGATTCTGCGCACGACGCTACGCTCCGTGCTGCTGCCGGCGAGCCTTTTCTGGGCCGTTTTTCTGCTGTTGCGCGGGGCGCAGTACGGCGTCATGGCCGGCGTGACGCCGCTGATCGGCGTCGGCGAAGCGGGCCTGAGCGAGGCCGAGGTCACGTCGATTACCGGGGTTGCGCAGCTGGTCGCCGGCATCGCCGGGTTGACCGTTGGCGGCTGGCTGGGCGAGCGCTTCGGCGCGAAGTCGGCGACCATCGGCCTGCTGTGCGCCTGGATGCTGTTCAACGGCGGCATGATCGCTGCGGCACCGCTGTGGTCCGAGAGTGCGTTCGCACCGTGGTTCATCACGTCCTGGTTCGTGCTCGACACGGTACTGACCGTGGTCGCCATCCCGATCAGCATGCGCCTGTGCGACGCCAGGGTCTCCGCGACGCAGTTCACGATCTACATGGCGCTGAACAACTTCGGCATCAGTCTCGGCACCGTGCTGCTCGGGTTCTCCGGCCAGCTCGGCGGGCTCATCGGCCTGTTCCCGGTGCTGATCGTCGCCAACCTGGTGGCGGTGGCCATCATGCTGAAGGTCCGGTTCCCGAGATGGCGTGTGTCCGCCGCCTGAGCGCTACCGAGCTCGACGACGTCAGGCGGATTGGCCGCCGTCGGAGGGAAGCGGCGATCCCGTGAAGCGCTGAATTACCCTGCACGGAGCGCGTTTCAACCGGAAAAACCGAAGATCGTGGTGCCGCTTGCCCTGACCATCGGGCTCGCCCATCTGGAGCAACCAATCCGGGCTCGCCGGAGCCACGGCGCGTCATCCCGCAGGGGCTCCGTCGTATCCGCGCAGGGTTGTTCAGAGCTTCCCTGGACGCTGGCGCGGGCCTTCGGGCAGTTCGGCCAGTGAAAGGCAATGCAGTCCAGGCGCGCCGGTAAGCGGCCCATCGGCGCCGCTCGGCTGTCACCCCGGTGTCAAGCCGCTGCAGTACCGTATGCGATTCGGCGATTTTATTCCGGAGAGTTCGATGCATTGTCTGGTGATTGCATGCTGGATTGTTCTTTTGACCGTGCCGCTCGACGGCGCCGCCCGAACTTCATTGATCGGAGCGCCGGAAATCATCCGCGCCGATGGCGGTGCACAGACGTTCACCGGCCGGGTATTCGAGGATCTCGACGGGGACTCGAGGTTCGACGAGGGCGAGCCCGGCGTGGCCGGGGTGCGCGTCAGCAACGGCCTGCAGTGGACCCGCACCGATGCCGAAGGTCGTTACTCGATTGCGGCCCGGGACGACATGAACCTGACCATCGTCCAGCCGGCCGGCTGGCGGGTCCCGGTCGACGACAAGCAGCTGCCGCAGTTCTTCTACGTGCACAAGCCCGGCGGTTCGCCGGATCCGCTGCGCTTCGGCGGTCTGCCGGATACCGGTCCGGTACCGGCATCGGTGAACTTTCCGCTGATCCGCCGCGCGTCGGCAGGTTCCGATTTTCGCTGCGCCATCCTCGGAGATACACAGACCTACTCGAACCAGGAAATCCACTGGTTGCGCGACGGCCCGATGACCGACCTGGCCGGAGCCGGGCTGGATGCCGACGACTGTATGCTCTACGTCGGCGATGTGGTCGGCGACGATCTCGGCCTGCTCGACCGACTGCTTGAAGTCGGCGCCGCGGTCGGCGCGCCGCAGTGGCTGGTCCACGGCAATCACGATTTCGATTTCGACGCCGAATCCGATGCCGATTCGGCCGACTCGTGGCGGCGCATCGTCGGGCCCGAGTACTACGCATTCGAACACGGCCAGGTGCTGTTCGTCGTGCTCGACAACGTCGTGTACCCATGCGGCCCGGACCCCGCCGACGCCGACCACGCGTTCTGCGGCGACCCGGAACGACCGAACTACAACGGGCGCATCAGCCAAACCCAGATGACCTGGCTGGCCGGTCTTCTGGAAACCGTTCCGATGGAGCGCAAGGTGGTCGTGGCCACGCACGTGCCGCTGGTTTCGTTCGTCGACTCGCGCAGTCCGAAGCACCAGACCGACAACACCGGCGAACTGCACGCGCTGCTCGACGGCCGGGCTGCGCTGTCGCTCAGCGGCCACACGCACACGATCGAGAACCACGCGCCGGGCCAGGTGTTCGAAGGCTGGCCGGACAGCGCCGGCGTCGATTCGCTGCCGTTTCGCCACATCATCGCCGGTGCCGGTTCCGGCGCCTGGTTTGGCGGCGACTTCGATATCAACGGCAACCCGATGACGCTGCAGCGCATGGGCGCGCCCAGCGGCGTGCTGCTGCTGGATTTCGACGGCACCGATGTGCGTGAGCGCTACCGCGGCTCACGGATCGACCCCGAACGCCGCCAGTGGCTGGCGCTGAGCACGCCGTCGTTCCGCGACTGGTTCGAGGCCATCATGGAATGGCGCGAGCAGGACCGGGATACGCGCCATCCGATGCCGCCGTATTCGATCAACGACCTGCCCGACACCGGTCTGTTGACGGCCGAGGACCTGGGGCAGGGCACCTGGCTGACGGTCAACGTCTGGGCCGGCTCCAGCGAGACCCGGGTCGAGGCCAGGCTCATCCGGCCCGACGGCACCGCGATCGAGCTAGAGCCCGAGCGCACCCAGTCCGGTACCGGCGAGGCACCGAAGATCGGTGCCGAGTGGGCCGATCCCTTCGCGGCACAGCGCCAGCTTTCGGTCGGGCGCTGGGCGATGACGAGCCGGATCGGCGAGGGTCGGGCCCAGGGCTTCGAGCAGTTCAAGGGCAGCCGCCGGGGTCCGGACGTTCCGCAGCCGCAGGGCGCCGTGGCCGACCGCAACATGCACCTGTGGCGGGCGCGACTGCCCCAGGACCTCTCTCCGGGCGTCTACGTCGCCGAAGTCACCTCGACCGACCGCCACGGCCAGTCATCGACCGACCGGCTGCTGTTCGAGGTGCGCGCCGAGCGTCCGCCGCGGTATTTCCGCACCGACGTCTGGAACGGTACCGGGAACTGATCCGTGCCCCCGAGCGCGTGTCACGGCGGCGGCAACACGGCGCCCCCCGAGGCGCGTTAGCATCGGGGCATGATGCAAGAAACGCTACAAGCGACTGAATCTGCGTACGTTCCGCCGCTCGACTCGAGTCGAATCGCCGTCATCGAGGCGGCCGGCGGCCGAATCGAACCGCTCGATCCGATCGGCGCGGCGGTCGATGGAATCGACCTGTCCGCCGAGACCCCACCGCCGCCCGACGTGGTCGATGCGCTGGAGCAGGAAATGGCGAGCCGCGGTTTCCTGGTGTTCAGGAGCGATCGGCCGCTGTCGCCCGACGATTTCCTGCGTGCCAGCTGCTGGTGGGGCGGCAAGGAACTGCACAGCACCCACGGCGTTCACCCGGCCACGCCGGGCGGCAACCCGCATATCTTCCGACTGTCCAACGACCGGCGCCAGGGTATTCCCGGCGTCGGACCGCAGTGGCACAACGACGGCAGTTTCAACGCCGATACCTTTTCCCACGCCGGGTATCACATCGTCCGTCCGGCCGAGAAAGGCGGCGGCACCTGTTTCGCGCACCAGGGCGCGGCGTTCGACGCGCTGCCGGCCGAGCGTCAGGAATTCTGGCGCCGGCTTTCGTCGGTCAACTCCGCGTCCGGGGTCGTGCATCCAGCGGTGCACGAGCACCCGATCTCCGGACGAACCAGTCTCTGGCTGCATCTGGGCATGACCGGCGCGGTGATCGAGAAGCAGCGCGACGGCGACGGATTCCGTTTGCTGGATGCAGACGAACTCAAGCGTCTGTGCATTGAATACAGGGACCTTCTCGATGCGGGCCTCGAAAACGGCTATGCCATTGCCTACGAGTACCAGCAGCACGACTGCATCTTTATCGATAACCTGGCGGTCGCCCATCGTGCTTCGCCGGAAGCGCACCTGCCGCCCGAACAGCAGGGCGTGCGGATCATGCACCGCAGCACCGTTCGAGGTGTCGAGAACTTCGCGCCCGGATTCGGCCTTCCGCAGTATGTGCGCATCCAGGGTCCGAACCCGTTCGGCCAGGGCGTCTGGCAGGCCGGCGGCATTGGTTTCCGGTGGGACGAAGACATTCCGATGCAGAACTGACCGATTCCCGGCCGGGGCCCGGCGTTTGCCGCTTTCGGCTACGATCAGACAGCGTCCACGCTGTCCACTCGGTCGTGGAGACTATGATTGACGCGTCGATTACCTGTCGGGAGAGAGTGAAATGAACATTGCGGTACTGGGCGCCGGGGCCGGCGGCATCGCGGTCGCGTTCGACTGCGCGAACCACGGACATGACGTGCGCTTGTTCGATTTCGAAGGCTTTCCCGACAATATCGCGGCGATCGCCGAGCGCGGCGGGATCGTTGCCGAGGGCGACATCGCCGGCTCGGCCGATATCGCCTACGCCGGCCACGACATCGACGAGGCCTTGACCGGCGCCGAGCTGATCTACGTCGTCGGGCCGGCGTACAGCACCGAGCCGTTCGGCGAGGCCGTGGCCGGCAAGCTCGAGCCCGGCCAGGCGGTCGTCGTCACGCCCGGCTCCTGCGGCGGCGCGCTGGCGTTCAAGAGCGCGGCGGGCCTGGCCGTCGACGACGATTCGGTTCGCGTTGCTGAAACCTCGACGCTGCACTACGCGGTGCGCGTGATCGGTCCGGCGATGATCCGCGTGTTCCTCAAGCTCAAGGCCGGCAACCTGCTCGCCGCCTTGCCGAAGAAGCACACCCGGGAAATCCTCGATCTGATCTCGGACGTCTACCCGAGCATGGAGGCGGCCGACGGTGTGCTGCAGACCAGCCTCCAGAACGCCAACCCGGTCATCCATCCGGCCGTAACGCTGAGCAACGCGGCGCGCATCGAGATGACCGGCGGCGATTTCCTGTTCTACGAAGAAGGTGTGAGCGATTCGGTCGGGCGCCTGATCGAGGCGCTGGACAACGAGCGCATCGCGATCGGCAGGAAGCTCGACATCACCGTGCTCCCCGATCCGGTCATGGGCATGCGCCAGGGCTACATGCGCGAGGACAACTACGGCACCGGCTACCGGAAAGCGCCCGGGTTCCGGGGCATCGGCGCGCAGCCGCAGCTCGACCATCGCTACCTCAACGAAGATGTCGGCTACGGGCTGGTGTTCATGTCGGCGCTGGCGCGCCAGCTCGGTGTCCCGGTGCCGGGCATGGATGCGGTGATCACGGTCGCGTCCATCGTCATGGACCGCGACTACCGCGGCGAGGCGCTGAGAACGCCCGCCGGACTGGGCATCGCGGATCGTTCGCCCGAAGAACTGGCAAACCTCTAGCGGGTCGTGTGCCGAGCGCCCACTGTCCGGGCGTGCGGGCATGCTGGGGGCAACACCTAGTCCGTGTAGCAGACAGAGACTTCGGCTCCCCGAGCCTCCAGCCGCTCCAACACCATGCTGGCGCGAACACGGATGTCTGGGCATGAAATCAACGCGCCATCGGCGTTCTGGCAGCGCTCGATATTGAGCGCGACAACGGTTTCGCGGCAAGACCGATCCGCTGTCGAGAGCGCCTGTTCGCCCCTGAACATTCCGCCATCGGGGCCGGCGAGCGATACCGATAGCGCGTGCTCGCCGACTGGGTTGCCGTCGACATTGGAAATGCTCAATCGGCCCGTCACCTCGCGAAGATCGGTGTTGGCCGCCACCGCGAATGTCAGCGTTGCGCTACACGGTGGAATCACGCCGTAGTTTTCGGCGGCGCTACCGATGTTCAGTCGGCCCGGATCTCGATTCGAACGCGGCTCGCAGGCTGGTTCCAACGGGCCGGCCGGCGTGGGCTGCGGGACGCACCCGGCGCCGAGCGTTCCGGCCAGGACGACAGCGAGGTGAAATCGGCTGCAGTCCGTGGCCCTGCCGATTGCGCAGGAGACGGTGTCACCCACTCGGTCGCCTTCCGCAGAAGCCGCCGGCCATGTGGTCGAGGTCCAGCCGATGCGGCTTCATGTCGAGCGCTGCGCGTCGCTGGTCGAGTTGCTCCGGATCTTCGACCGGCTCGAGTTCGAGCCCCCCATCGTCAGAGCATTCCCAGATCGGCTGGGTGCCGTAACGCTGCTCCCGCCCGGCGTTGATCGCGACCCGGTCCCACAGGTGCGCGTAGTCGGCCTTGCGGATGCCGTTTTGCTGAAGATACGGTTCCGTGCGCTTGAGCGCCAACGCCTGCAGGTCGGGGTGATTGTCGGCATGCTGGACCAGCAGCCAGGCATATTGCGACACCTTCGAGCCGAAACGTTCGCGGTCGATCCAGTCCCAGTCCTCGAGCAGGTCGTGCATGAATCCGGCGGCGCGGGCGTCGATCAGCGCGACCTCGGCCGTGGCCAGCCGTTCGGCCCAGAACGCGGGGCCGGTGCGCGACTCGGTGCGAAGTGCGACCCAGGTCTGTCGCGCTCGTTGATCGGCGAGCCAGAGTTCGGCCAGCGCTTGCTGGACCGCGCGGATATCTCGGTCGCGCTTGCGGTCGAAGCGGTTCCGGTTGCGCAACAGGCGGCGGGCCTGATCGTCTGCCGCCTCGTGCCGCGATCGACCCTCCTCGAGAATGCCGGGGCAGCGCTCCGGATCGTCCGCGGCAATTCGCAGACCGGCGGCGGTCAACAGCGCCGTGGCGACGCGATCTCCTGGGTGGCCGCGGCCCTCGTTGTCGACGATCGCGTCGAGCCGGTCCAGCGTCGCTTCGCGCGCCGCGGAGTCCAGCTCGTAGCCGCAGAAGTCGAACGCGCGCGCCGCGGCGGGCGTGGTCGGCAGGTCCGGCGCTTGTTCAGACGCAACGGCTGTGCAAATGCCGGCTGCGAGCAACAGGGCCGCTGCGCGCCGAGTCATCGGATCGTATGCCACTCCGTCTGTCGCCCGGCCAGGTAGATCACGCGCTCACCGTCGAATACCGCCGACTGCTCCAGCTTGATCTGCAGGTGTTGCCCATCCCAGGGTTCGTAGCGCAGCTTGATGTTGCCTTCGATCGCATACGCGGTGTTCGGATACAGCGGCCAGTCGCCGTTGTTCGGGATCGCGGCGGGCTTGTCCCACATGCCGATGGTCGGTCCCGGGGCGTGGCCGACGAAACCGATCGGGTGGGTGTAGATGTTGGTCTGCCAAGGCTCGTCCTGCATGGCCCGCTGCGCGGCAGCCAGTATCTCGTTGCCCGTGCGTCCGGTGACGAACTCGTTGGTCAGCAGATCCTGCCAGCGGTTGCCCTGGGCCAGCGCCTCGCGCAGCGCTTGCGGCACCTCGTGCTGACCCAGCGGCATCACGTAGCCCATTTCCTGGGTGTCGGTGCACAGCTTCAGGTAGCAGATGCCGACATCGGTATGCAGCACGTCGCCGCGCTGGATCGTGCCCGAGATGCCGCAGAAGTCGGTGTCTTCCTCGCATTCGGCGCCGGGCCGCTGGATGTTGACGTAGGGCTGGAACCAGATGTCCAGGCCGCGCTCGGCGAAGCGCTTGCGCAGGAACCAGGCGACGTCGTCGGTGGTCGTGACGCCGGGCGTGATGGTCTCGTTGGAAAAACCCTCGGCGATCACGGCGCGGGCCAGCGAGACGACGTGCGCGTAGAGTTCCTGCTCGTCGGGCGTGCGTGTCTCGAACCAGCGCACGACCAGCGCTTCGGCCGAGGTCAGCCTTTCCTCGAAGCCCTCGGGCAGCACTTCCAGCAGGCGCCGGTGCAGCCCCTCGGTCAGGCCGTCTGCCTCGGGCCAGTGGCGCGACGTGTTGATGCCGATGGTTCCGGGATCCAGTTCGGCGATTTTCTCCCCCAGCGCCTTCCATTGTTCCTCGATTTCGCCGCCTTCCCATGCGGTTTCGTAAGGCTCGCCCAGCGGATAGCGGTTGATGCTGATCGGTTGCACGCTGCCGTCTTGCTGGCGATGGAACAGCAGCATCGTGGTTCGACGCGCTGCGAACGAGGGCTGCGGCACCAGCGTGAAATACACCGGGTCCTCGGCATACTCGCGGTTGAGCACCAGCCAAAGATCGATGCCGGTTTCGGCCATCAGCTGCGGCAGCAGGTCCGCCAGGCGCTGCTTGACGATCGGGTTTTCGACCGCGGGTCGTTCGCGCAAGTCGATTACGGCCGGAGCTTCGTCCAGCGCCCGGCCCTGGTCGGCAGCCAACGCGGCGCCGGCGGCCAGCGACGCAGCCAGGGCGGAAATCACCAGTGCGGTGCGGAAAGAAATTGCGGAAACTCGGGATTTCGACACGCGGTTCATCGGCATCTGCGGGATCTGGGTCAGACCACATTCTGCCCGACCCGCTGGATCCGCGCCGAACGACTTGAAATTCTGCAGCGATCCGGGGATATTGGGTGGCAAGGAACACATGACGTTTCGCGTTTTAGCGTGAAGGGGGATCGGTGGATCGGGAATTCAGTCGCCTGCTCGAGCCGCAAGCGCCGTTGGCCGAGCAGATCCGTACGATGCATGAAGGCCTGCTAGGCCGCATTCCGGTGGTCGACCGGGTCTCGTGCGTGCTGTACGAACCGACCAGCGATATGCTGCGCACGTTCATCAGCAGCACGCGGCGCGGCGAACCGATCCGAGCCTACGAGTTTCCGTTGGCCGAGAGCGAGTCGCTCAGCCGCCTGGCTCAAGAGGGTTTCTACCGCGTCATCGACGACATTCCCGGATCCGTTTCGCCGGAATCTCCGCACTCGCGCTGGCTGGTCGAACAGGGATATCGATCATCGTTCACGGTGCCGGTGTCCGGTTTCAACGGCTTCCACGGATTCGTGTTCTTCAATTCCATGCAGGCGCGTGCCTTCACGCCGGAGCGGCAGCGCGATGCACTGGTCTATGCCCATCGACTCGGCATGGCAATGCAGCAAGAGGATGCGCTGGTCCGGAACATCCTGCAGTCGGCCGCGGTTGCCCGCGAAGTGGTGCGCCTGCGGGATTTCGAGACCGGAGCCCACGTCGACCGGATTGCATGGTACTCGCGCCTGATCGCGCGCGGTGTGGCCGACCGATACGACCTGGGAGATGACTTCATCGAACATCTCTTTCGATTCGCACCCCTGCACGATATCGGCAAGGTGGGAATTCCCGACGCCATCCTGCGCAAGCCCGGGGCGCTGGACGCGGATGAATTCGAGGTCATGAAGACGCACGTCGAACTCGGGATTCGGCTGGTCGGTGGTGCATTCGGACAACTCGGTCTCTCGAATCTCGCCGATTCCGAGATCATCCTGAACCTGATCCGAGGCCACCATGAGCGTCTCGACGGGTCGGGCTATCCGCGCGGCGTGAAAGGCGAACAGATTCCGATCGAGGCGCGCATCGTCGCGGTCTCCGATGTCTTCGACGCGCTGGTGACCGATCGGCCCTACAAGCGCTCCTGGTCTTTCGACGAAGCATTCGATGAGCTCGACCGAATGGCCGCCGAGGGCAAGCTGGACCGGCACTGCGTTGCCGCGTTGCGGGCGCATCCGGAAGAGGTGATGCACGTTCACCGCAACAATCCCGAACCCTGAAGGCGGCACCCGGCGCAGACGTGCCGAGCCAGGCTCGGGCTACACTGCGCTGCATGAGCCAGGACTGCAGTCAGGACGGGTGCTACCGCATCTGGGTCAACGGTCGACTGGTGCCGGAGAATGAAGCCGGTGTCTCGGTTTTCGACTCCGGCTTCGTGCTCGGCGACGGCGTCTGGGAGGGGGTGCGCGTGGTCGGCGGCAAGCCGGCGTTCCTCGGCGCCCATCTCGACCGGCTCGAACAGGGCGCGCGCGCGCTGATGATCGCCGGTGTGCCCGACCGAACCGAACTGGACACCGCGGTGCGTCGGGTGATCGACGACAACGGGCTGGTCGACGACGCCCATCTGCGCATCATGCTCACGCGCGGCGTGCGGCGCGAGCCGTACCAGGATCCGCGCCTGATCGCCGGCGGCCCGACGCTGGTGATCATCCCGGGTCATCACCCGTTGACCGAGCAGGCGCTGACGACGCCGCTGGCACTGTTTACCGTGCACGTGCACCGCGGCGCGCCGGACGTGCAGGATCCGCGCCTCAACAGCCACTCCAAGCTCAATTGCATCCTGGCCTGCATCCAGGCGTCGGTGGCCGGCGCCGACGAGGCGCTGATGCTGGATCCGGCCGGCTTCGTTGCGACCTGCAATTCCACGCATTTCTTCATCGTCCGTGATGGCGAGGTGCTGACTTCGGACGGCCGCTATTGCCTGGGCGGCATCACGAGAAGCCACGTGCTTGAGCTGTGTCGACGTTACGGCATCGCGCATGCGGCGCGTACGTTCAGCCTGACCGATGTGTATTCCGCAGACGAGGCCTTCACGACCGGGACGCTTTCGGGCCTCAAGCCGGTCGGCAAGGTCGACGGCCGAACGATCGGCAGCGGCGAGCGCGGACCGGTGACCAAGCGCCTGCAGAAGGCGTACGCGGCGTTGTTGAAAGACGAAACCCGGCGATGAAGGCCGGCCGGAGTCCAGCGCTACAACCGACGGGAGTCGGGTCGAAGCCGGCATTCGATTCCGATGAATGAGCCGGGCTGGCAAGCCCCGGTGCGCATCGCGATGTGGTCCGGCCCGCGCAACATTTCCACGGCGATGATGCGCGCGTTCGAGAACCGTTCGGACTGTTCCGTCTGCGACGAGCCGCTGTACGGTGCCTGGCTGCAGGCCACCGGCGAGCCGCACCCGTTGGCCGAGACGGTGATCGCCGCAATGGAGACCGACTGGCGCCGGGTCGTCCGGACGCTGACGGGCCCGGTGCCGGAGGATCGGCCGATCTGGTACCAGAAACACATGACCCACCATCTGCTGCCCGAGATGCTGGAACGCGGCTGGCTGCAGGAATTCCGCCACGCGTTCCTGATCCGCGACCCGCGAGCGGTGGTCGCTTCCTATCTCGACCAGCGCGATACGGTTTCGGTCGAGGACATCGGCGTGCCGCAGCAGCGGGCAATTCACCGTTTCGTCACCGAAACCTTGGGCCAGGATCCGCCGATCCTCGATACCGGCGAGTTCCTGCATGATCCGGAAGCCCACCTTCGGGCGCTGTGCCGGCGACTGGCGATCCCGTTCCAGCAGGCGATGCTGTCGTGGCCGGCCGGCCCCCGCGAAACCGACGGCGCCTGGGCCAGCCACTGGTACCGGCGGGTCCGGGAATCGACCGGTTTCGGTCCGCCGCCGGGCGATCCGCCGGAACTCAAGGGGCGCGCCGCCGATGTCGCGGCTTGCGCCGGGCCGGACTACCGGCGACTGTTCGACCAGCGGCTGCGGCCGACGCGGGGCGCCGAGTCCTGACTCGTCGCCCGCCGGGGCGGGTCGGGAACCCGGCTGGCGTCAACGCTGTCGAAGCGAAATAGAGATTGCGAGCAGATTGCTCTGGAGGAAACAACATGACGACCCGCAGCATACTGATGATCTCCTGCATCGTTGCCCTGACGGTCGCGCTCTGGGCGGCGCCGGTGGCCGCCGGCGACGAAGGGCAGACGAGCGAATCCTCGTTGCCTGAAGCGGTTTCGGAACTCGTCGATGCGTTGTCTGGCGTCGAGCGCGTCGAACCGGTCGAGGAAAATCGCTTCGCGGTCCACCGCCGGATCGATGTAACCGGCAGCCGCGTCAAGCGCGATGTCACGATGATCATCGACGAAGAAGGCAACGTGGTCGATTGGGGTCGCGATGCCGACTTCGTGCGCTCCTACACGCTGAGCGAGCTTCGAAGCACAGGACAAGGCGACATGGCCAGCGCCCTGGCCGATCTCGATCCGTCGATCCAGACCCGCGGCGGCGGCTGATCGCCAACGCCGGGACCGGCGCGTGATTCGGGCCACCCGGGAGCCACTTTCCTGGCCTCCGGTCTTCGCGCTGCCGCGGAGACCGTCCTTTCCGCGCCGGCTTGAGCGCCGGGGGCGGGCTGCAGTTTTCGAAGCCGTCGATTGCCATTAGGATTGTGGCTGCGATTGCAATTGCGATTCGATCACGGTCGGATGGACGGGTGCGCACAGGCCGGATGTCGGTGTCGCCAAGGGACGGGAAGCGTGGCCCGGGTTCCTGTGACGGCTACGGCGTTTCTCCAACCTCGGGATACTTGCATGCCGACCGGAGCCGGCGCACGGCCCGTGACTTGAGCGGCGGCATGCGGCAGAATGCGGACTGAACCGCGAATCGAGCGCGGTACCCCGTTCATGACCCATCGCGACGCAAACGCCGAAACCGGCTCGAGATCGACCGACACCGCGCCGGAATCGGAGCCGGGGGCCGGCGTCGATTGGACCACCGACTGGTTTCCCCGGCTCTACGAGGAGTTGCGCGCGCTGGCCCACGCGCAGCGGATGCGCTATCGCGATCCGAATTCGCCCGGCACCACCAGCATTGTTCACGAGGCTTTCGAGCGCCTGAACAAGGCCCCGGGTTCGGAGCCGGACAACCCGCTGCACTTCTATCGCACCGCGGCACGAACGATGCGCAGCGTGGTCATCGACAATGCCCGACGATCCCGGGCGTTGCGCCATGGTGGCCATCTTCGGCGTGCGCCGTCGGAGGCGCTGGCGCTGGTGTCGGTCCAGCGAAACGACGAGTTGCTGGCGCTGGACGCGGCGCTCGAAGCGATGACCGAAGCCGACGCTCAGCTCGCCGAAATCGTGACCCTGCGGATCTTCGGCGGCTTGACCATCGACGAACTGGCCGAAGTGCTGGCGGTCTCCGCGCCGACGGTCAAGCGGCGCTGGAAGCTGGCCTGTGCCTGGCTGTACGACCATCTGGAAGCCGGGCGGCGATGAGCGACGCAGCGCAAGCGGGCCGGAGCGGGCCGGAGAAGCTGATCGAGGCCTACGAGCGTCTGGCCGATCTCGATGTCGCAGCCGGACGCGAATCGCTGCAAGCCATGCGACGGCGCGACCCGGCGCTCGCCGAGCGACTCGAACGGATGCTGGCACATGAGGAGCAGGCCGCTTCGTGGATGGAAGACCTGGAGCGCGCCCTGTCGCGCGGGCTGGCCGCGGAGCTGGATTCGGCCTGGGCGCCGGGCCGCGTGATCGGTCCGTACCGGCTGGAGCGGTTGCTGGCCACCGGTGGCATGGACGCGGTGTTCGTCGCACGCAAGGCCGACGGCGAACTGAAGCGGCCGGTGGCTTTGAAGCTGGTGCCCGCGGGCCTGGTCAACGACGAAACGCTGGAGCGGTTCCGTCGCGAACGCGATTTGCTCGCGAGCCTTGCCCACCCGAATATCGCGGCGCTGATCGATGCCGGCGTCTCCGAGGAGGGTCAGCCGTGGTTCGCAATGGAATACATCGAAGGCGATCGCTTCGACGTATGGTGTCGATCGCGCTCGACCGACCGCTCCGCCTGCGTGCGTCAGTTCCACGCGCTGGCCGAGGCGGTCGCGTTCGCTCACCGCAATCTGGTCGTGCACGGCGACCTCAAACCCGGCAACGTCATGATCGACGCCGCCGGCCGGCTGCGGCTGCTGGACTTCGGCATCGCACGCCTGATGAGCGAAATTCCCCGCGACGATGCGCCGCGCTATTTCACCGCGCGTTACGCCGCGCCCGAGGTTCACGCCGGCGCGCGCGCTGCGACCGCTGGCGATGTGTATTCGATGGGCGTCATGCTCAGCGAACTGCTCGAAGCAAGAGCCTGGTGCCGGGGCTCGAGCGGCCGGGACCTGGCCGCGATCGCCCAGCGCGCTTGTGCCGAACACCCGGAGCAACGCTACGAAAGCGCGCGCCAGTTCGCCGACGATCTGGAACGCTGGATTCGCGGTGATCCGGTGAACGCACGCGACGGTGGGGTCGGCTACCGGCTGGGTCGACGCGTGCACCGGCATCCGGTGGCCAGCGCCGGCATCGTGCTGGCGATCGCCTCGCTGGTCGCGTTCGGCAGCGTGTCGCGCATCCAGGCCGAGCGCTACGCGCGCGAGCGCGACAAGGCCCAGGAGCTGGCCCGGTTTCTCGAACAGATCTTCGTCAGCGCCGATCCGGCGGTCGAACCCGGCGAGACGCTCACGGCGCGACAATTGCTGGACCGCGGTCGCGAGCGGTTGCCGGTGGACACCACCGACCCGGCGGTGCGCGTGGACTTCCTTTCGGTGCTCGGCCGAACCTACCAGCGACTGGGCGACTATCGCACCGCCGGGGATCTACTGGATCAGGCGCTGGGCGTGGACGTCGCGTCTGCGGCAGCGCAAGTCGAGCTGGCCATCGAGCGTGCTGAGACGCACCGCCTGGCCGGAGAGTTCGACGCGGCGATTGCGATGTTTCAGGAGGTGCTGGAGACGAGCGATACGCTTAGCGAGCGGGACCATGCGCGCGCACTCGGCGGTCTGGGTCGGACGCTGGCGCAAGCCGGCAAGCCGGCCGAGGCGGTAGCGCCGCTCGAAGACAGCCTGGCCCGAACACGCCGGCTGTCGGACATCGAACCGGGCGTACTGGCCGATCGGCTCAACGACACCGGGTCTGCCCTGTTTCGACTCGGGCGCTTCGAGCCGGCGATCGCACGGCTGAGCGAGGCGCTGGCGATCCGCCGGCGGCTGGATGGTGACGCTGGATTGGTCAATGCCAGTCCGCGCACCGCGACGCTGATCAACAACCTGGGCCTGATGCACTACCTGCGCGGCGCGCCCGAGGCCGCCGAGCCGCTGCTCCGGGAAGCGCTGGCGATGCGGCGCGCGATCCTGGCCGACGATCACCCGGACCTGGCGCAGACGCTGACCAATCTCGGCCTGATGCTGAAGGACTACGGTAGCGCCGAGGCCGCAGTCGGGTTCCTGGAAGAAGCGCTGGCGGTGCGCCGCGCCGGACTGGAGCCGGAACACTACCGGATCGGCCAGGCGATGCTCAACCTGGCGACCGGCTACCGCAAGGCCGGCCGGCTGTCGCGGGCGGAAGATCTGCTGGTCGAGGCCAGCCGGCGGCTCGAGTCCGCGTTGGGTCCTTCGAACCCGCAGGTCGCCGTAGCGCACAACGAGATGGGTGCGCTGCTGCTTGATCTGGACCGGGCCGAAGCGGCCGAGGCGGCCCACCGCAGGGCGCTTTCGATCCAGCGCAACGCACTGCCGGCCGGGCACCCGCACCTGGCCTGGAGCCTGGTCGGTCTGGGGCGTTCGCTGCTGGCACAGGGCCGTCCGGATGCTGCGGGTCCGCCGCTGGAAGAAGCCGCGACGATTCGTCGTCGGGCGCTGCCCGAAGGCGATCCCCTGCGCGCAGAGGCCGAGCGCGAGCTGGCGCGGGTGGACGAAGCGTCCGTGGTCGACAGATCGATGCGGTAACGGCAGCGGGGCTTCCCGTTTTTCATCGCCGCTCGATGACGCCCCCGCCGCGCCGCTCGGCGCGGCGGGGAGCGACGGGTCTGCCTCAGGGCTGGCTTTCGAACCCGTCGGCGAACAGGTCTTCGCCCGGTAGCTGGATCAGGAATCGCGGCGCCAGCGGGCCGGGAGGCGCGCTGCCTTGCGGCACGGCCTGGAGCGAATAACCGATCGCGCGGGCGTCTCCCAGCACGTCGATCGAGTGGATGCGCTCGAAGCCGCCGCTGGCCAGCAGCGGCGCCGGTGCATTCCAGATCGCACCCGGCGCCGCGCGCTGCGTGGTCAGCAGCACGCTGCCGTCGCTCCAGTAGATCGTCGGCGTGTCGGATGCGTCGAGCCAGCCTTGGGCAAGCGCCATGCCGACGCCGCCGTCGCGCGCCGGGTCCGGCGTCGTGAATGCCGCGCTCGGCGCCGAGGGCGTTTCGCCCTGCGACTGCAGCGCGACCGCGCCCGAGCGCCACACCAGCAGCGGCTCGCCGCTGTCTTGGTATCCGGCCAGGATCGAATCGTCGGCTTCGGCATTGCCGGTCAGCGCGGTCGGCGCGCCGTCCCAGGTGCCGCTGCTGCGCTGCAGCACGAATGCTTCGCGATCGTCGCCGGTGCCAAGCTGGCCGTCGATGTCGCCGGAAAGGCCGATCAGCATCCGCTCGTCGTTCCACACCGACGGCGACCAGCCGAAATTGTCGACCAGTCTCGACAGCGCGGTCTCGGTCGGTTCGAAGCCGCCGGCCCCGGCATCCCAGCGCGCGTGCAGGATCGAAGCGGGCTGGGCCGCGCTGCCGTTGATCGCATCGCCGTCGGCCTGCTGCCAGAACAGGTGCAGGGCGCCGCCGGCCGCCGGGTCGCCGGCCCGGACCAGCCGGGGTCCGAAATCGAGCCGGTTGTTGACGCTCAGCAATCCGCTGTCGATGACGCTGCCCGTGACCGGGTCGACGCGCATCCACGCGATTTCGACGCTGTCGGCGAACGCCGGCAGATCCCCCGGCGTGGCCGGGATCGCCGCTTCGCTTCGCTGATAGACGATCAGCACTGCGCCGGTTGCGTCGAAGGCCACGGTCGGCGCGGCGTCATATTCGAGATCGTCGGTCAGCGCGTGGATCGCGCCCCAGGCGCCGTCGATGAAGCTGCGCAGGTACAGGTCACTCGACGGCCGCGACTGACCGGCCGGTGGCTCGGTCCAGACCGCGACGCCGATCGGCCCGCCGGCCCCGGGGCCGGCGGCCATCGCCAGTTCGCCGTCGACGGGCACCCAGGCATCGGCCGAACCGCGCGCGGCGGCGTTCGGCGCGCGCGTGCAGGCATCGCCGAACGGCCAGTCCTCGGTGGCCTGCGACGACTGGCCCAAGAACGTGACCTGCGCGCCGGCGTCGAGCTGGCCGCCCAGTTGCTGCAACGCGAAGTCCGGTACGACGCCGATCTCGATACAGCCGGTCGCGCCGCCCCAGACCGAGGCGTTGGCCACCGATGCGATCGGCGGCGGCAGGGAGATGCCGGCGCTGATCTGGCCGGAAAGGCTGCCGCCGACGCTGCCGCCGTCCCAGCGGATTTCGGTCACGTCGCTGCTGTAGGTCGGCGTGCCGCTGAGCGTGGCCCGGGCTTCGGCCTTGATGCCGACGCTGCCGAGCACGCTGCACAGGAAGCCGCTCAATGCACAGGCGCCGGACTGGATTCCGGGCACCAGCGTGAACGGTCCGATCGTGGTCTTCCACTTCGGCCCCGGCACCTCGACCGTCGCCGAGCCGCTGGTGGCGAGTTCATCGCAGGACAGCGTGGTCTGGTTCGGCCCGTCCATGCTCAGCGCGAACGATTGGCCGGCGAACTGGAAATCCGCCGAAGCGCTGAGATCGCCGTTGCCGGGACTGCCGTTGCTGAATGTCGATGCGTTGAACTCGGAGCTGGCGCCGCCGGAGATGCCCCAGAGGCCGGAAAACAGCGAGATCGTGTTCAGCGTGCGGGTCGTTTCCAGCGAGATCGGCCAGTTCAGCGTGCCGTCGTAGCGCACGCCGCTGCTGCCGGTCCAGGACGCCGGCGACTCGGCCCAGCCGGGGACGTCGAGCTTGGGCACGCTGACGTCGAAGGGCTGCGATTCCTCGCTGCCGCGACGCGCGATGACCTGGATCGTGTCGGCGCTGTCGCCGGCGTCGAAACTCCAGGTCACCTGGTCGGCGCCGGCCACGGTTTCGGTGGTGCCGCCGTACGTGAACTGGACCGCGCCGGGCGACTGGCCGCGCCAGTCGATTTCGACCATCAGGTTGGTCGTCACCGCGACGCCGCGCAGGTAGACCTCGGGTTCCTGCAGCTCGGCCGAGGTCACGATCGGCGTTTGCGGCTCCGGCGTATAGCTCACCGACTCGGTGACGGTCACGCTGTCCTGGACGAAGTACTCGTTGTAGAGCAGGTTGCCGCCCTGGCTGCTGCCGGGTCCTTGCAGCGACGGGCTGAGCGAGTGGGTCGGCGGCGGCGACGAGCCGTAGATCAACTGGCTGTCGAGCTTCAGCCGATGCGCGATGTCGTCGACCCAGCTGCGTGCGCCGGTGGAAGTCCGCGTGGGGTTCCAGGTGCCGCTGTTCGGGTCGTAGCTGCCGCTCAGCCGCACCGGCTCGGTATCGCCGGAAATGTCGAAGCCGCTGACCGAATCGGGATAGCTCAGCCAGAAGCAGTCCTGGCCCCAGGCAAAGTTGCCGTTGATGTCGATGGTCGCGGTATGAACGGTGTACTCGAGGTCGAGCTGGCCGGCACCGGTGACGCTGCCGGTGATGTCGTAGCTGCGCTCGATCGTCACGTTCCAGGTCATGTCGTACGGCGAGTCCAGGCACAGCACCGGGTCGACCACGGCCTCGCTCTTGGTGATCACGCCGCTGATCCGCTCACGCCCCTGGCCGGTCACCGTGCCGTTGCATTCGATATCGAGGAAGTTCTCGCTCGGGCCGCCGAGCTTGGTCACGCTCAGCGTGCCCGAAACCGGGCTGTAGTCGGCCACGACCGTGCAGTCGTCTTCGAACTCGCAATACTGCTCGGAGCCGCTGAAGCCATAGCTGCCGCTGGCCTGGTCGGTGTGCCAGCGCCCGGCGGCGATCTGGTCGTCGATGCCGCAGCTCGGCGGCGGCGAGGTCGGGCAGTTCTGGGCCGCAACGGCGGCCGGCCATACCGCGATCGCCGCCAGGATTGCCAGCAGTAGCGGTGCAACATCGCGGAGCGCGCCCGCAAGGCCGCGGGCGGAGCGAAGCGTCGAATGCATGATGCGTGTTCCTGACCATGGGTTCAAACACCCATACGCAATCAGCACGGCGGCAGCCGTCACCGCGCGCCGGCATTGGCGCCGGAGCCCGGTTTCAGGCGATCGCGTCGGCGGCCAGGATGTCTTCGACGCGCGCCTGGATATCGAGCATCTCGGGCGCGACGTCCGGGTGCAGCTCGATGATGCGGGCGATGATATCGAGCGCCTCTTCTCGGTCGGCCGCCGATGGAAGGAGCCGCGGCAGCGCGTCGAGCGCGGCCTCTTCGTCGAACGCGACCATCAGCGCGGCTTCGCGCGCCTTGCGGATGAACGTGTCGCGGTCTAGATCGGCGAAGCGCGGATGCTTGTTCCAGATCTCGCGCGCGGCGGCGAATGCCTGGGCGTCGACGCGCTTGCCGGCCTTGATCGCGGCGTAGACCACGCGCAGGACCGCGTCGGCGAATCCACCCTCGTGCTCGCGTGCGGCGATCGCTTCGAGCTTGAGATCGCGGATCTGGTCCAGTGCCCGACGCTGGGTGGCCGGGGGCTTGCGCGAGTCGGCGTGGGTCGCCTTTTCACCGGCCAGCGCCTGGATGAGCGGGTGCGTCCAGATCGCCTTGAAGACCTTCTCGATCGCGAGGTCGCGCTGTTCGGTCGCCTGCCGGATCGTGTCTTCCAGCGATTCGACCAGCCGGCGCTCGAAGCGCCTGAGCGGGTGCGAATCCGGCGCCGGCGCGCGGTGCTTGCGCGCCAGTTCGGCGCCGATTCGCACGCCCGACATCCACGGATTGGCGTCCGAGAATATCGTGTAGCGCAGGCGCTGCGGATTCAGCGTGCGCGTCAGTTCGGCCGCCCCGGCGTTGGCGAACAGGCGCAGCCAAGGCGCGAGCATCGTCGAGTACAGGCCTTCGTTGATCTCGGAGAAGCGGGCCACCGCCCGGAACGGCTCTTCGTCGGCGCGGCCGTCGTCGAAGGCGCGGATGTCGTCGAGCGAGCGTGCCTCGAAATGCAGCCGGTAGGTCGGCGCGCCGAGACCCTTGTCGTCGACCACCTCGTCGACGACCATTTCGAACAGGCCGGGCGGCAGCGTGTCGATCAGGTCCAGCGAGTGCACCAGCCCTTCGTGCTCGCGGGCGGCGACGCGACCGGAGACGAAGATGCCGAGGTGGCCGATGTCCGGGTGCACGGTGTAGACGATGGTCTGCTCGTTGGCGCGGATCTCGGCGACGTCGGTGTACAGGTCGAGAATCCAGTTCAGCGCCTGCGGCGGCGGCGTGATGTTGTCGCCTTCGCTGGCGATGACCACGATCGGTGCGCGAATGTTGCGCAGGTCGATCGGCGCGCCGTCGTCGGCGACGATGCGTCCCTGGGTCAGCTTGTTGCCGATGAACAGCTCGGAGGTCAGTTCGACGATCTCCTCGCGCGACAGCAGGAAGTAGCCCGACCACCAGCGTTCGAAGTCCAGGAAGCGCTCGGCCTCGGTGTCCACGTGGGCATAGAGATTGTAGGGTTTGCCGATCAGCGCGTTGGCCGGGTCCAGGCTCTCGAAGTTCGACACCAGGTTGGCGCCGTCGAAAGTGCCGCCGCCAAGGTCGGCGGCCAGCGCCGACATCCACGTGCCGCCGGTCAGGCCGCCGAAGTAGCGCATCGGGTTCTTGCCCTCGACGCCGGCCCAGTACGATAGCGGCGCGCCGGCCACGCCGACCATCGAGGTCAACTCCGGCGCATAGGCCGCGAGCATCATGATCGCCCAGCCGGCCTGACAATTGCCGACGATCGCCGGTTTCGGTGACTCGGGGTGCAGCTCGGCGACCTTTTCCAGAAAACGCTTTTCGGCGCGCGCGACGTCTCTTAGCGTCTGGTGCGGCTCGGGTTCGGGTCGGAAGGAGACGAAATACACCGGATGGCCGGCGCGCAGCGCTACGCCGACCTGGCTGGATTCCTTGGACCCGGAAATGCCGGGACCGTGGCCGGCGCGCGGGTCGAACACCACAAACGGCCGCTTGCCCGGATCGGTAGGCGCTTCTGGCGGGGGGGTAATCCGCAGCAGCAGATAATTGCAGGGCCGCTCCATCGACGCGCCGTCGAGCACGGTCTCGTAGTCGAACACCAGCACCGGCGGCTTGCCGGCATTGTAGTGCTCCAGCGTGCGGTTGCCGCGCTGGCGCAGCGTATCGAGGAACAACAGCGAGCGCTGCGCGGCGTCGACCGAATAGCGAAGGGTTTCGCCGGCCATTTCGAACGGATTGGGCAGCATGGCGCGAATCATCCAGTTGAACGGATTTCCGGCGCAGCGCGTCGGTCGAAGCCCAAGGATACGCCTTGTTTATGCGCCGCACAACAACCCGGGCTTCAGGATCGTGCGGACGGTCCGTGTGGACAAGCTATCGAGAAATCACACCTAGCGATATGCCGCGGCCTGCAGCTCGAACAGGCGGGCGTATTTTCCGTCGAGCGCCATCAACTCCTGGTGCGTGCCCAGTTCGGTGATGCGCCCGCGATCCATGACCGCGATCAGGTCGGCCCGCCGTACGGTCGAGAACCGGTGTGAGATCAGGATCAGGATCCGGTTTCCGGCCATCGCCTGGAAATGCCGGAATACCTCGGCTTCGGCTTTCGCGTCCATGGCCGCCGTCGGTTCGTCCAGGATCAGGATATCGGCGTCTTCGCGCATGAACGCACGGGCCAGCGCGATCTTCTGCCACTGGCCGCCGGACAGTTCGCGGCCATCCTTGAACCAGCGGCCGAGCTGGGTCTGATAGCCCTTGGGCAGGTCCTCGATGAACTCGTCGGCCAACCCCTTCAGCGCGGCGGCCCGCCAGCGGGACTCGGTATCGAAGTCGTCGACGTCGCCGGCGCCGATGTTGTGGCCGACCTGCCACTGGTAGCGCGCGAAATCCTGGAAGATCACGCCGATTCGGTCCTGCAGCGCGCGCGGATCCCAGTCGCGCAACGACGTGCCGTCGAGCCGGATGTCGCCGTGCTCGAGACGGTACAGGCCGGCGATCAGCTTGGTCAGGGTGGTCTTGCCCGAGCCGTTTTCGCCGACCAGCGCCAGGCTGGTGCCGGGCGCCAGCCGGAGATTGATTCCCCGCAGCGCCGGATTCTCGCTGCCTGGATAGTGAAACGCAAGATCGACGATCTCCAGGCCTTGGCCGGGTTGCCGACCGGCGCTTGCGCCGCGTTTGCGCGCCCGCACCGGCTGCTCGAGAAACTCATACAGCGTGGTCAGGTACAGGTGATCCTCGTACATGCCGTTGATCGACGTCAGGCTGGCGCTGACCGCCGATTGCCCCTGGCGGAAGACCATCATGTACATGGTCATCTGGCCCAGCGTCAGACTGCCGGCGACGGTCGCCAGCACGACCCAGGCGAAGGCGCCGTAGAGCGCCAGCGTGCCGATCAGCCCGAGGCCGAATGCCCACCATCCGCGCCGGATCGTGAGCTTGCGGTCCTCGCGGAACAACTTGCTGAAGATGTCGCGGTAGCGCGCCAGCAGCCGCGGCGCCAGGTTGAAGAGCTTGACCTCCTTGGTGTAATCCTCGCGCGCGAGGACCGACTCGAGATAGAACATCTCACGCGTCTCCGGCGAACGCCACTGGAACAGGCGGAAGGCCTGGCCGGCAAACCGGGCTTCGGCCAGGAATGCCGGCAGGCCGCCGAGGATCAGCACCAGCACCGCCCACGGAGAGAACGCCAGCAGCAGACCGCTGAAGCTGGCGATCGCGATGCCGTTCTGGATCACGCCGAAGGTCTTCTGGACCAGCGACAGCGGCCGCGTGGACGCTTCGCGACGGGCACGGGTCAGTCGGTCGTAGAACTCGGCATCCTCGAGCTGCGCCAGCTCGAGCTGCTGGGTCTTCTCCAGGATCATCACGTTGACCCGGTGGCCGAGGCGCGCGCGCAGCAGGTTGTTGCAGATGTTCAGCGCGGTTTGCGAGGCGGCCATCGCCGCGACCAGCACGGCCTCCAGCGTCAGCCAGAACCAGACCGCGCCGATCAGCGACTCGTCCTGCATGGCCGCCACTACGCTGTCGACCAGCCATTTGCCGACGTAGGCGATGGAAGCCGGCAGCAGCCCGGCAGCCAGCGTGAGAAATCCCAGCGCAATCGTCAGCCACGGGCTGGTGGCCCAAACCAGCGACAGGGCGCGGCGGCCGTAGGTCGCCAGCGGGCGAATCTGGGTCAACAGGCCGGGCGGCTCGTCGGGTCGGCTGCTCATGGCGGGCTCGTCAGGGCTCGTTCGAATCGAAATTGCGCTATGTTCGGGAATGCGGGAGGCCGGAACGCTCGGCCCGCACAGGAGGACTCATGCGCCCGAAGACCAATCCAGGCAGCGAAGAGACCCGGCCGTTCGCCGCGCCGTGTCGCCGTCTCGCGCCCGGCGCGCCGCTGCAGTGGCTGGCCGCCGGCTGGCGCGACTACCGCAACAGCCCGGGGGTCAGTCTTGCCTACGGTCTGATCGTATTCGGCATCAGCCTCGGCGTGTCGCTGCTGGCCTGGAAGCTGGGCAGTTATGTGCTCGTGATCTCGATGCTGTCCGGCTTCATCTTCATCGCGCCGCTGCTGGCGACCGGCATGTACTCGGTCAGCCGACAGCTCGGGCGCGGTGAATCGGTTTCGTTCGGACGCTCGCTTGGGCGCATGCAGTTTGCGCTGCGCGATGCGCTGGTATTCGCGCTGATGCTGTTGGTGATCTTCCTGGTCTGGGTACGCGCCGGCGTCATGGTTCACGTGTTCTTCCCGGCCGGCGAGAGCCTCGACCCGCTGCTGCTGTTGCGCTTTCTGGGAATCGGTTCGGCCGTCGGTTCCATCTTTGCGCTGGTCACGTTCTCGGCCGCGGCTTTCTCGCTGCCGATGATCGTCGACCGCGACGCCGACATGGTCACCGCGTGCATTACCAGCGTCAACGCGGTGCTGCGCAACAAGCCGGCGATGATGGTCTGGATGGCAACCATCGTCGTGTTGACGGGTCTCGGGTTCGCGACCGCCGGACTCGGCCTGATCGTGACCATCCCGTTGCTGGGTTACGCGACCTGGCACGGTTACGTGGAAACCGTCGACGCGACCGGCTGGCCCGATTCGCCGTCCTGATCGCGCCTTGGCATGGGCACCGCTCAGACCGCCTCCCCGGCGGCCTGGCCCGAGGCCCACGCCCACTGGAAGTTGTGACCGCCCAGGTGGCCGGTGACGTCGACGACTTCGCCGATGAAGAACAGGCCTTGGTGGTCGTCGCAGGCCATGGTCTTCGACGATAGCTGGGCGGTATCGACGCCGCCCAGCGTCACCTCGGCGGTGCGATAGCCTTCGGTTCCGTCCGGCCATACGGACCAGGCCTTGCACCGTTGTTCGATGACTTCGATGTCGCTGTCGCCCAGTTCCGCCAGCGTCTTGTCGGGCAGCCATAGTTCGCACCAGCGCTGCGCCACGCGCCGGGTCAGCGATTCGGCCAGCAGCGTATGCAGCCGCGTGCGCGGCCGGGCCTTGCGCTGCTCGCGAAGGTGCGAGGCCAGGTCCAGGTCCGGAAACAGGTCGATCACCAGCGGTTCGCCCGGCTCCCAGTAGCTGGAAGCCTGCAGCACCGCGGGTCCGCTCAGTCCGCGATGCGTGAACAGGATGTTCTCGCGGAAGTTCATGCCGCCGGCCGCCGTGACGCTATCCAGCGCGATCCCCGACAGGTCCGAAATCTGCGCCAGCTTGCGTTCGCCGAGCGTGATCGGCACCAGCGCCGCTCGCGTTTCGCGAACCTCCAGGCGCAGCGATCTCGCGAAATCGAATCCGAATCCGGTTGCGCCCATGCGCGGAATGGAATAGCCGCCGGTGGCCACGACCAGCGTTTCGCATTCGACGACCCCGCTCGCCGTCGAGAGTCGATGCGGCGGCCCGAGTTGCTCGATCCGTACCGGGCAATGCGTGCGCACATCGACTCCGCCCGCTTCGCACTCGGCCAGCAGCATTGAAACGATGCGCCGGGATGAATCGGTGCAGAACAGCTGGCCCAGCTTTTTCTCGAAGTACTCGATGCCGTGTCGCTCGACCAGCGCGACGAAGTCCCAGGGCGTATAGCGGCTGAGTGCGGATTTGCAGAAATGCGGATTGGCCGACAGGAAATTGTCGGGACCGGAATGCAGGTTGGTGAAGTTGCAGCGACCGCCGCCGGACATCAGGATTTTCTTGCCGACCTTGTTGGCGTGTTCGGCGACCAGCACCGAGCGACCGCGGGCGCCGGCCACCGCTGCGCAGAACAGGCCGGCCGCGCCACCGCCGAGCACGACCACATCGAAACCGCCTGTTGCCGGAGCGTTCACCGCCATCGCGGCAGTCTATGCGATCGCGCGGCCGGACGCCGGGGGCGGCCAACGGCATACGCGAAACGCACGCAAACCGGGCACAACTCAGCCCGGTCGATTCCACCAACCTTGAAAACGATAACGATGACCAGACTTGCAAGCGTACTGATGACGGCGGCGCTGGCCGCCCCGGGAATGTCGATGGCCGACGAACATGATCCGTACCTCTGGCTGGAGGCAGTCGAAGGCCCGAACGCGCTGGCCTGGGCGCGCGGCCAAAACGAGGTTTCGCTGGCCGAGCTCGAATCGCATTCGCTGTTCGAACCGATCCACGACCGAGCGCTGGAGATCCTGACCTCCGACGATCGGATCGCCTACCCGTCGCTGCGGGGCGGGATGATCTACAACTTCTGGCGCGATGCCGAACACGTGCGCGGCATCTGGCGCCGGACCACGGTCGAGGACTACCGCAGCGGTGCGCCCGACTGGGACGTGCTGCTGGACGTCGATGCGCTGGCCGAAGTCGAGGGCGAGAACTGGGTCTGGGCCGGCGCCAACTGCCGCTACCCGGCCTACGATCGCTGCCTGGTCAGCCTTTCCGTCGGCGGCGCCGATGCCACCGTTACGCGCGAATTCGACCTGGAGACTCGCGAGTTCGTCGACGGCGGATTCGTGCTGGGCGAGTCCAAGAGTGGAATCGCCTGGCGCGATCGCGACTCGGTCTTCTACGGACCGGCCTTCACCGAAGACCAGGTGACCGATTCCGGTTATCCGCGCACGGTACGGATCTGGGACCGCGGCACCGATGCCTCGAATGCCGAGATCGTGTTCGAGGGTGAGCAGGGCGATGTCGCCTCGCGCGGGCTGCGTCTCTGGGACGGCCACGACTACTACGACATGATCATTCGCGCGCCCGGCTTCTTCTCGCGTCACTATCATTTCTTCCGCGACGGCCAGACGCATCGGCTCAACGTGCCGAACGACGCCGAGCTGGCGGGCCTGCTCGACGGCCAGCTGCTGATCGAACTGAAGTCCGATTGGGAGATCGCCGGCACGACCTACGCCCAGGGTGCCCTGGTTGCCGGTCCGATCGAAAGCTTCGGAACCGAGACGCCGGACCTGGCTCTGGTGTTCGAACCCGGCGAACGTGCATCGATCTCGTCGGTCTCGACGACCGAGAGCACGGTGCTGGTCAATGTGCTCGACAACGTCGTCTCGACGATGCTTCGCTTCACCCATCAAGACGGCGAGTGGACGCGAGAATCGCTGGACGTGCCGGAGTTGGGCAGCATCTACGTGGTCTCGACCGATGACCGCTCGGACCGTTTCTACTACAACTACACCGGGTTCGTGACCCCGTCGACGCTGTTCGAGGCCGACGCCTCGGGCGATACGCACGCCGAAGTGCGCGACGAGCCGGCCTGGTTCGACAAGACCGGAATGGAAACCGCGCAATACGAAGCCGTCTCGGCCGACGGCGAGCGCATCCCGTACTTCGTCGTCACCCCGGTCGACTTCGAATCCGACGGCGAGAACCCGACGCTGCTGTCGGCATACGGTGGATTCGAGGTTTCGCGCACGCCGTTCTATTCCGGGGTCACCGGCTCGGCCTGGCTGGAACGCGGCGGCGTCTACGTGCTGGCCAACATTCGCGGCGGCGGCGAGTTCGGTCCGCAGTGGCACCAGGCGGCACTGAAGGAAAAGCGCCAGCGCGCATTCGACGATCTGATCGCGGTAGCCGAGGACCTGATCGAACGCGGCATTACCTCGCCGGACCATCTCGGCATCCAGGGCGGCAGTAACGGCGGCCTGCTCGTCGGCGCGGTCATGGTCCAGCGCCCGGACCTGTTCGATGCCGTGGTCTGCCAGGTGCCGTTGCTGGACATGAAGCGCTATCACAGGCTGCTGGCTGGGGCCAGCTGGATGGCCGAGTATGGTGATCCGGACGACGCCGAACAATGGGCCTACCTTTCCGAATACTCGCCGTATCAGAACGTCTCGGCCGACGCCGACTATCCGCGTGCTTTCTTCACCACCTCGACACGCGACGATCGGGTCCACCCGGGGCATGCGCGCAAGATGGTCGCGAAGATGCTCGACCAGGGCCATGACCTGCTGTACTACGAGAACATCGAGGGTGGTCATGGCGGGGCGGCCAACCTGAAGCAGCGGGCGTATCTGAGCGCGCTGATCTTCACCTACCTGCATGGGCAGCTGGTCGACGAGGGTTGATGCGCGAGGCGCGCGGCGGGAGCGCGTTGCCGCTGCGGCTGCCGATCAGGCTTCGCAGCGCACGATGCGGTCTCTTCCCTCGTCCTTTGCCTGGTACAGGCCGCGATCGGCGCGCTCGCGAATCTCGGCGAGCGACTCATGGTCGCTCGGTGCCGCTACGCCGAAGCTCATGGTGATGCGAATCGGGGGGTCATCTTGACGGGCTTCGGCCAGCGAACGCTGGAAAGCATGCAGCCGCTCCTCGGTTCGCGCCATGTCCATGCCGGGCAGAGCGATGCCGAACTCCTCGCCGCCGATGCGGCCGATGATGCCGTGCCGACCGAAGTGTTCGCGCAACCGCGCCGAGACGCGTCGCAGCACCTCGTCACCGGTCTGATGGCCGAACTGATCGTTGACGCGCTTGAAGTGATCGATGTCGGCGAGCACCAGCGTGAACGGGATTTTTTTCTGCTGCGATAGCTGCAGCGTGCGCTGGGCCAGCTCGAAGAAGCGCGTGTGGTTGCTCAGGGCCGTCAGCGCATCGCGTTGAGACAGCGACTGATAACGGCGCCGTTCGCGGACCGCGCGTGCCAGCAATACGATCAGGATGCCCACCAGCAGCGCGATGGCGAAATAGATCGCGTTCCGGAGTCGCTCTCTCTGTATGCGATCGGATTCCTCGAGCTGCTGCCGACGCTGCTGTTCGCGGGCCAGCTCGAGCTGATGCTGGGTGTGTCGCATGTCGAACTGCACCTGCAGGAATGCGATCTGACGGCTGTTGATCCGCCGCATCTGCTTTTCACGCGCCTGCATGGCGTCGGCAAAATGCTCCAGGGCGCTGCGGTAGTTGCCCTGCATCTGCGCGGTCTCGGCCAGCATGTGATGTGCATCGGCCAGACAGCCCCACTTGCGGCTGACGCGAAGCGCCTCGAGGGCCGGGGCCAGAAGCTCGATCACCCGGTCCGGATTGCGGCGCTCGTGTTCCAGTACCGCAAACTCGACACTGGTTTCGGCCCATGCGGCCTCGTAGTCGGCATACTTCAGGCCGTCCACGGCACGCGCGAAAAGCGCTGCGGCGCGCTCGCGGCTGCCCTCGAGGCGTAACAGGTCGCCGAGCTGGGCTTCTGCATGGGACGTGAACACCAGGTCTTCGGCGCTTCGGCACGCTTCGAGTGCCGCCTCGATCTGGCTTCTGGCATTTTCCAGCTCGCCGCGTTCTTTCAGCACCGAGCCCAGGCGGTGTCGGGCAACGCAGATCTCCGTCGCCCCGCCGGCTGTGGTGGCCAGGCGCACCGCGATGCGTCCGAGCTCTTCGGCGCGCTGGAGTTCGCCGACGTGCGCCAGAATCCAGGCCGCGACGCTGTAGGCCTTGCTGGCGCCATCGCGAAGGCGCGCGTCGTCCAGCAGCTTGAGCGCCTGATCGAGATAGGTGAAGCTTTTTCGGAAGCGCCGCCCTTCGTGCCCGATGTTGGCACCCGTTGCCAGCACCTCCAGACGCTGCTGCGGGGCCAGGTCGCCGGCCAGCAGTTCGTCGAGCATGGACAGCGCTTCGTCGTGCTGTCCCGAAAGCGCCCGATTGCGAATCTCCAGCAGCCGGAACCGGGCGTACTTTCGGTCGTCGGCCAGATCCAGGTGCGGCCGGAGGCGCTCGAGCGCGAGCCGCGATTCACGCCACGGCGCCGACCGGCTGAGCGCGTCGGCCTGATCGAGTCGTTCGGCGAATTCGTCCCGGTCCATTGCCGAACCGCTGCTGGTGGCAAAGGCGAGCGCAAGCAATGCACCGAGGAGCCAGGCCGGTCGGCGGGGTCGGTCCGGATGGGACGCGGCTCGATTCACGCGGCGAGCGCTGCAGCGGGGGGTCGGCAAGGAACGGTCATCGCCCCGACCCGGCGACTGCGCTCCGGGGAAGCGAGATGGCCGGAGGCTGGCGGTCGAGCTGAATGATCCATCGAATCTCCCCATCGGTTGCTTCCGGTCTTCGCAAGCGTTTGCGCACGCGCCGATGCGAGCCGGCCGGCACAGGCGCGGACTCGCAAGGAGCGCTTTCGGCGGGTGCTGGATCACAGGGGTGGATGAAGCCAGCAGCCGACCCACACTGCGTTATCGCCGGATTCCCCGATCCGGTCGAATGCCCGCCTCGGCGGCGGTGTTCGCAGCTTGTGGTTCTCCGGGAAAGACGTTTGCCGTTTGCGCATCCCAGGCGCTTGTTATTTTGGGCAAAACGTCAAACCGCGCGGGAAGCAGTATAAGATTTTGCGAATACGGGCGCCAGTCCTTTTGCGTCGGCCCGGCTGCTTCAGTGAATCCGCAACGCCTCGATTTTCCGGTCTCAGGCCTTCGGGGATGCGGCCCCGGAGAAGGCCGCGAACTCCCGGATCCGCTTCTCTAGATCCCGCCTGCGTTCGGCATCGGCCAGCTCGCCCGATGGATCGAATGCCTCCGACGCGCGCGGCAGAGAGAAGCGTTCGGGCAGCACGTCGACGCCGATGTTGCCCAGGACGTCGTTGAGGTGTCCCATCGCCCGGCTGGCGCCGAGCCGCCCCGGTGAGGCGCCGATCAGCAGCGCCGTCTTGTCGCGGTAGACCTCGACCCCGGGGCCGCCCTGCTCGCTGCGCGATAGCCAGTCCAGCGTGTTCTTCATCAGCGGCGTGATCGACCCGTTGTACTCGGGGCAGGCAAGCAGTAGCCCGTCGCTGGCCTCCAGTTTCCGACGCAGCCGCTTCGCGTTGGCATCCTGACCGTGTTCGGCCTCGAGGTCCTCATTGAAGATCGCGATCGGGTAGTCGGCCAGCTCGACGTGGTCGACCTCCAGGCCGGCGCCCACGGCAGCCTCGACTGCAACGCGCAGGAGCTTGCGGTTGAACGATTCTTTTCGCGTGCTGCCGGCAAAGGCTAGAATGCGGGGCTGGGTCAAGGCGGTTTCCCTGGCATGAATCGGGCTGGAGAATACCTGCGGCCGCGTCGACGCAGATACAACGCGTCATGGAAATGAAACGCGGCGTGTCGATGATGCGAGTAACCGGCGAGACCTTTCACATGAGCCAACTTCAATCTCGTGAGCCTGTCTGCAGCCGTCGCGAAGGCGTTCTGTCGCTGGTCGTGCGTTCGCGCTCGCACGATCTCGGTGGATTCTGCGTTCGTCGCGTCCTGCCGTCCGCCGAGCGTCGTTCGGTCGGACCGTTCGTTTTCGTCGA
>CAYPZP010000008.1:24536-38688 GCA_964415285.1 uncultured Halomonas sp. | reverse complement strand
CACGATCGTTCAGGCCGATCAGCATGTGATCCGGCGTGTTCTTCGGCACGCTGATGATCATCGCGCGCACGCCGTCGTAGTCGGTCAGGTTGCGGGCGCCGGGGACGCCGCTGTCGGGGTCGCGCTCGCCATCCGGATTCACCGCCCAGACGTGGAAGTTCTCGTCTCCGCCCTTGTCCTGGACATACAGCACGTATCGGCCGTCGCGGCTCCAGAAATAGCCCGGTACCGGCTTGTCGTCCGCGGTCAGGGGCCGGGCGGCGTCGAAGTCTTCCGCGATGCCCTTGATCCAGATGTTTCGAACGCCTTCATAGGGGCGCAGGAAGGTGATGAAACGGCCGTCGGGCGAAAGCTGAGCGCCGGCGACCTCGGGGTCGCCGAAGAACAGGTCTCGATCCAGCAGGGGCGGCAGTTCATCGATGTAGCCCAGCGGCTCGGCGCGTTCGGCCAGCGCGGTCGTGGCCAGTCCGAGCAGCATCAGGGCGCTCAGCGCAGACTTGAACAGGTTCATGACGGATACCCCGGGAGGAAAGGAAACAGGCGAAAGAGGTTATCCGTTTACCCGCCCGTACACCATAGTCCAGAGGTCACGTGCCGTCGCGCATCACGGACCTTGTTGCAGCGATGCCGGGCCGCGGGTGCGCATCCCGGCGGGATGGGCGCGCGGGCGTGGAATGTCCCGTGCTTTGCCACAGCCCAATGACTTCTGCCACTCGCCTCCGGTCTCGACGGCAGGTTAGGGTGCGCACGGTACCGGTTCGTCGATGCTCACAAATGGAGCCCTGCTCATGATGCGCCTGCTTGCGATTCTGGCTTTTTCCTTACTGGTCGCCCAGCCCCTTTCCGCTCGGACCGACCCCGCATTCGATGCGCGGGCAGACGCCATGTTGAGTGAGGTCTTTCCGTCCGCTGCGCCGGGTGCCGCCGTGGTCGTCAGCCGCCACGGAGAGGTGCTCTTCCAGCAAGCGTACGGTCTGGCCGATGTCGAGCTCGGGGTGCCGCTGGAGGCCGACCACGTGTTCCGGCTGGCCTCGGTGACCAAACAGTTCGCGGCCGCTGCGCTGCTGAAGCTGGTCGAGGAAGGCAAGGTCGCGCTGGACGATCCACTGTCGGATTACCTGCCGGAATTCCCGAACGGCGAGGCGACGATCGGTCAACTCCTGAACCACACCTCGGGCATCAAGAGTTACACCGGTATCGAGGGCTACATGAATTCCGAGAGGATCCGGGCCGACCTCAGCACCGAAGAGCTGGTCGCCGTGTTCGCCGACGAGCCGGTCGATTTCGCGCCGGGCGAGCAGTGGTCCTACAACAATTCCGGCTACGTGCTGGTCGGCGCGGTGATCGAGGCGGTGACGGACCAGGCCTGGAACGACTACCTGCGCGAGACGCTGCTCGTGCCGAACGGGATCGACAGCACCGACGCATATGCCGACGCCGCGCTCGTCCCGGGCCGGGTCGAGGGTTACGTCGGCCCCATCGACGCCGTCCAACGCGCGCCGCATCTCTCGATGACCCAGCCGCACGCGGCCGGCGCACTGATGGCGACCGCCGCGGACGTCGACCGGTGGCAGGTCGCGCTGCACAACGGCGAGATTCTCGGCGATGCCGTCTACCAGCGCATGATCACGCCGGAGGGCGCTGCCACAGAGTCCAACTACGGCTTCGGCATCGTCGCTCAGGACTGGTTCGGACAGACCGCGCTGACCCACGGCGGCGGCATCTTCGGCTTCACCACCCACGCGCTGTATCTGCCCGAAGAAGCACTTTCGATCGTCGTGCTCAGCAACCGGGCCGGTCCCGGCTGGAGCCAGCAGGACATCGCACTTCGCCTGGCGGGGATTGCGACCGGCAGGAGTTACCCGATCGAGCAGGCGCCGATCGACTGGCCTGCCGAGCAGATGGCGCAGGTCCAGGGCACCTATCGCATCAGCGACGAAGAAGTGCGCACGATCCGGATCGAGGACGGACGGCTGATCAGTCAGCGCAACGGCGGCCAGGAGTTCACGGTCTATCCGATCGCCGACGACCGGCTTGCATTCGAGGCGTCGCTGAGCGCGTTCCTGCTCGAGCGCGACGACACCGGCGAAGTCGTCGCCGTGGCACTGCAGAGCCCGTGGGGCGGCAGCCCGGAGCGGGCGGAGAAGATCAGTGCAGCAGTCCAAACGCGCCAGACCATGGACGTGCCCGTCGGGGAACTCGAGCGACTGATCGGCGCCTACGAACTGCAGCCGGGCTTCATGATGACGGTTCGGATCAACGACGGCGAGCTCGAAGTCCAGGCGACCGGTCAGCCCCCGATCACGATGCAGGCCGAATCGCCGATCCGTTTTTTCAGCGCCCAGGTCGGCGCCGATATCGAGTTCGAGGTGCCGGAAACGGGTCCCGCGACGTCGCTGATCTTGTACCAGGGCGGCCAGGAATTGCCGGCGCCTCGGCTCGTCGACTAGTGCGTCCTGTCCCATTCAGCGCCTGACCGAGTCGCCGTCGCAAGGCGCGACCCGCGGTGAACGGCAAGCTCTTTCCGCGGGTCGGAACGCAGCGATACCGGCGCGGGCGCACTCTGCGAAGCGTTTTCCGGCTCGCTGAATGGCACAGGATGAATGACGGGTACACTGGGGGCAGTGGCGCGGTCGATCCGCTGAGCCGAATCGCCGGGGCCGCGCTGTGCGCGCCGGTTGCGCAGCGAAAACCACGGCAGAGTCGAAACCTGCCGGGCCGAACGATGCCTTCGGGTCGTCTGCGCCCGAAATTCGCTGCGCGCGATTCGGCGCGACCGGGCAGCATGCCGGCCCAGCCCGAGCCACGCCCAGTGCACGACACGATCCCCTGTCGTTACCGGTGCCAATCGAGGGAAGAACATGGAGACGCGCCTGATCGAACTGACCCTGCCGGCCGATCGATTGGCCGGTCTGCGTGAACGGGTCGAGACGCTCGAACCGATTGCCATCGACAGCCTGGATAGCGATCAGGATCGTCGCGCCGTCCTGCGCGTACTCGTCCGCAAGGGGCAGGTCGAGTCCTTTCTCGACCAATTCGAATCACTCAGCGAACGCTACGACGAAATCCGCATGACCGTCTACGCCGTGGAGGCCACGCTCCCGGTGCCGGCGGAGCCGGAACCGGACGAACCCTCCGGCCGACCCCGCGACGAACAACCGGAAGAAACCCATCGCCTGAGCCGAATCGAGCTTCACGCCCGGATCGGGAGCAACGCGAAGCTCAACGCCGAATACCTCTGGATGGTTTTGTTTTCCTCGGTTGTCGCCGCCGTCGGGCTGGTACAGGGCAACGTCGCGGTCATCGTCGGCGCGATGGTCATCGCGCCGCTGCTCGGCCCCAACATGGCACTTGCGCTGGCGGCGACGCTCGCCGATACCGAACTGGGCACGCGTGCAGTCAAGACCGGCATGAGCGGTGTTGCGCTGGCGATCATCCTGGGCGTGCTGACCGGGTGGGCATTCAAGGTCGATCCAACCCTGCCCGAAATCGCCTCTCGTACCCGCATCAGCCATCTCGACCTGATCCTGGCGCTGGCCGCGGGCGGCGCCGGCGCACTCGCCGTGACCAGCGGCATTGCCGGGGCCCTGGTCGGGGTGATGGTTGCCGTCGCCCTGCTCCCGCCGCTGCTGGTTACCGCCCTGCTGGCAGGCTCCGGTGAGTGGCAAGGCGCCGCTGGCGCCGCGCTGCTCTACAGCACCAACATCGCCGCGGTGAACGTGGCGGCCATGGCCGTCTTTCTCAGTCGCGGGATCACGCCGCGCAAGTGGTGGGAAAAGGATCGCGCCAAGCGATCGGCCACGCTGTTCATGGTGTTGTGGATCATCGTGCTGGCCGCGCTCGCGGCGGGCTTCATCTACTACAACCTCTGGCTGCAATCCCTGCAGGCTTCATGACTCTGCCGGTCAGCCTGCGCAGCTCCCCGGAAAGAGAAAAATCGGCTCGGTGCCAGGCGTGCCGCCGGCGAAGATCGCGCATCGACAAGATGGGCGCCGGCTCGGCGGGCCCGACCCGCGGTGTCGAAGCATTTCGACGTGATTTGCGCGGGTCCAGGGTACCCGCGCCGATGAGCCGACGACGACGCCGAAAGCCGACGCGCTACCCGATGGCCTTGCCGCTGGCGGGGCTTGCAATCGCCGGGCTCGTGATCTTCGGGATAACGGCGGCGCTCGAACTCGATGTGGTGCTGGCTTGGACGGCCCGGCCGCTGATTCTCGCCTGCATGCTGCTGGGGATCGCCTATACCGGCGTCGCCATCCGGCTGGGCTGGATTGCTACCATGGACCACGTCGGACGCGTCCATCATTTCGAACGAGTCGCCGAGCCGTTCTGGTTCTGGAAGCTGGTCGGGATGTACCTGGTCATGGCCGTGCCGACGGCCTGGTACATGATCGCGTCGATCGCCGGCCAGGGTTGACTGCTGAGCTTTCAACCGAAAAGGATCGGTCAGGCAAAATTGCGGCGAATGAAATCGAGGTTGTCGTCGCGCGCACTATTGGCTCTTTCCAAGGACCAGCCGAACGGCCCGTGCTTCCTCACTCCACGGCGCGATGTTGACCATCTGAACGACGGACGACCCATCCGGGCGCGCCGCCAGTTTGATCCGCCAGTGCCAGTCCGGGCCGGTGCCGGCCGGGTAGCTGTACTCGGCGGCGTGCAGGGCACCATGACCGGTCACCGGCGAAAGCTGTACCGCCTCGGGCTGATGCCAGCTGTCCTGCCATGTCACGCCATCGTCGTGCCAGTGAAATTCGCCGGCCTGCGGCTTGCCCCTGTAGGACCAGGCATAGCGGATGCCGTCGGCGCCGACCTGCAGCGTCGCATCGCTGGTCTCGGCATCGTTGCCGGTGGGATCGACCCAGAGCTCCGATGATCCGCTCCGGGCGCCGCCCGGGTGCTCGTTGGCCCAGGACTGAATATCGCTCATCTCCGAATCCTCCGACGCTTCGACGATGATCGGTGCCCCGGCAAGCAGCAACGCCGCAGCCACGGTCTGCACGATTCCCTTGCTCATGTCACGACCTCTCCGGAAGGTAGGATACCGTGTCCCCGCCGCGCTCAATCTTCCCGGCCAAAAAGCCAAGAGTCGCTCCATCCTGCAGGCCTGGATCCCGGTTCTCAATTGGGCATCCGGATGATCTACCCGCAGGACCTTCGAGAAAGCGGCCCCTGGACCGCTCACTGTTGAGCATGATGAGCCTCCGGCGTCCCCGATGCACCCCAGTGCATCCCGTTCATTTTGCGTTGGAAAAGAACAGCTGCTTGCCGTTGAGCCGATAGCTCGCGATCGCGGCCTGACCTTCGTCGCCCAGGATCCAGTCGATGAAGGCCTGCCCAGCCTCTGCGTTCACGTTCGGATGCCGCTCCGGATTCACGAGAATGATGCCGTACTGGTTGAACAACTCCCGATCGCCTTCGAGCAGGATTTGATGATCACCCTTGTTCTGGAAGCTGATCCAGGTGCCGCGGTCGGTCATCGTGTATGCCGCCATGCCGACGGCCACATTCAACGTTGCGCCCATGCCGGATCCCGTTTCCCGGTACCACGTGCCGCTGGCTTCCTCAGGTTCGATGTCGGTGCCCAGCCACAGCGCCGATTCCTTCTTGTGGGTGCCGGAATTGTCGCCTCGAGAGACGAACACGGCCTGCGCCTCGCCGATCTTCTCCAGGGCGGCGACGGCGCTTTCCATTCCTCCGATGCCGGCCGGATCGGCGGACGGGCCGACGATGATGAAGTCGTTGTACATGACGTCGAAGCGTTCGACGCCGTGGCCCTCTTCGACAAACTGTTCCTCGGCCGGCCTGGCGTGAACCAGCAGCACGTCGCCGTCGCCGTTCTCCGCGTTCCTGATGGCCTGCCCGGTGCCGACGGCAACGACGTTGACGTCGATGCCGGTCTTTTCTTCGAACATCGGGAGAATGTGGTCGTAGAGCCCCGAGTTGGCCGTCGAAGTCGTCGACTGCAGGATGATCGAATCGTCGGCGAACGCGGAAGACGCGACCATCGCCATGGCAATGCACTTCAGGCACAGGAATCGGTTGAGTCCGTTGTTTCGCATGAGTTCCTCCTGTATGCGATCGAGGTGGTTCAATCCAGAATCAATTGGCCGGCCAGGTACTGGCTTGCCTGCCGGGAGACCGGCTGGGCGAAGAACCGCGGCGCCGGCGTGTGCTCGACGAGGCCGCCCTTGTCCAGGAAAACGACGTCGTCCGCGAGGCGCCGCGCCTGGCCGAGATCGTGCGTGACGAAGACGACCTTGACGCCCCGCGCGTGCGCCCGCTGGACGGTGGTTTCGATCGATGCGGTGGCGGCCGGATCGAGGCTGGCGGTCGGCTCGTCCATGAACAACGCCTCGGGCTTCAGCGCAAGTGCGCGCGCCAGGGCAAGCCGTTGCTGCTCGCCGCCAGACAGCCGTCTCGCCGGCTGATCGGCCAGGTGCTCAAGGCCCACTTCGGCCAGCAGCGATTCGATCGCGCCGGGTTCGGGCCGTCCCCGCAGGCCGAGCACGAACCGGATGTTGGCGGCCACCGACCTGCGCAGCAGCACGGGCCGCTGGAACACCATGGCCTGCCTCGCGCGCATGGTCTCATCCAGGTAACTTCCGTTCCACAGGATTTCGCCGAAGGTGGGCGTCAGGAGGCCGTGCATCAACCGGAGCAACAGGCTCTTGCCCGCCCCGTTGGGCCCCAGCACGACCGTCAGACTGGACTTCGGTAACGCCAGGTCGATCCCGTCGATCCGGTTCGTGCCGCCGGCCCGGTAGACCAATCCGCGCACCTCGCAGCGCATGCCGGCACTCCTGGCGCCGGGCGTGGCTTGCATCGTTTCACCGGACTCAGGCATAGGCGTAACGACCGGCCGTCATGCGAAGCGCCATGACGGCGGCATTGACCGAGAGCGCGATCGTGAGCAGCACGAAGCCCAGCGCCAGGGCCAGCGCAAGATTGCCCTTGGACGTTTCCAGCGCAATGGCCGTCGTCATCACGCGGGTGAGGTGATCGATGTTGCCGCCGACGATGATCACCGCGCCGACCTCGGCGACCGCCCGACCGAAGCCGGCAAGCGCGACCGTGAGCAGGCTGTAGCGCCCGTCCCAGAGCAGCGCGATGACGGCCTGGCGACGGGACAGGCACAGCGAACGGAACTGCTCGGCGTATTCGTCGTAGAGCTGCTCGACGACTTCCCTGCACAGTGCCGCGACGATCGGCGTGATCAGCACCGTCTGCGCGGTGATCATCGCGGCCGGCGTGTACAGCAGCTGGAACCATCCGAGGGGGCCGGCATTGGACAGCATCAGATAAATGACCAGGCCGACCACGACCGGCGGCAGACCCATCAGCGCGTTGAGAAGGATGATCACGCCCGGCCGCCCCGGAAACCGCGCGATCGCCAGCGCAGCGCCCAGCGGCAGGCCGATGAGACAGGAAAACGCCACCGCCGTCAGGCTGACCCGCAGCGACAGCACGATGATTTCCAGCAGATCGGAGTCCGCGCTCAATACCAGCTCGAATGCCAACCGAAAGGCTTCGCCGAAATCCTGCATCAGGCTTCCATCCAACGCTCGAAACGGCACGAGTAGACTGCGGCAAGGATCTCATCGTCGCCCGGCCCGCCATGCACGCAGGCCGGACGAAGGAACGTGCAGGCTTGCCCGACTCCGGAAAGCACGGTCGCCATCATCCGAACGCCGGGCGCGCGCAGGGGCATCGCTGGATCGGCGACGTTTCCGGCGCGTTCGCCGATCTCGGCACGTTTCTGCCGCTGGTGCTCGGCGCCTTTGCGGTCCGCAACCTCGACCCGTCGGGCGTACTGACCGGCTTCGGGATTTCCGCGCTCGTCGTGGCGCTCGTCTACCGGCGCCCGATCCCGGTGCAGCCGATGAAAGCGGTCGCCGCACTGGTCATCGCCGGCGGGCTCGGCGCGATGGAACTGGCCGCCAGCGGCGTGCTGCTGGGCCTGACGCTGCTCGTGCTGGGCACCAGCGGAACGGCCGGCCGACTGGCGCGGCGGGTGCCCGCAACGGTGCTGAAGGGCGTTCAACTGGGCGTCGGCCTGATGCTGGCGCTTGCCGGGCTCGCAGTGGCCGCGGAATCCGCCGCCATCGGCGTCGTCGCCCTGGCCGCCCTGCTTTCGTTGTACTGGACGCGTTACCGGCCCTTCGCGGCGCTGGTGGTAGTGGCTGGCGCCGCGGCCTGGGGACTGAGCCGGCCGGGTGCGGCGCCGGAAGAACTGGCGTTCGGGCTGTGGTTGCCGACCTTTAGGTGGCCCGGTGTCGAAAACTTGGTGTCCGCCGCCCAGTCCATTCTGCTTCCGCAGCTCGCGCTCACCCTCACCAACGCAGTCCTGGTCACGGCCGTGATCGCCGCCCGTTATTTCCCGCAGGACCGGGGTCGCATCAATGCCGACCGGCTCGCGGTCTCTTCCGGCGGGCTGAACCTGCTGCTGGCGCCGTTCGGTGCGTTCCCCGTGTGTCATGGGTCCGGCGGCCTGGTGGTCCAGCATCGTTTCGGCGCCCGAACCGGCTGGGCGCCTGCGATCTTCGGCATCTCCTGCCTGGCGCTCGGGCTTTCGCTGGGGCCGGGCGCGCTCGAGTTGCTGTCGGTGATTCCGATGTCGGCCGTCGGCGCGCTGCTGGTCGTCGCCGGTGCGGAAATGGCGGCCGTCCAGGGCCTGGACGAGCGTCGCCCGGGCCGACTGTTCGTGATTCTGCTGACCGGCCTGGCGTGCATCGCATTCAACGTCGCCGTCGGGTTGCTGGTGGGCCTGGTCGCCGAGTTCATCCGTTCGAGCCGCTTCGCGCGGCCAGGGTCGAAACGCTAGAGCCAGGGCCGCCGGCGAAGAGCGATCGGGCGACGCTCGCACCCCGGCGGGTTGTCCGGCGTGCCGCCGGAATGGGCGATTCGGACGCAACCGCCCACCCGCTTTCGGCCCGGCGCATCTGCGCGCCGGCAACGAGCACGCCTGGATGCGGAAACGGCCTTGCACGTTCGCTCTCCTCGTCGGTCGATCTGCGCATTCGTTACCGCCTTTCACACGATTCACAGGGAGCGAAGGAACGCGATCAGCGCGTCACGGTCGCGCTTCGACAGGGCAATGAAGCGCGCCCTCGCGTCTGCAGCCTCACCACCATGCCAGAGAATGGCTTCCTCGAGGCTTCGGGCGCGTCCGTCGTGAAGATAGAACTCGCCGCGCGCGATGTCGGGCGTCCGGCCGAGCCCCCAGAGCGGCGGCGTGCGCCATTCCGATCCGCTGGCCTGGTGGTCCGGGCGGCCGTCGGCCAGGCCCGGACCCATGTCGTGCAGCAACAAATCGGTGTAGGGATGGATGCGTTGCCGCGACAGCGCGGGGATGTCCGCGACTTCGCCGGTCTCCAGGGTCGGCAGGTGGCATGCAGCGCAACCGATCTGGCGGAACGACGATGCCCCGCCGGCGACGGCCGGATCGTCGAGGTTCCGCCGGGGCGGGACGGCCAGCACGCGCTGGAAGAACACCAGGGCGTCCAGGTCGGCGTCTTCGATCTCCGGTTCCCCGCCGTTCGGCGCCGAGCGGCAAGCGCGCTGCGCGACCGCGCAATTGCCCCGAGGATCGTGGGAGGAGGTGATGCCCTGCTCCTGCGAAAGCGCGGCGACGGTCTGGGCCAGCAGGTCGGGCTGGTTGGCCTTCCAGCCGAATCGGCCCAGTCGCGCTTCGCCGTTGCCGACGGCCACCCGGTTCGGCCGGCCGGAGATGCCGTCGCCGTCCCGGTCTTCGGAATCGGCCAGGGCCAGGATGATTTCTTCGGGCACGGCCTGGAGCAGGCCCATACCGATGATCGGTTGCGTGAGCCTGGGCGAAATCGCCGTGGCTGCGTCCAGCGCGCCGTAGTTCAGATCCACGAGCCGGTAGGTGGGATGATGAAGCACCCATTCGCTCCCGTCCGCGTAACGGCCGGGGACCGGCCTACGATCGATGACCACGCGGCCCTCCGGCTCGAAGCCTTCGACCGCGAACGGATTGAAGTTGGCGCCGTAGGCCGGATGCGGGCCCCAGCCGCCGTCGGCGCCGCGCGTGCTCAGCTGCAGCACCAGCGCGACGGGCTGCTGGCCTGCATCGGTCGGCGGACTGCCGCGCCCCAGGCTGTTGTGGCATGCCCGACAGGTTGCCGAATTGAGCAGCGGGCCGAGTCCGTCGCGAACCGGGGCGGGGCCCGGGGCGGGCACGAAGGCGGTGTTGAAGAACGCCTCGCCGCGACGCGCGATCCGGAACTGCTCTTCGCTCAGGCCTTCGACGTATTCGGCCAGGACTTCGCGTGCCTGACCGGAGCCGGTCGCCTGACCGGCGCTCGCGGGTTCGAGCAGCGGCGCGATGCCGGTTTGGGCCGCGACCGGGGCGGCCAGCAGGCCGGCCCACGCGAGACCGGGCAGCCCCATCACATCGCACGATGACTGGCCGGCACGACAGCCGCGCCCAGGGCGCGCTCGCTGGCGCCGGTCAGCATCAGCGTGTAGGTCCGACCCGGTTCGAGATCGTAGGACACCCACTTGCGGAGTGCCTCGCAGACGTGGCGGCCCGAGAAGTCCGTGGACTCCAGCGGTTCGCCGTCGGCGACGACATCCACCCACGAACCGGCGCTCACGCTGATCCGGTAGCTGCCGGCGACGGGCGCCTCGAAGGACATCAGGCCGGCGAACGATCCCTCGGCCAGCATGTGGCGCGTCGGATCGGCGGAGAACGTCATCTCCTCCTGCGGCACGAGCGTGACGGTATAGCCTTCGGCCACCTGTATCCGGGGCACGGCGTCCGGCCGGTTTCCGGCCGTGAGCTCGGTCCGGTCGCCGCCAAGCAGCGCCAGGTCCATGCTCACGTCGGCCTCGTAGCTGTCGCAGCCCTGGTTGCCGCCGCCCTCGTGTCGATGCGTGTCCTGCGCGAAGGCCGACGCCGCGGCGTACAGCACCAGCGCGCCCGTCGCAACGAGGAACAACAGGGTCCGGTTTCGTTTGTCGTATTGCATGATCAGTCTCCGTTCTCGTTCGTATTCTGTCGCGCGGCCTTCGTGTCCGGCACGTCCGCGGCCGCCATGTACAGGGGTTCGCCGTGGGCGCTGCGGCCGAAAGCGGCCAGGCCGGCCTGGCCGTCCGGTCCGGCGAGATCGTCGATGAACTCGCGCGCGAGCCCTCCGACCGGCGAGTTCGAGCCGACCAAAACGTGATACGCGTTGACGAGTCGCGGATCGCCGTCGACCAGGACGCGCAATCCATCCACAGCCTTCTCTAGAGTCACCCAGGTGCTGCTGTCGGTCAGGTAGTACGCACCGATTTCACCGGCAAGGCGCAGGCCGGCCGACATGAAAAAGTCGCTTTCGCGGTACCAGTCCGTGCCCTGTTCTCCGGTCACCTCGATGACGCCGAGATCGAACCGGTCCGAGCCTGCGTCGCCGTCGACGGATTCCCTGTTGGCAATGTCGTTCTCGCTGGCCGATACATTGCCGGCCAGGAGCGCGGCCAGAAGGATGGCCCTGGCTCTTCGATTCATCAAGCATCCCTCTCGTCGTGAGTGATTTCGGCTGCAATTATGTTTTAAACTGCATATTTATCCGCGTGGCAGGTCCAGCGCGGGCGCGCTCGACCCCACCCACTGTCGCTCGCCCTGTATAACTGATCAAGGTCTGTTATGTAAAGCTTGCACAGCGGGGATTCGCGGCGGTCGGCATTTGTTCAACGCGAGTTGGCCTTGATCATAAAAGGGCATTGTTCTGCATATTTGCTCTGTTTTTCGGACGCCTCGCGCAAGGCGGCGGAGATGTCGGGGCGGTCCGTAGCCACAACAGCAGTACTGTTGGATTCCAGCAAGATCCGTCGCGACACCGTGCTGGTGTTTCATCTTCACAAACGGATCCGGCCTCCTTTGCCGTGGCCACCGGATCTCCCGGGCGCGCGTGGCAATCCGGGGCGGCAATCGCGACTTGCACGGATGCCGCTGACCCGTACTTCCGGCCGGCGACCAGATTGGCCAAAGATCAGGGTCGACGCCACGATTTCGGTCGGCACACCCCGAACTGCCTCGCGCTTTCCTTGACCGCGTTCGATCGCCTGTTGCGTTGCCCGACGCGACCTGCTGTGCGAGCATGAGAGCCGTCGCCACAGGCTCCGGATGGCTCAATCATCGTGAACGTCGAACTCGAGATTCGCTGGCGCATCGGGCCGGAACAGGCCGAAGAAGTCGATCCGCTGCTCTTCCGGCTGCTCGAAGCCATCCAGCAAGGCGACAATCTCCGCGCGGCCGCAGCCCGTGCCGGAGTTTCCTATCGCCATGCCTGGGGAGTTCTTCAACACTGGGAAAAACGCTTCGGCGCCGGCCTTGTATTGCTGGAACGAGGCCGTGGCGCGAGCATGCTGCCGCTGGGAGAGTGCCTGCTGGCAGCGGCGCACCGCACCGCGGCAAAACTCGACCCCACGATGCAGAGTCTCGCCGCCGAACTCGAGCAGGACCTGATGCGAATCACCGATTCCGGTCGTCCGGTCCGGATCAGCGCAAGTCACGACATCGCGCTGCAGCGCCTCGTCGCTCTGCTCAATGATCGCGGGCCCCCGCGTTTCAACCTGCAGCATCGCGGCAGCACGGAGAGTCTTCGACATCTGGCAGCCGGCCGCTGCGAAATCGCCGGGTTCCATGTCCCAACGGAGCCGCCGATACAGCGCATTCACAACGAATTTCGACGACTGGCGCCGCCGGGAGACTTCGAGACGGTCTGCTTCGCACGCCGCCGACAGGGATTGATCCTGCCCCGCGGAAATCCCGATCAGATCAGTGGACTGCTGGACCTGGCCGATCGCCGATTGTCATTCGTCAACCGTCAGCGGGGGTCCGGGACCCGCCTGCTGCTTGATGAATTACTGGCAACCGAAGGGATCGCCGCGGATCAGATCGTGGGCTACGAGTGCGAGGAGTTCACTCATCAGGCGGTGGCGGCGATGGTGGCCAGCGATCATGCCCGGGTGGGTTTCGGCGTGGCCAATGCCGCCGCGGAATTCCGCCTGCACTTTCTTCCACTGGCCACCGAACACTACATACTGGCCTGGCAGCGAAGCGCGACCGGTTCGGACTGGCAAGACGCCCTCAAGCGGGCCCTGGGCGACCACGGAACCCTCTCCGCTTTGAGCGAGCTGCCCGGATACGATTTTCAGGTCATCGGCGAGGCGCAATCACTGGGGCCACGCTGACCGGGAGGCCGAATCCTCCTTCGCATGGAGGTTCTCGCCGGGGCGCTGACTCGCGCGATCGGCCTCGTGCATTTTCCTTACCCGAGCCGGGCGCGTTCGTTCGAACGACCCCCTCTACACGGAAGCCTTCTTCTCCGCTTCCTTGAACTGCTCCAGCTGCTCGGCGCTGGCTTTCGCCTGGTGGCGTTCCTTGTACTCCCGGTAGGGCATGCCGTAGACGATTTCACGCGCCTGGTCGTAGTCGAGCTCGATGCCTTCTTGCTCTGCCGCCGCTCGATACCACTTCGACATGCAGTTGCGACAGAAGTAGGCCAGATTCATCAGGTCGATGTTCTGAACCTCCGGATAGCGCTGCAGGTGCTTGACGAGCTCGCGAAACGCAGCGGCCTCGATGCGGGTCCGGGTAGTCTCGTCGATCTGCTCGGCCTTGGACATGATGCGAATTCCTGGTTGGGTCTGGGCGACAGTGTACGCATGATATCCAGTCCTTTCGGCGCCACCGCCCAGACATGCTGGCCCAATCCATTGGAGCAACCACGAATCGCAACATTCGGTTCCGGCCGCGGCTAAAGAGCCCAACGATCGATCGGGCCGAAGGGCGATGCGCAACCAGGGAAGGCGAAAAATCGAGAGCGGGGAGTCGAACCCGCGCTCCGAAGGTCCATCAGCATTCAGGAAGGAACACCGGGCATCCTGATTCTGCCGGTCAGCCAGCGCAGCTCCCCGGAAAGAGAAAAATCGGCTCGGTGCCAGGCGAGCCGCCGGCGAAGATCGGACATCGACAACAACGACGCCAGCTCGGCGCTGAAAACGCATCCAAAGGTGCATCGATCCATCATTCGGCTGCTTCGGCACGTGGAAGTCACCTCCAGCCTCCGGCTTTAATGAACGCCTGTCCAATGAGCTTCCCCGCCCCGCTGCTCGATGCGATGGTCGGTAGAGCGGGCCCGCT
>CAYPZP010000008.1:0-24526 GCA_964415285.1 uncultured Halomonas sp. | reverse complement strand
GCTGACTGTGGCCCTCAAGACGCGTCTGTTCAATCGCGCCTGTCTGCACATCGCAATCGGTCGCCATTAGCGGCGTTTTTCCATCTGATCGTATAAAACGCTCCGATCTTCGGCTCATTTATTGTCCAGACGTACTCTCCATCAATCATGCACTCGCTCCTATGATCGGCAACTTGATCAGAGTGATTGCCAAATTCCCTGATGCGCTGAAACCGAAGGTCGGTGCCCGCTGGAAACTTGATGAAAAACTTTAGGATCGCGCACGGGTGCGATTGCTCTAAAGCCCAATAATTCTCCACATTCACGAAAGCATCGGTCATGGAAATAACCATATTCCTGCAAACCAAATCGCCTTGCTGAATATCATGGGAATAATCGGATCTGAAGAATACCCGACCTCTTTCCGAGCGCGTCGGCACAATGGGATCACCAAAGGATTTAATCGACTCGATGTTTCCATCACAGTAGAAGCTACCTTCCACCTTCGCATTGCGGTCTCTTAAAGCGATGAGTTTCAAGTCACTTCTGAACAGACCATCTTTCAAGTTCTTGTCTAGCTCGATACCGACCCGTGCTTCCTGGATATAGAAATCATGCCCATATCCATCTTCTCCGTATAGGAACTCCTGATTTAGATACGTTACAACTGCCTCAGTTGAATTGCTCACGCCGAATCGATCCAGTATTTCCGCTACATGCTTCTTTACGGTTCCCGCCTTGACATCCAGAAGACCCGCAATTTCCGGTTGAGTAAAGCCTTTGGACAAGAGTGCGAGGACTTCTCGCTGACGAGGAGTCAATGCCACGATTTGGCTTTCATTCGACATTACCCACGTCCTTGAACCCTTTGCTGGGGCATCTCTGTCAAGTGGAATCTCGTTGGCTGTTACCAGAGAGCGCAAAGAAAGTCAACACCCCATCCGGGGAATCGCCAATTCTCGACCGAGATGGCAACCTTGCTCCGCACTCACCTTCACACACAAGGAGAAATTGCAATGTTCCACTCGATAAACTGCAACTGGAGTAGCAATGGCGGCGGGTCTTCGTCCGGCGGAGGCCGGCCCGGCTCAGCCGGTCATCCCGGTGGAAGCGGGCGAGGTGGTCACGGCTCCGGATATGGAAGCGGAGGCAGAGGAGGTCGCGGCCGCTAACTGCGGTCTGACGACACTTGCCGGGCCGGCCGGTTTTGGCCGGCCCGGCTCCGACGCCGCAAGAAGAAAAGACACTGGAGGGCGGCAAGGCACGCGGAACTCTCGAAACCGCCGCGGGCGAGGAGAACGCAGCCAGCCGCGCGTTCAGGCGCGCGCGCGCCGGTGCAACCATTTGGCGCCCTCGTCAAGCAACAGCAGCGATACCGCCACGCCCAGCAGCAGACCCCAGAGTTCCGGCGCGACCGGCTCGACGTCCAGCACCTCCTTCAGCCCTGGCGCATACATCGCCGCGATGTGGACGCCGTGCGCGGCGGCCACCGCGACCAGCAGCAGGCGATTGGCGCTGAGCGGAATGCGGAATACCGAGCGATGCTCGGACCGGCAGCTGAACGCGTGAACGTTCTCGAACAGCACCATCTGCAGCAACACCAGGTTGCGCGCGGTGAACTCGTCCAGGCCGAAGCCCTCGAGCATCACGTAGAACAACGCAAACGCCACGGTGCCCATGTAGAGGCCGGAGACCAGCACTTGCTGGATCATGCGCCGGTTGAAGATGGGCTCGTCCGGTGGTCTCGGCTTGCGATCCAGCACGTCCGGCTCGACCCGCTCCGAGGCCAGCGCCACGTCCTGGATGCCGTTGGTGACCAGGTTGAGCCATAAAAGCTGGACCGCCGTCAGCGGCAGCGGCAGACCGGCGAACAGCGCGAGGAAGAACAGCAGCACCTCGGCGGCGCCGGTGGCCAGTAGCAGCCAGGTGACCTTGCGCACGTTGTCGTAGGCGCCCCGTCCTTGCGCGATGCCCTCGACCAGCGAAGCGAAATTGTCGTCGGTCAGGATCAGCGACGCCGCCCGGCGCGCGACGTCGGTTCCTTCCTGCCCCATGGCCACGCCGATATGCGCGGACTTCAGCGCCGGTGCGTCGTTGACCCCATCGCCGGTCACCGCCACCAGTTCTCCGGCGCGCTGCAGCGTTTCGACGATTCGCATCTTCTGCGTCGGCTCGACCCGCGCGAACACCGGCGCGGCCCGAATGCGCTCGGCCAGCGCCTCTTCGTCGTCGTCGAGTTCGCGCAGCTCGGCACCGGTCAGCGCATGGTCGTCGTCACCAGCGATTCCGAGCTCGCGCGCGATCGCCAGTCCCGTGTCGGGATGGTCGCCGGTGATCATGCGCACTTCGACGCCGGCGCGACGACAGCGCTCGACCGCCTCGGGTACGTCGGGTCGGATCGGGTCGATCAGCGCGGCGAACCCGAGAAATTCCAGGTTCCGCAGGTCGTCCTCGCCATACTCGCCGGATGACTCGACCTCGCCGGCCGCGAGCGCGAGGATGCGGAACCCCTTCCGCGCCAGTTGCTTTTCGCGCTCACCGAGCGCATCGGCGTCGACGTCCGCGCACATCGGCAGCACGGCCTCGGCCGCTCCCTTGACGTGAGCGACCAGCGATCCGTCGACCTCGTTGAAGGAAGCGGCATAGCGGCGCTTGGCGCTGAACGGGATGCGCCCCTTCTCGGGATACTGCTCGCGCAGTTCGTCGCGTTCCGCGCCCAGCTTGGCGGCCAGCACCAGAAATGCCAGATCCACGCTGTCGCCTTCGGTTTCGGCATCCTCGTCCTGGCCGCCGAACTCGATGCGCGCGTCATTGCACAGCGCGCCGGTGCGCGCGATGCGCCGGATCGCGTCCTCCTGCTGGCCGCCCGACGCGTCGCCGTCTCGATGCACACTTCCGTCGGGGTCGTAGCCCTCGCCCGAAACCTTCCATTCCTCGCCGTCGTCAAGCTGCAGCCGACGGATGGTCAAGGTGTTCTCGGTCAGCGTTCCGGTCTTGTCGCTGGCGATCAGCGTGCAGGAGCCCAGCCCCTCGACGGCCGGCAGCTGGCGAACGATCACGTCGCGCCGCGCCATCCGACGGGTCGCCAGCGCCATCGCCACCGTGATGGCAATCGGCAGCCCCGCCGGTATGGCCGAGACCGCCAGCGCGACGCCGAGGAAGAACAACCGCTCGATCTCCGCGCCCTGCAGATACTGTGTGATGCTCAGCAGCACGACCGCACCCAGCACGAACAGCGCGATCTGGCGCGTGAAGCGCCGCAGCTTGAGCACCAGTGGCGGTTCCTGCGATTCGCCCCGGGCCAGCGACTCGGCGATGCGGCCGACCTGCGTGCCTTCGCCGATCCGACAGACGACGCCCACGGCGCTGCCGTCCAGGACCGTGCTGCCGGCGAACGCCATCGTGGAGCGTTCGCTGACCACGGCCTCCTCGTCGGGCAGTTCGTCGGCACTCTTGGAGACCGGCGTCGACTCTCCGGTAAGCGGCGCCTCGTCGATCTCCAGGCCGTCGCTGGAAATCAGACGCAGGTCGGCCGGCACGGCATCGCCGGACTCGAGCCGGACCACGTCGCCGGGCACCAGCCCGGTGGCATCCGCGCGCCGCTCGCGTCCGTCGCGCACCAGCCGGGCGCGCACGCGGATCATCTCCTTCAGCGCCGACGCGCTGGCCTCGGCGCGCCCTTCCTGCAGGGCGCCGACGATGGAATTGATCAGCAGCACCGCGCCGATGAATGCCGCGTTGGCCAGGTTGTCCAGCGCCAGCGAGACCACCCCGGCGATGAGCAGCACGTAGACCAGGGGGTCGCGGAACTGCCGGAGGAAGATGCGCAGCGGTCCAGGCCGATCTTCCTCGGGCAGTTCGTTCGACCCGAAGCGTGAAGCGCGCCGTTCTGCCTCGTCGCCGGACAGCCCGCCCTCGCCGCTATCGAGCCGCTTCAGGGCTTCGTCGGGCGACAGCGCGTGCCACGAAGTTTGCCGAATGACATCTTGGTCGAGATCGGGCATGGCCTGATCCTATCGAGTCGGAGCGACGATTGCTCCGATGCCGCGGCGGCGGCTCTCAATCTCGCTGTTCGTCGCCCGCTCCGGCGTCGGCGGTTTCGGTTTCGGTTTCGGACTCGGCCCGTTCGTCTTCGCGCTCCTCGCGGCGCGCCCGCTGTTGATTCTTTCGCTTGGCCTCGTCATGCTCACGATTGCCCTTGCGGCCCCAGCGGCGCTCGTCGAGATCCTCGAGTGCCTCGACGTGTCCGTAGAGCACCAGCGTATCCTCCGGCTCGATCTCCATCTCGCCGGTGGGCGTGCCGACGAAGTGGCCGTTTCGCCGCTGGATCGCGAGCATCAGCACGCCTTCGTCGAGAAGCTCCGACTGCGCCACGGTCCGGCCGCACAACCAGTCCGACTTCGAAACGGTCAACTCGACGATCCGGTGATCGCCGGACAGTCCGAGCAGGCTGCCGAAGTCGCGAACCTCGATGGACGTGTACCGCTTGAGCAGCCGGTCGATCAGTCGGGACAGATGGCGGTCCACGAAACGGCTGTTGGCGGCGTACCAGAGGAGCACCAGCCCGGTGACCAGCAGCGCCACCTTCATCCAGGCGTTGCCGGCTTCGTCCGCGTCGACGAAGGCCAGCAGCAGCGAAGAGATCGCGGTGATGATGCCGGCGTTGCCGGCCAGCATCAGCATCATGAGAATGCGCCGGCGCAGTGGGTGGTTGACCAGTCGCTCGGACTCGGTGGTCGTGAAACCGGCGCCGGTCAACGCCGAGCGGGCCTGGAAACGCGCGACCTCGCGCGACAGGCCGGTATGCATCAGGGCCGAAGAGGCGACTCGCGTGACCAGGAACGACAGCGCCAGGATGAGCAACAGCGAAACGACGGCGCCCATGGCTTCCTCCGCGAGCGCACCGTCGGCCGATCGGCCGGGCGCGCATGAGGTTCGGATTCGGCCTTCATTCTAGTACCCCGTTCTCGGCCGGGTCCGCGGGACTTCGGGAGAACGGCGCCGAATCCGGCCTGAGTCCGCGTGGCGAGCGAACGGGCGCAGCCGGTCGGCGATGAAATCCAGAGGCGTCATGCCGTTGCTTCTACGCGCGCTCATCCTTTGGCGATGACAAACAGATATGCGACGTGATGCTGTTGACCGTGGGCAGTGTACCCAGCACGTTGGCATGGAAGGCCTTGTACGCCGCGAGGTCGGCGACCTCGACCCGCAACAGGTATTCATAAGCGCCGGTGACGTTGTGACACTCCCGCACTTCGCTCGCGGTTGCGATGGCCTTCTCGAAGGCCTGGGCTGACTGCCTGCCGTGGTCTGCCAGCCCGACGGCCACGAAGACCGTGATTGCACCGCCCACGGCGGCCCGGTCGAGGATCGCCCGATAACCGCGGATTACCCCGGCCCCCTCCAGCGCCTGCACGCGCCGCAGGCACGCGGATGCCGAAAGGCCCACGCGCTCTGCGAGCTGCGCGTTGCTGATTCGGCCGTTGCACTCGAGCTCGCGCAATATTCGTTGGTCGAATTTGTCCATATCGAGGGATTATTGCGCAAAATTCCAACTGAATAAAGCGATACGGTCGATACGTGTGCGGTAACGCAATTAAGCTATCCGCGAATACGTGCCCACAGGGTGGAGGCAGGCCATGTCAGTCAAGTCGCTCGACCACTACGACGTTCGCGCCGACCGCGGTTTCCTGTGCGACTTCGATCCCTGCACGGCGGAATTGCCGGCACACGCGCTGCCGGCGGCGGAACTCGCTGCCGATTTGCCCGCAAGATTGGTCGCGGGTCGAGTGCGTCGCGACATCGAGGCACTGCCCGATGTGCCGCTCGAGGCGCTCGCAGGCATCACGAGTGACGCCGTGGTGCGCACGAGCCTGGTTCATTACAGTTTTCTCGGGCAGGCCTATGTGTGGTGCGAAGAGCCGGTCCCTCAGAAGCTGCCGCAGACGATCGCGCGGCCGTTGTGGGTACTTGCGGAACGACAGCAGCAGCCGCCGATCCTGACCTATTCGCAGTACGTGCTCGACAACTGGTCGCTCATCGATCCGGGCGGCCCTGTGGATCTGACGAACATCCGCATGGTGCAGCCGTTCGCCGGCGGCGTGGACGAGGCCTGGTTCGTCACGGTACACGTCGCCATCGAGGCCGCGGCCGGCCGCATGCTCGCGCGAATCCCGGAAACGGTCGCGGCGGCGGATCGACACGATGCCGATTGCCTGACGATCGAACTCGAGGCAATGATCGGCGTGTGGGACGTGATGCTGGCGGCATTCGATCGCATGACCGAGCGCTGTGACCCTTACGTATACTTCAATCGCGTGCGGCCTTGGATCCACGGATTCAAGGACAACCCCGCGTTACCCGACGGCATCGAGTACGAAGGCGTAGCGGCAACGCACGGCAAGCCGCAGACCTTCCGCGGCCAGACGGGCTCGCAGTCCTCGATCGTACCGGTCATGGACGCGTTGCTGTCCGTGGGCCACAGCCACGATCCGCTGCGTGGCTATCTCGACGAACTGCACGAATACCGGCCGCTGCCGCATCGCCGTTTCATTGACGACGTTCGCAATGCCAGCCGCGTGCGCGACACCGTCAAGGCCATTCGTCAACAACGACTGACGGCGGCCTACAACGAATGCCTGGATCGACTGACGCGCTTCCGCACGCGCCATCTCGAATACGCGGGCAGCTACATCAACAAGCAGGCCCGGGGCAGTGCCGGGAACGCGACGGATATCGGCACCGGCGGCACGCCGTTCATGAAATACCTCAAGAAACATCGCGACGAGGCCGGCGCGCATCGACTGTAGTCGCGCCCGGGCGCGAACGGCAATCCCGGCGCCGGGAAGCCTCGCGCAAGAAAAGCGAAAAAGCACCAGCACCCGCCCCGCGGGAATTCTCCTGGCCAAAAAACCAGCGCTCGATGTCGATGCCCCAAGCGCACTGCAACCGGGTTTCGCTGGAAGCGGCCCGGATGATCCAGCACGACAGGCACAACGCAGGGTAGCGACCATCCGCAGAACCCTGATCCGAACGCAACCGGGTCAACTGGATACCGGCAGCCGGCGTTTCAGAATGTTGCCGTCCGACGAGCCCTCCGGATCACGATCCCCGCGTGCGCCAGCATCTGCCGGACGAACCCGCTCCGGCGCATCTCGCAAGGCCTACGTCGCGCCCGGGCGGTTTTTCTCCGAGAGCGCCGATCCGTCGATGCCGGCAGAGCGGATCAGCGTCCGGTTAGACTTCGATTTCAATTCGTCGAGCGGGGATCGAAATGTTGTTGCGCCGGATGATCGAGCATGTGAGAACGCAGAACTGGACCGCCGTGATTCTGGACTTCGTGATCGTGGTCGCGGGCGTGTTCATCGGCATCCAGGTGGCGAACTGGAACGACGCTCGCCGGGACCGGGTCCTGGAAGGGATCTATCTGGAGCGTCTGCATGATGAGGCATTCGCTGGACTGAACGGCTTTCTGGAAACCACCGACATCGCCTATACGAGGCGACGGAACATGATGCATTCGGCCTACCAAGCGGTCTTTTCCGGCGCTGAGGAAATCGAGCCGTTGAGCCCGGACGAGTGCAATGCGATCGCCAACACCCACAGCATCATCGCCTTCCCGCATCAGTTTCCAACCCTTGAGGAGCTCAATTCCAGCGGACGATTCAGCATCATCCAGGATCGGGAGCTGCGGGATCAGTTGACCGGCTACGCGCTGATGCAGGAAAACAGCCGGTCGCTGGTGGATTACTTCACGGCCGATCATTTCGTGATGTCGCTGGAGTTTCCCGAATACTTCGAGTCGCGCCTGCGCTACGTCGAGGGCAGCTGGGCCAACGAAGAGACGGTCACATGCCGCCTCGACCTGATGCGCGAGAGTCAGCGCTTCCGGAACACGCTGACGGAGGCAGTCAGCCGGTTCAACGGCTACTACAACATCGTGCTGCGAGCGGAGATCGACAGCGTGAAAACCATTCATGCCCTGTTGGACGATCTCCTGCAGATCGATCACCAGCAAGGGAATTGAGGCGGCTGTATCCGGTCACCGGCGACCGAAAGGGTCGGTGCCATTCGACTCTTCCGGCGCCGACCCCGGCGCAAGGGCTGGCGTCACGCCGGCCACGAAGATGCCGGCCGCGGTGACCGCATGGGCCCGGCTGCACGCGGTGAAATCGAGTGCCAGAGCGCGGCATGGGTGACTCCGGGAGTCAGGGCCTGTGGCGTGCATCGGCCCTGAACTAAGGAGCGGAGCTCCTCCTGGACGGCGCGCGATCCGGCGGGGTCTCGGCCGGCGAACGCCGGAGACTCCTGTAACCTCGGTGATCTTGCTTGCATCGGCTGGACGTTCTGATCGACACGGATGTCTCGGGACCGCGATCCTGGTGCCTGCCCGAATTCGCTGACCACAAGGAACACCGACCATGACCCGGAAACGAACACGGCTGTTCTTCGCGCTCCTGCTTGTGCTGACGAGCGCATCTTCCGTCCCGGCCGAAACACGAGACCCGGCACCGACCGTCGTGATCGTGCACGGTGCCTGGGGCGGGGGCTGGGACTGGAAGGAAGCGGCGGGCGAGCTTGAATCCCTGGGCTACAGGGTGTATCGACCGACGCTGACCGGGCTCGGCGAGCGTCGCCACCTGCTGTCGCCGGACATCGACCTGACGACGCACATCACCGATGTGGTCAACGTGCTGCGCTTCGAGCAGCTTGAGGACGTGATCCTGGTCGGTCACAGCTATGGCGGCATGGTCATCACCGGCGTTGCCGAGGTGGTTCCGGATCGGCTCGCCCGGCTGGTCTACTTCGATGCTTTCCTGCCGTTCGACGGCGAGTGCGTGCTCGCGGTCGGTCGCGAGACGGACCCGAGCGAGCTGTGCACCGCCGAGGCGGCGGCGCAGATGCTGCCCGAGGCCACGGAGCACGGCGGCATTCCGCCGGGCTGGGTAGCGCCCGGCACGCCTCCGCCGAACGACGTTCCACACCCGATCGGCACCTTCATCGAGCCCATCGAACTGGCGGGCGAGCCGGGCAACGGAGTCCGCGCCGGCTACATCATCACGCGCGAGACGGCCGGCGGACCCGACGATTTCAACGTGACGGCAGAACGCGCCGGGAAGCTCGGCCTCCCGGTGGTCGAATACATCGGCGATCACGTTCCCTACCGGGAAGATCCCGAGGGCGTCGCCCGGCTGTTCGTAACCGTAGGCACCGGACGATCGGGCTAGCGGAGTGCATGAGACACATGTCGCGGAAACGATGATCGGTAAGCATCATGACACCCCCGATTCGCGGGCTTCACGGATTGCGGGTTCTCTCCCATCAAGATTGACCCGGGCACGGAATCGAGGAGCAGAATCGTTTGCGATACCATCGGGAGGACCGTTCATCCCGGGTTCCCGGAACCTGATGCGAAACGCGCTGGCCATCTGCATTGCCTGCATCTCGATCGGCACGTAGGCGCCGGCGACAGAGCCGACCTTGGCGATCAAGATGGCGATCGCGAACGTGACCGTCGCGGACACCCTGCGGGCCTCAGCGAGGCCGGACCAGACCGTGGTCATCGCCGGCGAACGGATCGTGGCCTCGGGGAATTCCGAGGAAGTGGATCTGCCGATCGGCGTCGAGGTCGTCGATGCATCGGGTCGCTATCTGATCCCCGGCCTGATCGATATGCACGTTCATGCGTTTTGGCACCCCAGCGTTCCGGCCAGCTTCCTGCCGCTGTTCGTCGCCAACGGGGTTACGACCGTTCGCGACATGGGTGGAAATCTCGAACTGCTTCACCAGGCAAGGCGAGGGCTCGCCGGCGACTCCCTGCCGAGCCCGCGCGTGTTCGCAGCCGGGGCGATTCTCGATGACCCGGAACCGATACATCCGGATGTAGCCATCCCCGTTGCAAACGTCGAGGATGCCGAGACGGCGGTCGAGTCGCTCGCGGCCGCGGGCGCGGACTTCATCAAGGTCTACACCCTCCTCCCGGCCGATGCGTTCGAGGCGATCGTCGCGGCCGCCGACCGGCATGGGCTGCACGTGGCCGGCCACGTGCCCCGGGAAGTCGGTCCGGTCGCGGCAGCCAACGCCGGAATGTGGACGATGGAACACGGCATGAGCGAGACGGGCGGCTTGTGCGTGCCGGACGACGACCGGAACCAATGCGAGGCGGCAGTCAGGGCATTTCGTGACAACAGGACCTGGCACGTGCCGACCCTCGTCATGCAGGGCCAGACGCAGGCTTCCGCGCTTTGCGGCGATCTGCGCCTGCGCTTCCTCCCCGCGGCCGTACTCGAGCACTGGTTCGACGCAAAGCCGGGGCCCGAAAACTGCGACGATCTGCCCTCACCGCCAAGCCGCTTCGAGCCGAGCCTGCCGCCGGAGGGCCGGCTGGTGGGCATCCTCCACCAGGGCGGCATTCCGCTGCTCGCCGGTACCGACGCCGGGATGCCCTTCACGCTTCCGGGCTGGAGCCTGCACGACGAACTGCGGTTGCTTGTCGAAGCCGGCCTCAGTGCATCGCAGGCGCTACGCGCCGCCACCTGGGAAGCTGCCCGCGCGCTTGGAAAGCACCATGAGATCGGCGCGATCGAACCCGGCTACCCGGCCGACCTGGTGCTCTTGTCCGGAAATCCGCTTCAGGACATCCGCAGCACCGAACGTGTCGAAGCAGTCGCCGTGGACGGGAAATGGCTGGATCGCGACGGCCTGGATGCGATTCTCGAGACCGTCGCCGAGGCGGCCCGGCGGCCGCGCCGAGTCCATTGAGCGGTGGCAATGGACATGCGGATTCATGTTATCGCGAATCTTCCCTGAAACGAGAGAGACTCGCCATCGGACCCGTTCCCCAACTGGATTCGACTTCGAAGATCGAACGGATGGATTCCGAGTTCTTGATGTGCCGGTTTCTGATGTGCCTGCCCGACGCGTTCCGCTCCGGGTTATTCAAGAGAACAACAAGGGAAACAGCCGCAAGGACTCAGGGCGCGAGCGCTCGCTGCCACGGCGGCCCGTCCGTGAACTGGCGGAAATCGACGACCTTGCCATCCACCAGTTGCCAAACGTGGGCAAACGGCGCCTCCACACTCCGTCCCGTGGCCTTGTAGGTGCCGCGGTAGGTTCCAAGCGCGACGACGCGGTTGCCGTCGGCAACGAAGGCGTCCGGCAGCACCACGTAGTTGTCCCACTCCGCCCCGATGCGCGCAATCAGACCCTCCATCAGGGCGTCAGGCCCGACATACGTACCTGCGTAGGGGTAACCCTCGGCGTCCGTCCACGTCACCTCCGGATCGAGAATGGCGAGGAAGGCCTCGATGTCGCCGCTGGCGAAGTCATCATAGGCCTGCTCGACCAGAGCGCGGTTCGCCTCAACGGGACTTTGCGCAAGAATGGCTGCTGGAAGAACTGCGAGCAAAAAGCCGAGAACGTAGAAGCGAATCATGCGTGGCAAGGCCTACCGGGTGGGGCAAAAGTATAAGCGCCCAATTCCCCGAAATCCAGCGATACTCGCAGCACGCTCGAGGCCATTTCCGGCCTGATCCGAACCTCAGGCAGGCTGCACTGTGCGGCGACGCGATGCGCTCGCTCTTGAAAATCCTTCGTTGCCCGGACTTGCGGGTTGGCATCGGGGTCTCCCCGCTGGTTCCCAGCCAGGGCCGGGTCCCTCGCCCGGGTGATTCATGAACCGATGCCGCGAGACGACACCAGGGCCTCTGGCGGGGGTGTTTGGCGACCGAGCGAACCGCAGGCGTACTCGACAGTACGTCGAGGATTCGCGAACGAGTCAACCCCGCGGATGCAGGGACTGGTAGTGTCGCAGCAATCGGCTTCATGAATCATCCGGGCTTGATTCTTCGGGAAACAAGGTCTGATCGCTTCGCTTTCCTGACGAACCATGTCGCGCCGAGGCCCGGCCGAGTGAATCAAGTCCCCGCTTGCTGCATGAGCGTCGCTCCTTTCTCCTCGTCGTCGCGCAATGAAATCCACGATAGCGCGCCGGCGTAGGCATCGACGACGATGTGCAGCAGAATCGGCACCAGCAGGCTGCCGGTCGCCAGGAAGATCAGCGCCAGGACGAGGCCGACGGCGGCCGTACGGACCATGCCCGCGGGCCCCTGGTAGGCGTGCAGCAAGCCGAACAGCACGCTGCTGAGCAGCACGGCGGCCCAGATCGGCAGCGCCTGGTCGAGCCATGGGATCAGGTAGGCGCGAAACAGCAGTTCTTCGCAGATCCCGGCGCTGATCGAAACCGGACCGATGAACCAGGCCGCCTCCCGGCGATTCACCGGCAGGGCCCAGGCCTGGTCTCTCAATGCATCGGCGGTCTGCTGCCGGGTGTCCGGGTCTTTGACAACGCGACGTAGCGAGCGTCCCAGGTAGATCGTCAGGGCCAGCAGAGCCAGCAGCGCGACTCCCTGAGCGATGTCGACGGGTATCAGCACGGGAATGTCGGACACCGAAAGCGTGCCGGAGCCGTACAGCGTCAGCAGCAGGATCGTCGGCAGCCAGAGTTCCAGGCAGGCGCTTCGATACAGCGGAACCTTGCGCGCCGGATCGGCCTGCAAGCGCTCCCGAACGGAGCGGCCGTGGACCAGTTCCCAGACCGGGAAGAAGACGAGGAGGTAAGCGAGCAGAAGCCATTCAAGAGTGTGCATGGTCGGAATCTCTCAGGTAGGCGAGCAGACCTCGCTTGCATTCGTTGATAAAGACGTCGTCGGACAGCTCGATGGCACGGGCGTCGAACAACAAACGCGTCTGGAGCTGTGTCACCAGGCCGGTCAGCCCGATCGAGACCGCAATCTCCGGCTCGGGATGACGAACCTCGTCGCGGCAGGCCAGCAACCACTCGGTGTAGAAGGCCAGCGTGCGTTCACTGCTGTCGACCAGCTCGGCCGACTGCGCGTTGTCGGCCGAGTACTGCCGTGCCACCAGCGCTTTCATCAGGTGTTGATTGGTGCGATACGACGCCACCAGGCTGTCGGCGAAGGCATCGATTCGGCCCGCCAGTCCAACGCCCTCCCATCCAGGATCGTTGACGAAGGCCTCGATCGCGTCGAACTGCTGGCGGTGAATCCAGTCAAGCAGCACCGGCAGCAGCGCCTGCTTGCTCGAAAATCGCTTGTAGAACGCGCCGACCGAGGCGTTGGCGCGCGAGACAATGTCGGCGACCGAAAGGGCCTCGAACGAACGGGTCTGCAGCAGTTCCACCGTCGCTTCGAAAAACCGCTCCAGCGTGGCCCGGGCCCGCGCCTGTCGGGGTCGGTTGAATTCACTCATGCCGCCGATTCTGGTGGATCAGAAAGAGAATCGCAATCTACAAATTCCGGAACAAAAGCGTTTCAGCGAGAATGGTCAAGGTCGAATGAGTGCTGCGGCGGGGGTGTCCGCGCGGGTCGGCGCAGCTGGAAGGAAGCGTGAACTGCATCTCACAATACCGTTTGGTTGACCGGATGCGCCGAGATAGACTGGACATCGAGGCGCTCGGCAGAGCAACCCTTGCCCCAAGTGCTGTACCCCCAGCCAGCATGCCGAGCGCCTCTTCACCCCCATCGGCTGCGGATACCCGCGGCATGCATTTCTCCAGCCTCCGGTTTTTCGAGCCAACGGGAAAGCCCGTTCGGGCATTGCCTGCACTGCCCGCTTCCAGCGGTCGTGAGATTCGCTGGACTGCTCCTGAATCGATCACCGGAGCAACTCTGCGCCGGCGATATCCCGATCAATCAATGACTGAAGGCCTGCGCTGACGATCCAGGCAAGACGCGCCGGTGAACGGGCTTCCGGCAGCGCGACTTGGATTCCCCGGACGCGGCGCGTATATTGACGTCTCACTGCAGGGGGGTGAATCGCACCGTGCAAGCAGGCTGGATAATGCGTACTCGAACCCCTCCCATCCTGATCCTGGCCGGCGCCATCGTAGTGGCCGGCTGCGAAACCATGCCGGTTGCGGATGACACCGAACATCCGGTCATCACCATTTCCCAGGTCGAGCGTGGCGACATCAGGCCCATCGTGAGCACCGGTGAGGAATTCGTGTTCGACTCGCCGTCTGTCTGCGCCGACGGCGAACAGCTGATCGGGACCGTCTGGGAAGTCGAGGGATTTCCGATCGACCTGCTGGTCAGCGCCGCGGATCCGAGCGGCATCGAGTGGTTGCGGGTGAACTCGGAGGCCGCCGAATTCTCGGCACCGAGCGAATCCGCCGTCCGCGTCGGTGCAAGGACGGTGGCCGGAACCGAGATTCGCTTCGCGCGGCGCGACTACCCCGCCGACGACCCGCGCTCGCCGGCGGTGTTCTCGATCACGGTCGATGCGCCCTCGAGCGACACCGTCGTCGATATCGAGGGCGGCGCCAGCGACTCCCTGGGCAACGACGGCTATACCTTCGTCATCCAGGTCGGCACCATCCAGGCCCTCTGCGACCGCTTCTAGTGCGGCAGCCGCCGCCGGTCGGCGGGAGTTTGCCTCGGCTACGGAGTCAGCCATCGAGAATGGATGGGTGTCCGGTATGTCCTGCGGTCTGTGCTGACGGTCGACAGGCCGATGTCAGTCGGAAATCCGTCGAACCGTGTCATCGGAAAATGCTCGCCGATCGCGTCGGGCGATGAAGAAGAGCGCCGTGCCGACCAGGGCAAATCCGCCCAGCATTTGCCACTGGGTCGAATTTGTCTGCGCGGCTGCCCAGAAACTGAGCGCCAGCGCGATCGGCGCCGCCAGCACGATGGCCGGGTTGAGCGCCGGCTTGCCGGCGCGTCGCCGCAGCGTCGGCAGCGCCACGATCGAAGCCACGTAGGCCAGCAGACGCGCAAGTGTGCTGACCGCGGCAAGCGCCAGGAAGTCGTCCCAGAGTGAAACCAGAATCGCCCCGACCCCGTAGAGCACGATCGCGTTGGCGGGCGTACCCCAGCGCGACACCTTTCCGAACCAGGCGGGCAGCAGTCCGTCATCGGCCAGCGCCGCCGGCATCCTGCTGGCCGAGGTGTGGCCGGCGGTGAGGTTGGCAAGCACGCTCATCACGATGGTGGCGGCAATCAGCAGGGCGCCGATTTCGCCACCGTATTCGCCCGCCAGAGCGGTCAGCGGCGCCACAGGACCCGTTCCTGCCACCACGCTGTGGCTGTAGGCCCATTGCAGCCCGAAGTAGATCAGCGTCACGCCAGCGAGGCCCAGTAACAATGCGCGCGGCATTGCGCGCTCGGGATTCCGGGTTTCGCCCGCCGGAATGGTCGCATTCTCGAAGCCGACGAAGGCGTAGAGCGCAGCCAGGGCGATGCCTTCCACGGCGCTGAACCGGGGCAGCGTGACGTCCCCCGGGTTCACCGCAGCGCCGATACCCACCACCGCCAGCACCAGCAACGGCAACAATTTCAGAAAGGTCATCGCGCCCAGCACCGCCACCACCCGCTTGATACCGATGACGTTGACCGCGGTGATCGCGCCCAGCACGCTGACGATCATCGCCACCTTGGCCGCGCCCTGACCGACCGCTGGCCACAGCGCGGCCGCGTAGGCCACCAGCACCAGTACGTTGGCTCCCTGGCTGATCAATCGTGCCGCAAGGAAGGTCCAGCCGAAGACAAAGCCGGGGTAGGCGCCGAAGGCATCGGCAATGTAGCGCTGCGGCCCACCGGATCGATCCGTGAGCCGGGTCAACTCGGCAAAGCAGACGGCAATCGCCATGACCAGCATGCCGCCCGCCAGTAGCAGCCACGGCGCAAATGTGCCAACCGCCGCATGCAGCGCCTCCGGCAGCCCGAAGATGCCGGCGCCGATCAGCCCATTGACCACGATGAACAGAACGCCAAGCGTCCCCATGTCTCGACGATATTTCGAATTCTCGATGGTCATCAGGCCTCACGGCTGCTTCGAGGGAGAGGGCAAGCGCTGTCTGCGACTTATACCATCCGCAGCTCGGTGCTCAGGACTCGGGTGTCCAGGTTCGTGTCGGGACTCGGGTGTCCAGGTTCGTGTCGTTCGCTCCGTCTCGGCACCTCCCGTTGGGGAAGCTGGAGACCGGGCCACTTGCAGTATCGCGCCCGCTAAGCGGATAATGCCGGCGATAATGTCGACGGGAAAGGCCATGCGTGTAAGTACCTCTACTCTGTCGTTCAGCGTCGGTGCCGCAGCACTGGCCTTGATCGGCGCCACCGGTGCGGCGATCGCCCAGGAGCGGGCAATCGAGCAGTGTCGCCAGATGTCGAACGAAGCGCTTCGTATCGCCTGTCTGGAGGCAGCCCTCAAGGATGCTTACCGGACGGGTCCGGCCGCTGGGGACGAGGCGGACCGCACCGGGACACGAAACGAGACGGGCGCGGCGCAGGCCGCACCGGCCGCGCAGGGCGAGGCGCCAGAGGAGGGAGACGACCGTTCGCAGGTCGTTGTCGCTCCGGTGGATCCGCTTCCCTCGGGGCGCGAGTCCGGCCCGGCCGCCGATACCATGGTTCGCGAAAATAACGAGCTCGGCTCGGAGCAGGTCGAGGCGCGGCAGCGCGACCGTGAAGTCGACACCAGCGATGGAGCCAGGCTTGAGGCCGGTGTCTCTCGGGTCACGACCGTGCCCTATCGCCGGCTCCAGATCACGCTGGACAACGGAATGATCTGGCGTCAGATCGAGGGCGACGTCCAGCGGCTCCGCATTGATGAAGATGATGTCAGCACCGTGGAAATCTGGGAAACCCGGCTGGGTGGCTACAAGCTGAGATTCCATGATCTCGGTCGCACCATCCGGGTCGAGCGCATTCGCTGAACCCCTCGAGCCCTCGGCATGCACCGGGCCCGAAAACGAAAAAGGCGGCGGTCACACGACCGCCGCCCTTGTTTCGTCCAGCCGGACGTTTCTTAGAAGCGCTTGCTCGCGCTCAGGAACAGGCGACGGCCAAACAGATCGTAGCCGGACTGAACCACGACGTTCATGCGCGCCGGGCCTTGACCCTGGTCGATCAGCGGCGGCTCTTCATTGAAGATGTTGCGCACGCCTACCGTGAAGCTCCAGGAGTCGTGGGTGTAGGCCAGCGACGCGTCGTGATACCACGTCTCGCCGCCGAAATGCTTCTTCACACAAGGACCGTTGCCGTCGGGATTGACCGGCCCGCCGAGGAAGTTACACGCATTGACATTGCGATTGGCTGACAAATCGATGTCTTCGTCGTCCCTCGCGAAACCGTCGATCCAGCGCGTGCGCCAGATGAAATCGAAGGGCCCGGTGGTCAGGTTCAGGTTCGCGATCCACGACCATTCCGGGAAACCGGCTTCGCCTACGCGATCGTCGACCGGCGAGTCGGGATCGAACTGCTCTGTGAGTTCGTCCTGCCAGGTCGCCGTCGCGCTGATCAGCACATCGAAATTGCGGCCCATCGCTTTGAAATCGTCGGTAAAGCGTCCATTGAAGTCGATGCCGCTCGAAGTCTGAACACCGACATTGACGAACGACGCATCGACCAGTGAAACCGTGTTGTTCTCCGGATTCACACCGCGACGCTGGATCCGGTCGCAAAGCGGACTCGCCAGATTGGGCTCCTCGGTGTAGCAGCGGGCAAGTACGGTGGCGGAGTCGAGCTCCTCAACCGTATCCTTGATCTCGATGTCGTAATAGGTAATCGCGAGATCGAAACCGAAGGCGTCGGTGAAAGGCTGGGAAAACACGGCACCAAAGGTGAAGGATTCCGAGGTTTCCGCGTTCAGCGCGCCCTGTGCACCCCCGGTCTGCGTCGGGATCAGCACGTTGGCCTGAAGCCCCAGGGCGGTGGGATCGACTCCGTCCGCCACGCAATTTTCCAGCACGCGCTGCGAACGGGTATCGCCGGACGGATCGTAGACCCCGCCGTTGTTGGCTGTGAACGGCACGATGCACGGGTCGTTGCCGCCGGCAATGACGCCGGCCTGACCGGACAGGAACTGCTCGCGCAGATTGGGCGCACGGAAGGTGGTGCCGAAAGTGCTGCGGAGCCGCAGCCAGTCCAGCGGCGTGAAATCGGCCTTCACCGAATAAGTGAACTCGTCTCCGAAGTTCTCTTCCTCGGTATAACGCCCCGACAGGTTGACCCGGAACATCTCGTGGACCGGAATCTCGGCCTCGGCGTAGAGCTCCCAGATGTAGACCTCACCGATCGTATCGCCTTCCTGGTCCGGCGCTTCGGACGCCGAGAGTCCCTGGGCGCGCACGAAGTCGTTGATCGATTCGATCGAGTTTTCGCGATACTCGCCGCCCAGGGCGACGGCGACCGTGCCCGCGGGCAGGTCGAACAGATCGCCGGTAACCAGCCCGGAAATATGCGTCTGCTCGATGGTGGTGGTGTTGATGACATTGCCGAACAGGAAATCGCTCTCCTCTTGGGTAGCGAAGGTCCCGTCGCCGCCGGGCGTGATGGTGAACAGCGAATTGGCGAAGAAGTCGACCACCACGCACTCGCGCGGAGTCAGGAAGCCGAAGCCCGGCGCCGTGCGCGGCAGGCCGCATTCCAGGGACCCGTCCGGCAGCATGCGCAGCGTGTCGATCGTCTCGCGGATGTGCGGCTCGAACATGCCCGCCTGGATCGAGGTACCCGAACTCTCCTCGAAACTCACGAAGGCATCGTAGACCCAGTTGCGTTCAATCAGCCCCGGGATTGCCAGATCGCCTTTCAGGCCGAACACGCCGCGGAACTGATCGATGTCCGTGTCACGAATCTGGGACAGGCCCTGCGTGGAGTAGACCGGCAATGCCGTGGAATCGAATGGGTTGAGCGGGTTGTCGACCATGCCGACGAAGTCGCCGTTTTCGTCGACCTGCGGAATCATGGCCGGAATGGCCGGGAACACCTGTTCGCTGGCGAAACGACCCGTCGCCTGGCGCTGCGAATAGGAGAGTTCCATGTAGGCCGTGTCGTTCGACCAGAAGTCGAGATCGTACTCGCCCGTGCCGTAGAAGTTGATGCGTTCCAGGTCGCCCTGGAGCTGGGCGGCACGCTCTTCGTCCTGCAGCGTATAGATATCCTGGAGAGCAAAGGGCAGACCGGTCTGGGCTTCCACACCGTCGCCGCTGGACCAGCCGGGAATGCCGATATCGGTATTACCGGGCGTGCGGAACACGAAGCCGCCCTGACCGAACACGAAGGCCGAGTTGTCGGGCCTGCGGTCCTGGCAGATCGAGAAGACTTCGCCGTTGGGGGCGACCTCGATATCGCGCAGGCAGTCATTGAAGCCGGACCGGTCGCCGGCAAGGATGGGATCGCGGTTGAAGAACTCGGCCGCGACGGTGAAATTGCCGCGATTGTTGGACACACCGCCGACAATGCTGATCAGCTGCTCTTCACCGCCCGAATCCTCGGGAAAGGAGGTGAAGGCATTCAGCTCGATGCCCTCTACGTTGTCCCGGAGCAGGATGTTGACCACACCGGCCACGGCGTCGGCGCCGTAGATCGACGACGCGCCGTCGGTCAGGATCTCGATGCGATCGATCAGGCCGCTGGGGATGAGGTTCAGGTCGGGTGCGACCGGTGCACCGCGCACACCGGAGGGTGCAAGACGGCGCCCGTTGACCATCAGGAGCGTGCGCTCCGGCCCGAGGCCGCGCAACGCAATCGAGGATGCGCCCGGCCCGTTGGCGGGCACGCCTTCAACTGCGCCGGTAGTCGATCCCGCGTTGGTCGAGGCGTCGAGTTGGGGACCGGTGACGACCGGGGATTCGGCAATCATCTGGGTGGTGTCCACGATACCGATCTGGCGTGCAGAGCTGGCATCGATCAACTGGACCGGTGAGACCGAACTGAACTCGTCGCGGCGCAGACGCGAGCCCGTCACCACGATGCGTTCGACGGTATCGTCGGAATCCACTGCCGAGTCGGCAAACGCGCCGCTTGTCTCCGGCGTTTCCTCAACCCGATCGGAATCGGCTTCCGGCTCGTCCGCCTGCTGGGCGAAGGCTGGTGCGTAAGCGCTAAGCCCCGTCAACAAGATCGTCGACAGTGCCCACGCAGTAAGGGTTTTCGATCTCATGACATCTCCCTCCCGGATAGCATATTTCGAGTGAACGAAGAGTATATACACCTAAATTATCGAAATCTAGGGGTATTTCAGCCTGCCGAAAGTCGCTTCCAGTGCATGAGTCTCGGCATGTCCAGCATCGAGACCCTCACCACCGGCGCCGAGCGTCAACTTTCGACCGAACAAAACCCTCGAGCCTTTTTATTCGTGGGTATCTCGCATGTTTTCAGACACTTGGGCGCCCGGCACATGCCATTGGACGGCCCTGCGAGGTGGGCGTCCAGGTTGGTTATCACGATCATGAACTCGATCGCCGCCGCCAGCCGGTTTTGCTCCTTGCACGGCGCGGGAGAGATCTTCGAGGATCATGATGCGGAAGGCGCCTGCTCGTCGGCGCCGCCTGCAACACGCGGTTGCTGCTGCGTCAGGCAGTGCATTCCGCCCCCGTTCCAGTTGGCCGCGAGCGGATCGATCTTGACGATTTCCCGGTCGGGGAAACACTGCTCGAGCAACGCTGCGGCGGTCTCGTCGCTCTCAGCCAGGTGATCGGGCCGCCCTTCTCCGCCGTAGCGCGCCGAAAGCACCACGCCGTTGGTGACCAGGAAATTCAGGTAGCTCACTGCCGGGACCTCGATGACCTCGTCGCCCACGCCGAAGTCGCGGTAGAGCAATCTCGGATCGTACCCTTCCGGGCTCGCCTGGAAATCCTGTTCCGACAAGGCGCGGCGGCGCAGCAAAGGCTGCACGTCGGGCACCGGCATCGGCACCACGTTGAACGGCTTGCCGTCCGGATCGCGCGTGGTTTCGAGCTGGCGGCGATTTTCGGCGAGGATTTCATGGTCGAGACGCATCAGCGCATTCACATCGCGCTCGGCTTCGCTGACTTCACCGACCAGGATCGTGTCCTCGCTCACGAAGCGAACGTATTCGTCGACATGGCCGTTCGCGCCCCAGCCGAAGAAATTAGCGACCTTCGGCCCTTGCAGGACGCGGTCGGTGATCGGCGCTCGGTCGAGCCAGATGACCTGTTCCTTGCCGTACAGGCGCTTCAACTCGACTTCGATCTCATTCAAGTCCTTGCCCGGATTGCGCTGCATCATCGCATCCCGATAGGTCACCAGCGTGCGTGAATTGACCTCCAGCCCGCCCCCCTCGGTTACCACATCGGATGTCCGCATGGCATAGCCCATCCGCCGGCCCAGTTCCTGGTCCAGCGCGCCGCGCGCCAGCGATCCGGGGTTGGTATAAGGCCAGGGAAAGCCGTAATTCGCCCAGGCGAAGGCCGCGAGTCCCAGCGTCCGGCCATCGCTGATGAACAACGGCCCGCAATCGCGCGTCCACACATCGACCGTGTCCTGCACGTGGAACACGACGCGCTCTGCGCCGTTGCCCTGATCGAGCCCTGCATCGCGCATCAGCGCCGTGATCGCCGATGTCGTCGCGTCTCCATCGACGATCATGTGCACCGGAACGTGCGGGGTCAGCGCCTTGATCATTTCGACGCGCAGCCGAGCGTGGTCGGGCGAGGCGGTGACGTAATCGTCCCACCCCATCCAGATCGCATCGTGCGGCGCCCATTCGGGCGGGAAGCTGTGCGCCGACGCGGCCCACGCTTCGGCCGTCGCTCCGGCCTCCGCGCGCCCTGCACCAGGAATCGCGGTCACCGCCGCGGTTGCCGCCATGCCGGCGAGAAAGTTACGGCGATCCATTGGCGTATCTCCGGGTTGGTCCGACAGCCATCCAACACTGCCCGTCGAGCTTCAACCGTGGCGCGTTGGCCCGCTGGTTCGAAACTGCGCGGGTCACAACCTCCGACCGACGGACACCGCGCGCGCAGGCGAATCGGCAGTATAGGCGTCCCATCCGCCGAGTTCCAAGCGTATCGGCCGCGCGCCCGAATTCCGTGCTGACCGGATCCGGCAGTCAGGCGGACCGGACGCTGCGCCCGGGCGGCCGCTCGCATTCAAGGATCCGCCGGTTCCCGGTCTCGAGGAGCGACACGGGGTGGTTGTCCGAGTTCGTTGCGTCGACGGTGTACTCTATGGTCCGGACGGTCGCGACTGCGCGATGCGGCGTCGCGGGACCTGCAGGGAGAACGAGGCCATGGCCACCGAGGTCTTTCTTGAATGCGCGCTGGGCGGCGGCGCGCGACCGAAGCGTTACGACATCGCGGGATTTCCGGCGACCATCGGTCGCCAGGCAGACTGCAGCGTGCGCCTTCCGGCCGGCCGGATCTCGCGCTGCCACGCGCAGATCCTCGTCGACGCCGAAGGCGGCTATCTCCTGCGCGACCTCGGCAGCACCAACGGCACCTATCTCAACGGCCGGCGGATCGACTCCGATACCACCATCCTGCCCGGCGACGTCATCCATGTCGGCGACCAGGAACTCCGGCTGGTGCTCGCCGAAGTCGACGACCTCTCGACGACCGACGCGCATACCGTCATCGGCCTGCAGACCCTGCCGCACGAGTTCCCGGTCGCCGTGCGCGAGTTCAATGAACTGCTGGAGCGCGAACTCGTCGCCGGCTTCCGCCAGCCCATCGTCGATGCCCGGGGCCGACGGTTCGGCTATGAGTTGCTGGGGCGCGGCAACCATCCGGGCCTGGACGCGAGTCCCGGGGAACTGTTCGCACTGGCCGAGGCGCTGGAGCGGGCCGAGGATTTCAGCGAGATCCTGCGCCGGCGCGCGTTCGCCGACGCAGACTCAGCCGGCATGCATGAGCCGCTGTTCTTCAACATCCATCCGGAAGAGTGGAAAGACCCGGACCGCCTGTTCGACAACCTCGCCGGGCTGCGCGAATGCCACCCGTCGCTGGACCTGGTGTTCGAGGTGCACGAGGGCGCCGTCACCGACCTGGAAGCGATGGCGGCCTTCCGCGACCGACTGGCGTCGCTGGGCATTCGCCTGGCCTACGACGACTTCGGCGCTGGCCAGGCGAGGCTGCAGGAACTCATCCACGTGCGCCCGCATTTCCTGAAGTTCGACATCGCGCTCGTGCGCGACGCCGGGCGTCGCGATTCGCCGGCCTACGGCATGTTGTCCCGGCTCAACGAGATGATTCGCGAACTGGGCGTTCGGACCCTGGCCGAAGGCATCGAGGACGAGGCCACGGCCGAAGGCTGCCGCGCCATCGGCATCGACCTACTGCAGGGATTCTTCTTCGGCCGGCCGGAACCCATCCCCGGGCCGGATGCCTCGTCATCGGGATGAAGCTTCGCCCCGCACCGCACGCAGGCGATTGACCACGTTTCTCGCCACGGGGTCGGCCGCCTCGCGCGCCTTGCGGTCGGCGGTCAACGCCACGTATTCCATCGAGCGCGACAGCGGCCGGCCGAGATTGCGCTGCTTGTGCAGATCGACCACCCGCACCTCGAGCGTGGCGAGCAGCTGCAGTTCCCTGCGGCCGAAGAACCGAAGCTCCCGCTCGCCCGTGGGAACGAGATCCACGTAGACCAGCACGTCGACGCCGTTGTCGCGCACTGTCCTGGCGATGCCGGCCAGGCTCTCGGCATAGAACAAGCCGTCCATGAGCTGTTCGTCGACGACGTCGAAGGAGGCGCGGGCCAGGCGGTCCTTGATGACGCCGGCAACCGTCGCGGCAACGGCCGGATCGCCCACCGCGACGACCGCGATGCGCGGCGCGGCCGGCATCGTCCCGGCGGCACGACCCGGCTCCACCGCGGCATTCGACGGCGTCACGGGCGCCCGTGCGGACGACGGATCGCCGGACGATTCGACTGCCGCGGCCGGATCGGGCACGAACACCTCGACCACGGCGCTACGCGGCGGTTCGACCAGTTCAGCCCCGTTCGCCGCATCGGCCGGTCGGGCCATGACGACTTCCGCGGTGGACGCGGCGACCTGCTGCTCCGGGTTGCGTGCCGCGGAATCGGAACCGCTGCCGAGCGGCCCGGCGCCATCAGCTGCGGGCTCGACCGGCGCTTGCGGTCCCGCGGCACGGACCTCCACGCCCGCGTTCGCGGGCTCCTGGACCGCCAGCACCGGGGATTCGGCCGCCGCTTCGGAGTCCGCCGGCGCGGCCGGGTTCGGATCGACCGGAGCGGCGCGCTCGAGTTCCCCGCCGGCGTCGGCGAACCACTGCCGCCACGGCCCGTCCACGCCGGTCCACACACCCCAGGCGCCGGCGCCGCCAACGACCAGCAGCAACGCCAGCGCCGCAACCAGCCGCCCACCGCGACCCGGCCCTTTCTCCGCGCCGGCGCCGGCGCCGGCGTCTGCGATCGCGCCGTCGCCTGCCACGCGCTCGGTGGGCACCGTGGGCTCGGCCCTGGCCGGTGTCGCGGGCTGGACCTCGGTCGGCGCATCGCCGCCGGGCGCATCCTGGGCGGGGTCGGCGGAGTCGGTCGCATTGATCGCCACGTCGCGGGCGTAGCGCGGCACGCGGCCTGCGCGGTAGTCCTCGATGTCGCTGACCAGTTCGTTGCAGTTCTGGTAGCGCAGCTTCGGGCGCTTGGCGATCATCTTCGCCAGGATCTGCTTGACGCCGTCGTCGACGTTGGGATTGAGCGCCTTGATGTCCGGAATCCTGGCCTCGACCACCTTGGTCATCAGTTCGAACGGGCTATCGGACTTG
>CAYPZP010000007.1:34365-40474 GCA_964415285.1 uncultured Halomonas sp. | reverse complement strand
AAGGCGCTTGGCTTGAGTTTACGTTTGGGGCTGAAGTAGCTAAGAGCTAGTGTTTTGAGTGTTTATACCAAGATTTAAGCTGCTTCAGGAGGTCCCGGTGGTTGCCTCCATTGAAGCGCCATTCCCATTCCTTGAGGAACCAGTAGAAATTCTCGGGCTTGATCCCGTTGAAACGCCGAAGACGGCGCTTCGCCTGGTTCCAGAAATCTTCGATTCCGTTGATATGATTCTGGGAGTCGGCGAACAGTTCGGAATGGTTGATCCGACGGTGATGAAATTCGGACACGTCAAGGGCATTGTTGGCATTGAATGCGTCGGTGTAGACGACGCTATCGGGCTCGACCTTCTCCTTGATGATCGGCAACAAGGTCTCGGTTCGGGCGTTCGGGATGACCGCCGTGTAGACCTTGCCGCCCCGCTTCAGAAGCCCGAAAACAGCGACTTTCCCGGCTGCACCCCGGCCGCGCTTGCCCTTCCGGACCCCGCCAAAGTAGCTTTCGTCGGCCTCGATCTCGCCGGACAGTTCGAAGGACGGCTGTTTGCTGGCGATCAGAATTCTCAGCCGCTGGTAGAAACGAATCGCAGTGTTTGCCTGAACGCCGACAATCTCCGATGCAGCGCGAGCCGTCGTTCCCGCAACGAAGTGCTCGATCAGTTTCCCCTGCTGCCTCGGTTTAAGTCGGCTTCGGCGTTGATACATAGTAGCCAGTCTAGGTCTCCGGACCTGCCTTAGCTACTTCAGCCCCAAAAACAAAGCTCAAATCATCAACATCGCATCCCCGTAACTGAAGAACCGATACCGCTGCTCCACCGCGTGCCGGTAGGCATCGAGGATGTACTCGCGGCTCGAGAACGCCGAGACCAGCATCAACAGCGTCGAGCCGGGCAGGTGAAAGTTGGTGATCAATGCATCGATGACGCGAAACGGATAGCCGGGATAGATGAACAACCGGCTTTCGCCGGTCATCGGCGCGAGTTCGCCATCGGCGGCCGCGGTTTCGAGTGCCCGCACCGAAGTGGTTCCGACCGCGACGACGCGTCGGCCGGCCTGCTTGACGCAACGAATCCGATCGACCAGATCGGCGCCGACCTCGATCCATTCCGGATGCATCCGGTGCGAGGCCACGTCTTCGACACGCACCGGTTGGAACGTGCCCGCGCCGACGTGCAGCGTGCAGAAGGCGCGCTCGACGCCGATTCGTTCGAGGCGGTCGAACAACGATTCGTCGAAATGCAGACCCGCGGTGGGCGCGGCGACCGCGCCCGGCTTCTGCGCGTAGACGGTCTGGTAGCGCTCGTCGTCTGCGCTGTCGGCGGGACGGTCGATATACGGCGGCAACGGCATGCTGCCGGCACGCTCCAGCAACCGCAGCCACGCCTGGTCGGCATCCAGCAGCGTCAGGCGCCAGAACTCGTTCTCGCGGCCTTCCACGCGGATCGCCGCACCGGTCTGGCGCTCGCGAATGATGCTGCCCACGGCCGGCTTGCGGTTGACGCCGAGTTGCGCCAGCGCGTGCCGGTGATCGAGCACGCGTTCGACCAACATTTCGACACGCCCGCCGGATTCCTTGGCCGCGTGCAGGCGCGCCGGGATCACGCGCGTGTCGTTGAACACCAGCAGGTCGCCCGGATCCAGCAGCGCGTCGAGCTCGGCAAAACGCCGGTCCGCCAGCGCGCCGGTGCGGCGATCCATGGTCAGCAGCCGGCTGGCGCTGCGTTCAGGCAGCGGATGCTGGGCAATCAGATCTTCGGGCAGATCGAACTGGAAGTCGGAGACCTTCAAGGGAGACTCATGCACGGTCACGGCCGGCGAGTATTCTACCGTCCGCCGTTCGGAGCCATCGAAAAGCAGCTGGAGATTCTGGCACCATGGCGCGGCGCGCGCCGCCGGCGCATTCACCACGGAGATCGACCCGCATGAAGACGTCCGCATTCCGCCACCGTTTCGCGTTCCCCGTCCACGGTGACGGCGGACACAAGGTCTATTTCTGCGGCAACTCGCTGGGCCTGATGCCCGACACCGCGCGCGAGCGCGTGGCGCACGAACTGCAGCGCTGGTCCGATCTGGCGGTCGACGGCCATTTCCGCGGCGACCCGGCCTGGCTGGGATACCACCGACAGCTGGAGGACGTGCTGATGCGTCTGGCCGGCGCGCAGGCGGGTGAGACCGTGGCGATGGGCGCGCTGACGGTCAATCTGCACCTGTTGATGACCAGTTTCTTTCGCCCCGAGGGACGCAAGCGCAAGATCCTCATCGAAAAGGGTGCGTTCCCATCCGATCGCTATGCGGTCGCCTCGCAGCTGCGGCTCCACGGACTGGATCCGGACCGCGACCTCATCGAGTTCGAGCCCGGAGAGGACGGGCTGATTGACGAACAGCAGGTGGTCGAAACCGTCGCCGCGCAATCCGACGAGATCGCAATGATGCTATGGCCGGGCGTCCAGTACGCCACCGGACAGTCCTTCGATCTCGAAACCATCTGCCGCGCCTGCAGGGACCACGACGTCGTCGCCGGCCTCGACCTGGCGCACGCAATCGGCAACGTGCCCCTGAAGCTCCACGACTGGGGTGCCGATTTCGCCGCCTGGTGCAGCTACAAGTACCTCAACGCCGGCCCCGGCGCCGTGGCCGGCATTTTCGTCCACCAGCGCCACGCCGATTTCAGCGGCCCGCGACTGGCCGGCTGGTGGGGCCATGACGAGTCGACCCGATTTCTGATGGGCCCGGACTTCGAGCCCATTCGCGGCGCCGAGGGATGGCAGATCTCGGGCGCGCCGATTCTGAATCTGGCCGCGCTGGCCGGGGCGCTGGACGTATATCGCGAGGCCGACATCGACAGCCTGCAGGACGCCGAGACCGACCTCGCCGCCGCCGTTGCCGATCGCGTCCTGGCGCTTCCGGGCCGCCCGCTGGACATCGTCACGCCGCTGCATCGCCCCCGCCGCGGCTGTCAGCTTTCGATTCGTGTCCGGGCCGGTCGCGAGCGGGGACGCGCGCTGTTCGATCGCCTGCAGCAGCACGGCGTGGTCGGCGACTGGCGCGAGCCCGACATCATCCGGGTCGCACCCAACCCGCTGTATAACTCGATCGACGATATCGATCGTTTCGCCGGGATTCTCGAGCACGCCCTGCCGTGAAGCCGGACTGGCCGACGCTGTTCGCCTGGCTGTTGATGCTGGTGCTCGTCGGAGCCAGCCTGTTCGGTGCCTGGATGCTGAGCGGAGAGAATCTCGGCGGCCTGGCCACGCTGTTCGAGCGCCTGGAGGCACGCAGTGTCGGTCAGCCGGTTTCCACCGCGCTGGTCTTCGCCAGCATCTTCGCGCTGACCACGGCGCTGACGCTGCCCACCGCGACGCTGCTGTGCATCTGCGCCGGTTATCTTTTCGGCGCCGCGACCGGCACGCTGGTCTCGCTGATCGGCGCCCTGGGCGGCGCGACGATCACCTTCGTGACGGTGCGGTTTCTCGCCGGCGAACGGGTGCGCGATTTTCTGCTTCGAGGCCGATCCCAGGGCCTGATCCACATGCTCGAGCGCGACGCGTTCTTCTACCTGGTCGTGTTCCGGATCGTGCCCGTCGCACCGTTTTTCGCGATCAACGCGGCCGGCGCATTGATCCGGATCTCACCGCATCGGTATCTGCTGGCGACCGCACTGGGCCTGGCGCCGATCACGCTGATCTACGCAAGCGTCGGATCGGGTCTGGAAACGCTGATCGAGTCCGGCCGGCTGCGCACCCCGGCGCTGCTGCGCGAACCCCGGATCATCCTGCCGCTGGCGGCGCTGGCGGCGGTGCTGGTGGCCGGATTGCTGGGACGACGCAGCGTCCAGCGCCGGCGCCGGGCCGCCCGACCGGCAGAAAACACGGAGTCCGACGGCGAAATCACGCGCTGAGCGCGCCGGGTCGTTCAGGATTCTCGAGACGCGTACAGCGCGTGCTTGCGGATGTAGGCGAGCACCGTCGACGGCAGCAGGAATCGCGGATTACGACCTTCGCGGAGCTGGTTGCGGATATCGGTCGATGAGATCGCCAGGCGCGTGACGTTGACGTTGCAGATGCCTCCCGCGGGTCGATCCATCAACTTGGCGGGTTTATCGACGAAACGGCCCTCGAAACAACGCGCAACGGCTTCGGGGTAGCTGGGACGACTATCGGGCCGGGTCATGACGACCAGGTGCGCGAGCTCCGGCAGCCGTTGCCAGTCGTGCCAACGATGCAGCTCGTTGGCCGCATCCTGGCCCAGGCAAAGCAGCACCGGCAAGCCGCCGGATTCGGCCCGGATGCTGTCCAGCGTTTCGGTCATGTAGGAAGGCCCCCGACGCTGGACCTCGCGCTCGTCCACCGACAAGTCGGCGTGCGGCGCCAGCGCCAGCTCCAGCATCGCCAGACGGTGCCGGGACGCAGCCCAGGTGCCGTCGCGATGCGGCGGCTGGCCCGCCGGCAGCAGGCGGAAGTCGCTCACGCCCAATTGCTCGGCAACCTCGGCGGCCGCGCGCAGGTGCCCGTAATGAACCGGGTCGAAGGTCCCGCCGAAAACCGCCACGGCACGACAAGTCATGTTCGCGCCATCCGCGCCGGCGCGCCGGCGATCGCGATGCTCAGGCGCTCCAGCTCGGTCCAGAAACTGCCCGCAGCCTGGCCCTTGGACAACCGATCCAGCCGGCTCAATCGGGCCGCCACCTGCTCCAGCCGGCGTTCGCCCAGCCGGTTGATGCACGCCTGAATCGGTCCCTGGCGCGATTTCCAGACGCGCAGATCGGCGAACACCCGGTCGGGCGACTCGCGGCGGCCACGACGCGCCACATCCAGCGCAATTTCGAGTTCGCGACCGAGAGCCCAAAGCACGCCGGGCGGCGGGCTATCGGATTCGCGCAGCCCCCGGATACAGCGAAGCGCGGCCCCGGCCTGGCCGGACAGCACCAGCTCGGCGAGACGGAATGCATCGAAACGCGCATTGTCGGCGACCGCCTCACGCACCGCATCCAGCGTCAGGCGCCGATCCGGAAACAACAAGGCCAGGCGATCGACTTCCTGGGCCGCGGCCAACAGGTTGCCCTCCAGCCGTTCGGCCAGAAAACGCGAAACCGCCGAATCCGCTTCCAGTCCGCGGCTTTTCAGTCGCTGGGCGATCCAGCCCGGCAGTCGCTCGGGCTTGACGCTCCAGGCCGGCACGTAAACGCCGGCGGCGTCGACGGCCCTGGCCCAGGCCGAACGCTCCTGCGCCATTTCCCATTGATCGCAGATCAGCAGCAACACGTCTTCACTGCCGTCTTCAAGCCACTGCCGGATGGTCTTGCCGCCCTCGGTTCCCGGCTTGCCGCTGGGCAGCCGGAGCTCGACCAGTCGCCGGGACGCGAACAGTGAGCCGGTCTCGGTGGCCTGCCCCAGCTCGGTCCATTCGAAACGTCCATCGGCGGTGAGCCGAATGCGCTCGTCGATACCCTGTTCCCGGCACGCGCGGCGGACCTGGTCGGACGCTTCCTCGACCAGCAGCCGCTCCGGGCCGGCAATCAGGTACACCGGCGCCAGACCGCGACGCAGTTGCTCGGGCAATCGTTCGGGAAAGAGCTTCACGAGGCGGGATTCACGACCGGCCGAAAGCTTCCAGCCGGCGGATCAGCGCCGCGGCCATGTTGCGCCGGAGGTTCTCGCGAAGCAGTTCCTCCTCGGTCGCGGCACCCAGAATCTCCTGTTCGTCGAACTGGAAATCCCGCTCCAGCCGCAGCAACTCCGGCGGCAGCAGCACCTCGCCATCCGACGCGACCAGGCTGAAACGCAGGTCGAACACCAGTTCGAATTCGCGCACCCGCGCATCGCCGGAGATGGTCAGCGCGCGACGCGTGATGCGTTCCTGCAGGATGCGCAATTCGGCCGCATCCTCGGCGGGGCCATCGACCAGCACCACGCCGTTGCCGCGCAACAGCAAAGCCAGCTCGCGCGCGAATGCACTGGTCGGATCCGGAACCGACAGCCAGGTCGTCGACATCGCCGCCGGCAGACTGGCCTGGCCGCGCAACTGGAACCCGCAGCCGGCGAGCAGCGCGAGCAACAGGACCGCCAGCATGACCGGGCGCAGCAACCGCGAGACACGCACCGGTCCGCCGGGATC
>CAYPZP010000007.1:0-34265 GCA_964415285.1 uncultured Halomonas sp. | reverse complement strand
GCCGGAGCGCAGCGACCGCAGTGCACGGGCGGGTGCATGAGGATCGCGAGCACCGACGCGTTCCGTCACGTCCCCGCCCCGGTTCAGGGCAAATGGTCCTGGGGCGTCGCGAGCGGGCTCGTGCCGGGGATCGCCGGAGCGCAGCGACCGCAGTGCACGGGCGGGTGCATGAGGATCGCGAGCACCGCCGAGCGCCGGCACGAGCCCGCGCAGTAGCCCCAGGACCATTTGCGGGGTCATGGGGCCACCACGATGTTCACCAATTTGTCCGGCACCACGATCACCTTGCGCAACTCCTTGCCGTCGACGAAACGCGCGACATTCTCCTCGGCCAACGCGGCCTGCTGCAGCAAATCGCGGTCGCTTCCGCTCGGCGCCTCGATGCGTCCGCGCACCTTGCCGTTGACCTGCACCACGACCGTGACGCGCTGCTGCGCCAGCGCCGATTCATCGAGCTCCGGCCAGCCCGCGGCGAGGATATCGCCGTCGTGACCCAGCCGGTCCCAGAGGGCCTGCGCGATGTGCGGGGTGATCGGCGCGATCAGACGCACCAGCGATTCCCAGCCTTCACGCGCCACGGCCAGCGCGCCGGGATCGGCGGCCTTGAAACGCGACAGGTGATTGCTGCACTCCATGATCGCCGCGATCGCGGTATTGAACGTGTAGCGGCGCGAATAATCGTCGGTGGTCTTGGCGATGGTCTCGTGCACGCGTCGACGCATCGCCAGCGACGGCTCATCGAGCGCGCCGGTATCCAGCCGTCCCGGCTCCCCGGTCTCTGCGTGGTCGTGCACCTGCTGCCACAGCCGCTTGAGAAACCGCCATGCACCCTCGACGCCGGCTTCCGACCATTCCATGCTCTGCTCGGGAGGCGCGGCGAACATCGAGAACAGGCGCACGGTGTCGGCGCCGTAGTGCGAAACCAGCGTCGCCGGATCGACGCCGTTGTTCTTGGACTTCGCCATTTTCTCCACGCCGCCGAAATCCACCGGTTCGCCGTCCTCGCGCAGCGTCGCCGACTGGATGCGTCCCTTGTCGTCGCGACGTACTTCGACATCGGTCGGATTGAACCAGGTCTTGCGGCCCCGCTCATCGCTTCGATACCAGGTCTCGGCCAGCACCATGCCCTGGGTCAGCAGGTTGGCGAACGGCTCGCGCGCATCGACCAGCCCGAAGTCGTTCATCACGCGGGTCCAGAAGCGCGCGTAGAGCAGATGCAGAATCGCGTGTTCGATGCCGCCGATGTACTGATCGACCGGCATCCAGGCGTCGGTGCGCCCGTCGACCATCGCCTCGTCGTTGTCGACGCTGGGATAGCGCATGAAATACCAGGCCGAATCGACAAACGTGTCCATGGTGTCGGTTTCCCGCCGCGCACCCGCGCCGCACTTCGGGCAGGTGCAGGCCAGAAACGCCTCGCACCGCGTCAGCGGACTCCCCGACCCGTCGGGCACCAGGTCCTCGGGCAACACCACCGGCAGATCCTGCTCCGGCACCGGCACGTCGCCGCAATCCGGACAGTGAATGATCGGGATCGGACATCCCCAGTAGCGCTGACGCGAGATGCCCCAGTCGCGCAGCCGGTACTGCGTCCGCCGGCGCCCCTTGCCGCGCTGCTCCAGCGCCTCGGCGATGGCGTTGAACCCGGCCGCGTAGTCCAGCCCGTCGAATTCCCCGGAGTTGATCAGCCGCACGTTCTCCTTGGCGATGTACCAGTCGTGCCAGTTCCTGGCATCGTATTCGCCGCCGCCCTCGGGCTGGATGACCTGAACGATCGGCAGATCGTACTTGTTGGCGAACTCGAAGTCGCGTTCGTCGTGCGCCGGCACCGCCATCACCGCGCCCTCGCCATAGCTCATCAGGACGTAATTGGCGATCCAGATCGGCAGTTCCTCGCCGGTCAGCGGATGGCGCGCGGTAAAGCCGGTATCGATGCCGCGCTTCTCGGCCACCGCCAGGTCGGCCTCGGAGGTCCCGCCGGCGGCGCAGGATGCGACGAATGCCTCGACCTCGGGGTCGCCCGAGGCCGCCTTGCGCGCGATCGGATGCTCCGGCGCCACGGCCATGTAGGTCGCACCGATCAGCGTGTCGGGTCGGGTCGTGAAGACCTTCAGCGGTCCTTCGGCCGTGTCGAACTCGATCTCCATGCCGACGCTCTTGCCGATCCAGTTGGCCTGCATCGCGCGAACCCGCTCGGGCCAGCCCTCGAGGTCGTCCAGCGCGGCCAGCAGATCCTCTGCGTAGTCGGTGATGCGCAGGTAGTACATCGGGATTTCACGCTTGACCACGTCGGCCCCGGTGCGCCAGCCCTTGCCGTCGATGACCTGTTCATTGGCCAGCACGGTCTGGTCGACCGGATCCCAATTGACCGTGCCGGTCTTCTTGTAGGCGATACCGCGCTCGAGCATCTTCAGGAACAGCCACTGGTTCCAGCGGTAGTACTCCGGATCGCAGGTGGCCAGTTCTCGGGACCAGTCGATCGCGAAACCGAGTTCCGCCAGCTGGCCGCGCATGTGAGCGATGTTGTCGCGGGTCCACTTCGCCGGCGGCACGCCGCGGCTCATCGCGGCGTTCTCGGCGGGCAGGCCGAACGCGTCCCAGCCCATGGGCTGCAGCACCGGCCGACCGTTGGCGCGGTGATATCGCGTGATTACATCCGAAATCGTGTAATTGCGGATGTGGCCCATGTGCAGGTGCCCGGATGGATACGGGAACATGCTCAGGCAGTAGAACGCGTCGGGACCGGGATGGTCGGGCGCCCGGAAGCGCTCCTCGGCGTCCCATCGTTGGCGGATGCGCGGCTCGATGGCGGCGGGGTTGTAGGGTTCGCTCACGGTCGCTGGAGAGTTTTGGGAGGCTGTCCGGAAATGGTAACCGGAACCGTGCCGGCATATCGCCCGAACGGAGCGCATTGACGGCCGCCGGGCGCGCCGATCGACCGGAACGCCCGCTCTCGCCCCCGGTGCAGCGGCACCACCAGCGGTGAAACAGCAACCAGGCGAGGCATGGCGACTGCGTCGGGTTCGATCGATGTCCCGTACCATATGCACTTTGCACGCTGGAGAGTCAGGCGCCGCGGTCCAGCAGACCTTTCGCCGCGCGCTTGCAGTCGACTTGTTCCGTCCGAGCCCCGACCTGCCGTTCGTTGCCCGTACGCTGATGCCGCGCGAGGTGCAGGTCAACGCACTGATGGCCGTCGCACTGGGTGCCCTGGAAGGCGGCCTGCTCGGGGTCATCGTCAAGAACGGTTTTGCCGGCGTCGCCGACGGTCCGACGATCAACCTGTCGGTGGCGGTGGTCACCGGCGCACCGGCGTTCGCCAACGTCGCCAGCCTGGTCTTCGCCAATCTCGCCCACGGGCGCCACAAGACCCGCTGGGTCGCCTCGCTGATGGCGCTCTGCGCTCTGGCCGCGCTGATGATCGCCGTCGCCCCCGTCAGCGCGGCCGGACTGGTCTGGCTGGTGGCCTGGATGACCGTGGCGCGACTGGCGTGGGCCGGGGTGATCACGCTGCGCGCCGCGATCTGGCGCGCCAATTTCCCGCGGCGCGTGCGCGCCCGCATCACCGGGCGCATTGCGGTGACGTACTCGCTGCTGATTGCCGCCACCAGCGCCGGGATCGGAGTGGCGATGGAATTCAACGCCGAGGCCTGGCGAGGCATGTATCCGGTCACCGCCGTGCTCGGCCTGCTCGCGGCATGGCGCTACCGGCGCTTCACGGTGCGAGGTCACGGCCGACTGCTGCGCGAAGAACTCGCAAGCCGCAGCGGCCGCATCCGTTTGCGCGACGCCGTCGAGGTGCTGAAGACCGATCGCTGGTATCGGCGCTACATGGCGACGATGTTCGTGTTCGGCTCGGGCAACCTGATGGTGATCGCGCTGCTGGTGGTCATCCTGGCCGAGCAGCTCGGCGTTTCCCGGTTCAGCCAGGTGCTGATCACGACGACGCTGCCGCTGCTGGCGCTGGCGGCGCTGACGCCGGTCTGGGCGAAGCGACTGGACCGGGTTCACATCCTCGACTACCGGGCGTTTCACGCCTGGACCTTCGTCTTCGCCATGGCGCTTTTCGTTCCCGGCGCGATCTTCGGCCAGGCATGGCTGTTCTGGCTCGGCGCGGCGGCGCTGGGCGCGGCCTTCGCCGGCGGCCGGCTCGGCTGGAACCTGGGTCACAACGATTTCGCCAGCGACGCCCACTCGACGCTGTACATGAGCATCCACGTCACGCTGACCGGCGTGCGCGGATTGATCGCACCGCTGGCCGGCGTCGGCCTGTACCAGTGGCTGGAGTCGATCGGTACCGGCAACGGCCGCTTCGTGCTGCTGTTTCCCTTCGCCCTGACGCTGACCGGCGCGACGACCTTTGTCGTGCTGGCCCGCCTTCGTCGCCGCGAGGCCGATGACTGAAGCGGAATCTCGTCGATCCGGACGGGCACGGCGGCGTACGCAGCGGTGACAGCGCTGTCTACAGCGACTATCCTTGCAGCATTTCCTCTGGAAAGCGTCATGACCGACCCGTCCGCCACCCGTCTCGTGATCTTCGGCGCAACCGGCGATCTGGCTCAGCGCATGCTGCTGCCGTCGCTGCTGGCGCTGGAGCGCGACCACCTCCTGCCCGATGAACTGGCCGTGCTCGGTTGTGCGCGCAGCGAAATGGACTCCGAGGCGTTTGCGCAATTCTGCCGCGAATCACTGACCGATCCCGACGCCGCGGTCGACGAACAAGCCATTCAGCGACTGTGCGAACGCCTGGACTACCGCAGCGTCGATCTCGATTCCGCCGACGCGCTCGATCGACTGCTGGATCACATCGTGACCTGGCGCACCGATGGCGCCATCCTGTTTCATCTGTCGACGGCACCGAGCTGGTACGCCACCGTGTGCGCTGCGCTGGCGCGCGCGGGCCTCAACGACGCCGGCGCCCGGGTCATGCTGGAAAAGCCCATCGGCCACGATTTCGGAAGCTCGGTGGAAATCAACCGCTGCGTCGCCGAGGTGTTCGCCGAGTCGCAGGTCTACCGGGTCGATCACTATCTGGGCAAGGACGGCGTCCAGAACCTCCTGGCGCTTCGATTTTCCAATGCGCTGTTCGAACCGATCTGGAACGCCCGGCACATCGAACAGGTCCAGATCACCGTCGCCGAAACCGTCGGCGTGGCCGACCGCGCAGGATATTACGATGCCTATGGCGCGATGCGCGATATGGTGCAGAATCACCTGCTCCAGCTGCTGTGCCTGACCGCCATGGAACCACCGTCGCACTTCGAGCCGACTTCGGTGCGAAACGAGAAACTCAAGGTGCTGAAGTCGCTGCGCCCGATCGAGGGCGCCGACCTCGAGAAAAGCAGCGTGGTCGGCCAATACGGAGCCGGCGCGATCGACGGTCAGGCGGTTCGCGGCTACACCGAGGAACTCGGCGCCGACAGCCGAACCGAAACCTATGTCGCGCTGCGTGCGCATATCGACAACTGGCGCTGGTCGGGCGTGCCGTTCTATCTGCGCACTGGCAAGCGCATGCCGCGCCGTGTGACCGAAATCTACATCCGCTTCCGGCCCGTGCCGCATTCCATCTACGGCGACAAGGCCGGGCTGAAACCCAACTCGCTGATGATCCGGCTGCAGCCCGAAGAGCATATCGCCTTGTGCCTGATGAACAAGAAGCCCGGCCTGGATCGCGACGGAGTGCAGCTATCGCAGGTCGCGCTGGATCTCGAGCGTCAGGAGGCCTTCGATCAGGAGCGGCGGCGGCTGGCCTACGAGCGGCTCTACCTCGATGCCATCGAGGGCAACAGCACGCTGTTCGTTCGCCGCGACGAGATCGAAACCGCCTGGCAATGGATCGACGGGATACTCGACGGCTGGAAGCGAGTCGGTCATGCGCCGTCGCTCTATCCGGCCGGAACCTGGGGCCCCACCGCCGCGGTCGCACTGACCGAGCGGCACGGCCACAGCTGGCGGGAGTGACGGCGATGGACTGGATCGAGCACCCCGATTTCGACGCGCTGGTGATCGCCACGGCCGGCGAGCTCGAGCGCATCTGCCGCGAGGCGCTGGACGAGCGCGCGCGGGCCGTGCTGGCGCTGGCCGGGGGGTCGACCCCGTTGCCCGTGTACCGCCGGCTGGCCGAGGCCAGCCTGGATTGGCCGAGAATCACGCTGCTGCCCGGCGACGAGCGCTGGGTGGCGGCAACCGACCCGGCGAGCAATCTGAAAGCCATCCGGGCCGCTTTCGGCGAACGACCCGCGGATTTCTGCGCGCTGGTTCCCGATCATCCGGCGGCCGACCCGGACCTTGCCGCGGCCCGAGCCGCGCTGGGTCGCACGGGCGGGCGATTCGATGCCTGCGTGCTCGGGATGGGCGCCGACGCGCACTTTGCCTCGCTGTTTCCCGAAGCGCCGGGCCTGGTCGACGCCCTGGATCCCGGGTCCGACCAGGCGCTTGCCGTCATCCATCCCGACCCGCTGCCGAGCGAAGCGCCGTATCCGCGGATCACGCTGACGCTGGCGGCGATCGCCCGGAGCCGGCGGATTCTGTTGCTGCTGCGCGGTAACGCGAAGCGGCAGGCGCTGCAGGCCGCGCTGGAGCGAGGCGATCCGCGGCGCTACCCGATCTCCGCCCTGCTCAGTCGCCAGAAATTACCGCTGGAAATTCACTGGAGTCCATGACCATGCACGCCGCGATTGTCGACATCACGAAGCGAATCCGGGTGCGCTCGCAGGGTCTGCGTTCGCGTTATCTCGAGCGCATCGACCGATCTGCGGGGCCCGGACCGGCCCGCAGCCGCATCAGCTGCGGCAACGTGGCACACGCGTTCGCCGCCTCCGGCGAGGACAAACCGGTGCTCAAGGCAATGCAGCGGCCGAACCTCGGAATCGTGACCGCCTACAACGACATGCTCTCGGCGCATCAACCGCTGGAGCGCTTTCCCGCGTTGATCAAACTGGCCGCGCGCAGCAGGGGCTGCACGGCCCAGGTCGCCGGTGGCGTCCCGGCCATGTGCGACGGCGTGACTCAGGGCCAGCCCGGCATGGAACTCTCGTTGTTCTCGCGCGACGTGATCGCCCAGGCAACCGCGGTATCGCTGTCGCACAACACGTTCGACGCCGCGCTGCTGCTCGGGGTATGCGACAAGATCGTGCCGGGACTGCTGATCGGCGCGCTCGCGTTCGGACATCTTCCGGTCATCCTCGTACCCGCCGGACCCATGCCCTCCGGCCTGCCCAATCGAGAAAAGGCCCGCGTCCGGAAGGCGCACGCCGAGGGCAAGGCTTCGCGTGAGGATCTGCTCGAAGCCGAATCGCAGTCCTACCACGCACCGGGCACCTGCACCTTCTACGGCACCGCGAATTCGAACCAGATGCTGATGGAGGTCATGGGCCTGCATCTACCGGGCAGCGCGTTCATCAACCCGAACACCACACTGCGGGAACGACTCACGCTGGCGGCCGCCGAACGCGCCTGCGACATCACCACCCACGGCGATGACTACACGCCGGTGGGGCGATGCGTCGACGAGAAAGCGATCGTCAACGCCATGGTCGGGCTGGCAGCGACCGGCGGCTCGACCAATCACGCCATCCACCTGGTCGCGATCGCCCGCGCCGCCGGCATCGTGATCGACTGGAACGACCTCGACGAGATCTCTCGCGCCACGCCGCTGCTGGCGCGCCTGTATCCGAACGGCGAAGCCGACGTGAACCACTTTCACACGGCCGGCGGCATGGGCTTCGTGATCCGTGAGCTGCTCGACGCCGGGCTGCTGCACCCCGATCTCCGCACCGTGCACGGAGGCGATCTCTACGACCAGGCCCGCGAACCCGAGATCGAGAACGATCGGGTGGTGTGGCGCAACCCGCCCACGGCGTCGGGCGATGCGGCGATCCTGCGCGGCTGTTCGGATCCATTCGCACGGGAAGGCGGACTCCGGCTGCTGACGGGCAACCTCGGCCGTGCCATCGTCAAGATCTCCGCCGTCGACCCGGCGCATCGCCGTATCGAGGCGCCGGCGCGCGTCTTCGATTCCCAGGATGATCTGCTGCGAGCCTTCCGCGCCGGCGAGTTGCAAGGGGATTTTGTCGCGGTCATCCGCGGTCAGGGCCCGCGCGCCAACGGCATGCCCGAGCTGCACAAGCTCACGCCGACGCTGCAGGTCCTGCAGGACCGCGGCCAGCGGGTGGCCTTGCTGACCGACGGCCGGATGTCGGGCGCCTCCGGCTCGGTCCTCGCCGCCATCCACGTCGTACCCGAGGCGCTCGACGACGGCCCCATCGGCCACTTGATGGACGGCGACCGCGTCGTGATCGACGCCGACGAGGGACATCTCGACAGCGGTCTGTCCGCCGAGGCCCTTCGCGCGCGGGATCACCGGGGACTCGACCTCTCCGGCAATCGTCACGGCGTCGGCCGCGAACTCTTCGGCGCCATGCGGGCCGGCGTCTCGAACGCCGAATCCGGGGCCAGCACGTTGTTCACGGACTCATGAACGCCGAACCGACCGAACTGGTGCTGGTCGCCGACATCGGCGGCACCAATGCACGCTTCGCGCTCGCCGATCTCGACGGCGCCGGCCGCCCGCGGCTGCACGACGAACGCAAACTCACCGCGGATCGCTTTGCCAGCCTGCAGCACGCCGCGCGCCACTATCTGGGAGAAATCCGGAATCGCGCGCCGATTTCGCGCGCCGCGATCGCCGTGGCGTGTCCGGTGATCGGAGAGGAGATTCGGCTGACCAACCGCGCCTGGTCGTTCAACCGCGACGAGTTGCGGGACGAACTGGGGCTGGACGACCTGCTGGTTCTCAACGATTTCGGCGCCGCGGCCCGGGCGATTCCGGCGCTGACCGAAGACGAGAAGATGATCATCCATGCCGGCGTCCACGACGGACCGAAAGCGCCGATCAGCGTGATCGGCCCCGGCACCGGAATGGGCGTCGCGCTGATCACGCGCTTCGATCCCGAGAACTGGCACGTGATCGAGACCGAAGGCGGCCACATCAACTATGCGCCCCAGGGCTCCGAGGAGCACCTGATCTACGACTGGCTGATCTCGCGTCACGACCGGGTGTCCATCGAGCGCGTGCTGTCGGGAAACGGGCTCGGCCGAATTCACGCCGCGCTCTCGGGCCGCGACCCGTCCAAGACGCATACGCCGAATTCCATGCTCGAGCGCCCGGCTGCAATCGTCGAACGGGCGCTGGCCGGAAACGACGTGATCGCCCGCCGGTCGCTGGCGCGATTCTGTGCGATTCTCGGCAGTTTCGCCGGTGACTGCGCATTGATCCACGGGGCGCGCACCGTCGCGATTGCCGGGGGCATGGCGCCGCGCTTTGCGGCCTTCCTGCGCGCCAGCGCCTTCGTCGAGCGGTTCCTCGACAAGGGACGATTCGCCGCGTGGCTGGAGGCGGTTCGGGTCGTGCTGGTCACGCATCCGGAGCCCGGTCTGCTGGGTGCGGCCGAAGCGCTTCGGGAGCAAATGGATGGCGCCCGCAGGACGCCACTGGAGTGAAATGCATGCGCAGTGTCAGCGAAGTCCTCGAACAACTCCTGTCGCCGGTCCCGGTCATTCCGGTGCTGACCCTGAACGAGGTCGATTCGGCGCTGCCGCTCGCCGAAACGCTGGTGGAAGCCGGCCTCCATGTGCTGGAGGTCACGCTGCGCACGCCGAATGCCCTGGAGGTGATCCGCCGTATGCGCGAACTCGGCGACTCGGTGACCGTCGGTGCGGGCACCGTGTTGTCCGAACGCGATCTGGATTCGGCGGCCGAGGCCGGCGCCGGGTTCGCCGTCGCGCCCGGCGCAACACCGGCACTGTATCGGGCCGCATCCGAAGCCGACCTGCCGCTGCTGCCCGGCGTAGCCACCGCTTCGGAGATCATGACCGGTCTCGAGTTCGGCTTCAACCGATTCAAGTTCTTCCCGGCCGAACCTGCCGGCGGGGTCGCCGCGCTCGGCGCCTTTTCTGGTCCTTTTGCCAACGTGCGCTTCTGCCCGACCGGCGGCATCCACGCCGACAACGCACTGGCGTACGCAAGACTGGGCAATGTCATGACCGTGGGCGGCTCATGGATGGCTCCGGCAGGGGCCATCGAAGACCACGCCTGGGAGCGCATCGCTGCGCTCGCGCGCGACTGCGTCAACCTGCTCGGCTCGCCCTGAAACCGGAATCGAGGCGACCGGTCTGTGGCGCCCCGGTTGCTCGGACCGTCCGATGAGAAAAGGCCCGGGCGGATGCCGCCCGGGCCTGGTGGGTTGCTGATCGCCGTCAGGCGCGGTAGCGCCAGTCAACTACGCCGGGAGAAGGCCGACGGCGACATCACCTGAGGCTTTACGGTCCGGTCCGCTCACCGCCGCGCAGCGGGTCGCCGGTCCAACCGAGTTCTTCCCACTCGACGTATTCGTTGCCCGGATCGTGGCAATCCATGCAACCGCCGATGATGCCGCCCTGGCCAAGCGCTTGATCTGCCGGCGCGATTTCATGGTTGACGGTCAGGAACATCGTCGTGTCGACGAAATCGTACTCGCCGCTATACGGTACGCCCGTGTACAGCGAGGAATCCTGCAGCGCGAGGTTCCAGTCGAACTTGCCCCAGTAGGGGTTCGGGCCCGTGATCGTGCCGAACAGGTGCGGCACCATGACGCGCTGATTGACCGGATCGACCACCTGGTCGCCGACCATCAGCTTGAACGGACGGATCATCGCGTTCGGGTCGCTGCGATCCCCCAGCGGCGTGGCCAGCGGAACCGGAACTTCTTCGTAGGTGTCGTTGATGCCGACGAACTTGCGTTCCCAGTCGCCGTTGTACCAGCGAAGCACGGGCCGCACGTTGAATTCCCAATTGAAAAAGCCCTTCTTCTTGTCGTAGGCGGCGCGGCCGGTATCCGGATCCTTCGGGATCGGGCTGATGTTCTGACCAGCTTCGGACCAGTACCACTCGGTCTTGGTCGAGACGGCCTTGGCGAACACCGGGATATGGCAGGTCTGGCAAGCCAGGCGGTCGTGCCAGTTGTCGAAGAACAACGTGTTTTCGACCCGGGTGCCGCGGTGGACGACTTCCGAGTTGCCGTGGCAGTCGGTGCACTGGCGCATGTTGCCTTCGTGCACGGAGTGCAATTCCTGTCCGGCGATACCATGGTTGACCGCGCCGCTCTTCGGATCGGTGTTCGCGGCGTGACAGTCGACGCATGCGAAGTTCGCGCCGTCGACGCCCATGTGCACGTCGTGGTCCTTGGACGGGTTGACCATCGCGGTCGACAGGTCGCCGTGCTTGACGTTGTCGCCGCCGCCGGCGGTTGCGTGACAGCCGATGCAGTTCTTGCGCTTCGGCTTCGAACCGGCTTCGATGCTCATCGCCACCAGATTCAGGTCCACGCCGGGATCGGGCATGCCGCCGGAGGTCTTGCCCTTCTTGTAGGTACCCGACTGGTCGTGGCAGACCAGGCAGTCGACGTTTTCGGGATTCGTGAAGTCGAAGCTGTTGTCTTTCCAGCCGTAGCCGACGTGACACTGGGTGCAGCGCGCCTCGTTGGTATCGACGGCGACGCAGAAGTTGTTGATCAGGTCTCGCTTGCCGAGGACCTGGCCTTCGAAGCCCGGAACGCGCGCGATTTCGCCGGTCCACTTGAAGTGGCCGGTATCGAGCATTTCGGTGCCTTCGTCTTCATGACACTGCAGGCAATCGGCGGTGCTTTCGTACGGGGTTTGGCTGAACACCTGTTCGTGGACATCGACGCCGTTGTCCTCGGCTTGCTGGACGATTGCATCGATGTCGGCCTGCGGCAACATGTAGCCGTCGGTATCGGCAGCCTTGCCGAATCCATGTGTCGGAAGAGTCAGCAGCACCGAGACCATCAGGCAGACCAGGCTGGAGGACACCTTCCGGTGCCGAACGGGCGGGGGGGATTGTGGAATGACGTCGTTCATGATTTGGCTCCTTGTCCACGACGTGAGGTTGAGTGACTTCACTGGGGGGGCAAGGAAATTATCAACACGAAGCTAATTTAGAACTTGACGCGTATCAAACGAAACTAAATTAGTATTCTATGATAATTGAAATGCAAAGGATTCTTGTTGGGATCCTTACTCTCAGAACGAGCACTCGAGTCAGCGGCCGGCGCCGGACCGGCGCCGATCTTCCGGGCGCCCATCTTCCGGCCCGGAAACGCTGCGGGCCAAGCCGGGCACGGCAACGATCGCCGGCATCGATCGCCGCCATCGATCGCCGGTTGCGATGGTGCTCGAAGCAGCGCACGAAGTCGACGGGTGTGTGCGTATTTCGTGCGATGCGAGGCCGATGACGGACCGCTCGGCACGCGCCGCCGGAAAGTCCGGCTTGACTGCGCCACTCCGGGCGCGCGAACGACTACCAGGGAATCGGTTGGCGCCGCCGGAAGAAGCCACCGGTCGGCCCATCATCCGCTAGCGTCGCCAGCCAGACCGGTGTATCGGCCGCCTCTTCGGGCGAGCGCGTGGCCTGCGGCCCGCCCATCCGCGTGCGCACCCAGCCGGGACAGACCGAATTGACCTTGACGGCCGGATCCAGCTCGGCGGCGGCCGACACTGTCAGCGCGTTGAGCGCGGCCTTCGAGGCCGAATAAGCGACCGGCCCGCCCAGCCTTTCAGCGAACGAACCCCACCCCGAGGACACGTTCACGATGCGGCCCCGGCCGCGTCGCTGCATTCGCGGAGCCAGGGCACGGATCAACGCGAACGGCCCCACCGTATTGACGGCGAGGCAGCGCTGGAAGTCTTCCAGGTCGGCATCCAGGATGCCGCCGGCAGGCATGATTCCTGCGTTGTTGACCAGGATATCGATGCCGCCGAAGCGTTCGTCGAGTCTTTCAGCGACCCGCGCAGCCTCGAAGGGATGCAGAAGGTCAAGCGCTGCGCCGACGGCGTCGCCGCCGAGTTCGGTCGCGACGGCGTCCGCGTCCGCGGCCCGTCGCGCAGCGGCAACGACCCGGATTCCCGCCGGCCCGGACAGCGCACGGGCAATCTCGAGACCGATGCCACGGTTCGCGCCGGTGACCAGGGCGGTCCGGATCACGACCCGCTCCCCGGACACGAACCGCGTACCGACTCGGAGACAACCAGACAAGCGATCACGCACCCGGCGGGCGTCCCGGCCCGCGCGCAGCCGAGGTCGAACAACCGAAAGGCAGGAAGCTGGCGCATGACGAACTCCGTTGGCAGAACCCGGACCAAGATAACACCGCGCAACCGAACCGATGTTTCGTCCATGGACTGCCCCGGCAGCCCACAGGCCGTTCCCACGGACGATCCGGCGCCCGTTTTGCCGGGCGCCGCGGCGGCTGAACACCGCAATCCGGCGGCACGGGGCGGGATCGAATCCGACCGCAATGGAAATCGAAAAATACGAGGTTTATACTTCCGGCGCTTTCTACGCGCATTCGATCGGTTCTCCCCCAACAGCTTCTTTCGCTGTCGATCCACGCTACGGATGTGGATGCGCGCCAACAATAAACCCACAAAAGGGGTAGATATGAACCAGGCAAACCAAGTAGCGATCGAAGGCGCCGGCAACATCGCCCGGGTCCTGTTCATCTCGGTCGTCGCGGCGATCGGCGGCTTTCTGTTCGGCTTTGACAGCGGCGTAATCAACGGCACGGTGGACGCGCTGCAACAGGCCTTCGATTCCGATGCCGTCGGCACCGGCTTCAATGTTGCTTCCATGCTGCTCGGCTGTGCCGCGGGCGCTTTCTTCGCCGGCAACATGGCAGACAGAGTCGGTCGAAAGCCGGTGATGATGATGACAGCGATCGCCTTCATCATCAGCGCGTGGTGGTCGGGCATCGCTCCGGACTCTGTCCAGTTCGTCTTCGCCCGCATCCTTGGCGGACTCGCTGTCGGCGCGGCCAGCATCCTCGCGCCGGCGTACATCAGCGAGATCGCCCCGCCGAAGATCCGCGGACGCCTGGCGACACTGCAGCAGCTCATGATCGTGGTCGGGCTGTTTTCCGCCTTCCTGAGCAACTACTGGCTCGCCGGGATGTCCGGCAGCGCCAGCGCGGCATTGTGGGGCGGCTTCCTGACGTATCAGTGGATGTTCTGGATGGAGATCATCCCGGCATCGATCTTCCTGATCGCGCTGTTCTTCATTCCCGAATCCCCGCGCTATCTGGTTGCGGTCGGGCAACTCGAGCGTGCCCGCGGCGTACTGCACGGCCTTTCCGATACGGTCGATGCGCAAGCCAAAGTGGACGACATCAAGTCGACGCTGCACGAGGGAAGCAAGCCCGGCCTGCGCGACATCATCAACCATCGCACCGGGGGCATACACCCCATCGTGTGGGTTGGTATCGGCCTGGCGGCGCTGCAGCAGTTCACGGGCATCAACGTCGTGTTCTATTACGGCGCGACCCTCTGGCAAGCGGCCGGGTTTACCGAAGAGAACGCGCTTTTGCAGAATGTCATCAGCGGCTCGGTCAACGTGGCGTTCACGTTCGTAGCGATCGCGCTGGTCGACAAGGTCGGCAGAAAACCGCTGTTGCTGGTCGGCGCATTGGGCCAGGCGGTCATGCTGGGAGCGCTAGCGCTTCTTTTCGGCACGGCCGGAGTCGATGCCAACGGCGACCTGATGCTGGAAGGAAACAACGGCTTGTTTGCACTGCTCGCGGCCAATGCCTACATCGCGTTTTTCGCGTTCTCCTGGGGCCCCGTGATGTGGGTGATGCTCGGCGAGATGTTCCCCAACCAGTTCCGCGGCGCAGCGCTTGCATTCTGCGGAATGGTGCAGTGGGGATCGAATTTCCTGATCACCATGACCTTCCCGATCCTGCTGGCGAGCATCGGCCTGGGCTTGTCCTACGGCATCTACGCAACTTTCGGTCTGGTCGCGTTCCTCTTCGTCAGGCGTCTCGTCAATGAAACCAAGGGACGAACGCTGGAGGACCTCTCCAGGGACATCCAGCATCAATAGCTCGCGCGTCGATCGTCCGGACGACGAGCCACGGCAGCCGTCGTGCCGGGCGAGGACCGTGACGCGCCGGATGCGGCCGCTCCGGATTCTCGCCGGGGCTCGTCGCGGCGAGCGCCGTCGGGCATGCAGCGCACGCGGCCGCGATTCGCTCCGCCGCGCCCGGGCAGCGGCCCGTCCCCGGCCGGCGCCGGGTACCCATATCCGACGGCGGAGGCATTTCGGCGGAACGGCGCCACCGGTCCGGACTCGCTTCGGGGTTCGTGCGATAGCGGTCCAGTTTTCGAGCGCCGGGAAACGTGGTTTTGATAGCGCTGTCAGTTTAAATTATCATCCCCCGACGCGGCATCCGCTCGTTCCGGCAATTGTCGTGCCCGAGGGATCTCGCAATCAACAGCTGTTGCAGAATCCGGACCCAGATGATTGAACCGACCACATCGAAGCGACGCCAGCGACCCACCACCGGTCGCGTGACGATCGACGACGTCGCGAACCGCGCGGGCGTTTCCATCAAGACCGTCTCCCGCGTGCTCAATGACGAGCCCAACGTTCGGCCTGCGACGCGTGCGCGCGTCGAGCAAGCGGTCCGGGAACTGGACTATTCGCCGAACCCTTCGGCGCGCGGACTGGCGGGTACGCGGTCGCGCATGATCGGACTGATCTACGTGAACCCCAGTCCGAATTACCTGTTCCAGGCGATTTCGGGCGTTCTGCAGGGCTGCGAAGCTGCGGGCTACGGCCTGTCCCTGCAGGCACCCGAGCCCGATGACCCGGGCCTCGCCGACAACATCACACGGTTCGTCCGCCAGTCGCGCGTCGACGGGGTATTGCTGATCCCGCCGATCGGCGACGTGACCGCGGTGCTCGATTCACTCGAAGAGATCGGCATGCCCTACGCGCGGATCGCGCCGCTGGACGGCCGACCCGGCGTGGGCGTCTCGGTGGACGACCGACTCGCCTCCAGCCGCGTGGTCGAGCATCTGGTCGGCCTGGGACACACGAGAATCGGGTTCATCGAGGGCCATCCGGCGCACGGAGCCAGCCATGCCCGCCTGGAAGGCTACCGCCTCGGCCTTGCGCGGGCGGAACTCGCCTTCGAGCCGGAACTGGTCGTCAGCGGCCGGTTCGATGCCGAGTCCGGCCGACGGGCGGCGGCGCATTTCCTCGGCATGAAGAATCCGCCGACGGCGATCTTCGCCAGCAACGATGAAATGGCGGCCGGCCTGATGCAGGTGGCGCTCAAGCAACAGTGGCCAATTCCGGAGCGCATCTCGGTGGCCGGGTTCGACGACACTCCGCTGTCGCGAAATATCTGGCCGTCGCTGACCACCGTCCGCCAGCCGATCCGGCCGATGGCGCTGCGCGCGACCGAGCTCCTGCTCGACCTGATCGACCAGCGCGGCGAGGCGCAAGCCGCAGCCGATGCATCTCGGATCGAATTATTCGAGGCACCCTTGATCGTCCGCGCAACAACCGGACCGGTCGCCCGCTGACCGGCCCCTTCGACCGCCCAGACCACAACGGATTCCAGACATGTTCCAGCCGAATTTCACTCGTGCCCTGCTGCCCCTGATTCTCGCACTCTGCGCCCCGGCGCTTGCCGACGCCACCGAGCAGTGGCCTGAACGCGAGGCGACAACGGATCCCGCCGCCGAGCGCTTCATCGACGACGTGCTGTCCGGGATGACGCTGGAGCGCAAGGTCGGCCAGATCATCCAGGCCGAAATCCAGTTCGTCACCCCCCGGGATCTGGCCGAGTTCGGTCTCGGCTCGGTCCTCAACGGCGGCGGTTCGTTCCCCGGTCGCGACGACCGCGCACCGGTCAGCGCCTGGACTGCGCTATCGCGGAAAATGCACGCCGCGGCGCTCGAGGCGGACGGGGATCCGCCGATCCCGCTGATCTGGGGAACCGATGCGGTTCACGGCCACAGCAATGTGTTCGGCGCGACGGTATTTCCGCACAACATCGGGCTGGGCGCGAGCCGGAACGCGGAGCTGGTGCGCGCCATCGGCCGGGCGACGGCCGAACAGGTCACGGCGACCGGTATCGACTGGAACTTCTCGCCGACGCTCGCGGTGGCGCGCGACCCGCGCTGGGGACGAACCTACGAGAGCTTCTCCAGCGATCCGGAGCTGGTCACCGAACTCGGCCGCGCGGCGGTGCTCGGCCTGCAGGGTGCCCCCGGCGACGGCTGGCTGCAGCCGCCGCACGTGGTGGCCGCGGCCAAGCACTTCGTCGGCGACGGCGGCACGTTCGACGGCGTCGACCAGGGCGATGCCCGGATGTCCGAACAGCGGCTGGCCGCCATCCATGGCCTGCCTTACCCCGATGCACTGGACGCCGGCGTGCAGACGGTGATGGCCTCCTTTTCATCCTGGAACGGACGCAAGATGCACGAGCACCGCTACCTGCTGACCGAGGTACTGAAGAACCGGATGGGCTTCGACGGCGTCGTCGTCGGTGACTGGAACGGTCACGGGCAGGTGCCCGGTTGCACCGTCACCGACTGCCTGGCGGCGCTGCACGCCGGCATCGATCTGTTCATGGTCCCGGAGGACTGGCGCGAGTTTCGCGACACCCTGCTGGAACACGCGCGCGCCGGGCGCGTCGACATGGATCGACTCGACGACGCGGTCCGCAGGATCCTCCGGGTCAAGAAGCGCGCCGGCTTGTTCGATCGGCCCGCCACCGGTGCCGACGCGTTGCCGACGCCGGACGCCCACGCGGCCCTGGCCCGGCGCGCCGTGCGCGAATCGCTGGTATTGCTGAAGAATGCCGACGGACTGCTGCCGCTGGACCCGGCCTCGAAGTTGCTGTTGATCGGCGACGGCGCGGATGATATCGGCAAGCAGTCCGGCGGCTGGACGCTGGACTGGCAGGGCGTGAAGGACGCCAACGAGCGCTTTCCCAACGGCCAGTCGATCTTTGCCGGTCTCGCCGAGCAAGTGGCCGCAGCCGGCGGCGAGATCCGGCTCGGCCTCGAATCGGCCCGAGACTTTTCGCCCGATGCGGTGATCGCGGTCATCGGCGAGGACCCGTACGCCGAGGGCCAGGGCGATACGCAGACGTTGGAGTTCGAGGCGGGCACGCGCGAAGCGCTCGATCTGCTCGACCGCGCTCGCGCGCTCGGCGCCCCCGTGGTCACGGTGTTTCTCTCGGGCCGCCCGATGTGGGTGAACCCCGAGCTGAACCGCTCGGAGGCTTTCGTCGCCGCCTGGCTGCCCGGCACCGAGGGCGGCGGCATCGCCGATGTCGTGCTGCGCTCCCCCGGCGGCGACCCCGCCCACGACTTCACCGGTCGCCTGCCGTTCGCCTGGCCGGCCGCGCCGACACCCGGCGAAGACGGAAGCTGGCCGGAACTGTTCCCCTTCGGTTTCGGCCTCAGCTTCGCCGACGCCGGCGGGCTGGAGGCATTGCCCGAGGACGCGATGGCACCGCGGCTCGAAGACGTGATACCGGCGACCGGGAACTGGACCTTGTTCGACGGCGACGCCAGCACGCCCTGGCGGCTGTCGGTTCGGGGCCACAACAACGCAGCCGACCCGGCCGTGGAACTGACCGATCGCCGGATCCAGGGAGACGCCCGGCGGATCACCTGGACCGAAGGCGTTCCGGGCACGGTCGCGCTCATCGCCCGGCCCACCGTCGATCTCACGAGCTTCCTGGACGACGCAGCGGCGATTGCCTACGACCTCCGGATCGAGGGCGACGTGCCGGACGACCTGGCGGTGCGGATGACCTGCGCGGACGGCTGCGACGGCCGATCGATTGCCCTGGCCGACCCGTTGGCCGAATGGGAGCACGACGAATGGCGCACCCTGCGCATCGATCTGCATTGCTACGCGGACGACCGCTCGGCGTTTGCGCGGACCGACGGCATCGAGCTGCTCGTTACCGAGCGCGCTGCCCGGGTCAGCATCGCCGACATCCGCATCGAGCGCGGCGCGGCCGCGATCGCCGACATTTCCTGCAATCCCTGAAACCTCTCGCCAACCCGGCGAAACGTTCGCCGGGAAGGAAATTTTCGAGATAGATTGTCAGCGCTGTCATTTTGCGCTAAGGTTGCGCTGCACACGGGTGTGAAAAGAACGACGAGACACCTTTGCCGCGCCGCAAAGAGCGCGCACGATGAATCGAAGAAGCCGGGCACCGGCACAAAACACGGGGTAGATCACATGAACCGAAACAGCTTTCACAGGACGGCTCTGGCCACGAGCATTGCCGTAGCACTGCATGCCGGAACCGTCGTGCCGGCCCTCGCGCAGGATCCGGACGAACAGGATCAAAGCACCGAGACGGTCGACGGCATGGAGGGCCCGCAGGAAGCCGAAGCGGTCGACCGGATGGTTGTCACCGGCTATCGCGGCAGCATCATGCGCGCCATGGACCGCAAGCGCGACGCAATCGGCGTGACCGATTCGATCACCGCCGAGGACATCGGCGATTTCCCGAACCAGAACCTCGCCGAGGCGCTGCAGCGAATCACCGGCGTCGCCATCGACCGCAGCAACAACGAAGGCTCGCAGATCACGGTCCGAGGCCTGGGACCGGAATTCAACCTGGTGACCCTGAACGGGCGCTCGATGCCGACCGCCGGCAGCCGTTCCTTCGATTTTGCCGACCTGGCCACGACCGGCGTCGCAGCGGTCGACGTTTACAAGACGCCGCAGTCGACCCTGCCGACCGGCGGGATCGGCGCCACGGTGAACATCCTGACGCCGCGCCCCCTGGACCGCCCCGGGTTCCGGGCCGTTATCAGCGGCAAGGCCGTGCACGAGACTTCGTCGACCGAAGCCGACGTCGGCAACCTCGACGAAATCACGCCGGAAATCGAGGGGCTCTACAGCCAGACCTTCTTCGACGACAAGTTCGGCATCCTGATCAGCGGCGCCTACCAGGACCGCCACAACCGCGAAGAGAATGCGGCCGTGGACAATTGGTCGCCGACGAGCCCCGATTCGACGAGCGCGATCAACAACCCGTTCGTTTCCGGCACCGTCAACAACAACAACCAGCGCGCCGACGGCATCTACTGGCATCCGCAGAACATCGGCTACGGCTGGAGCGATCTGAAGCGCGAGCGCATCAACGGGCAGGCGGTGCTGCAGTACGCGCCGAGCGAGCGGATCACCGCGACGCTGGACTTCACCTACTCCCGGGTCGAGCGCGAAGCCGACCGCAACAGCGTCGGCATCTGGTTCGAATGCCCCAACATCGACGCGACGATCAACGAGCGCGGCACCGTGACCCAGGTCAGCCAGGCCTGCGGCGATTTCGCCACCAACGTTGCCCGTGACCACACGATCAAGGAAAACAACCAGATCGGCTTCAACGTCGAGTATCAAGCAACCGACGACCTGTCGTTCACGCTTGACTATCATTCCTCGTCGTCCGAATCCCGCGGCGGCGACATCAACGGACGCCCGGGCACCTCGGCCAACCTGATCATCGGCAACACCGCCTGCGACTGGTGCGGCTTCGTGCCCGGCGCCGGTCCGTTCACGGCGGCCATCGACCGACAGACGGCAACTTACCTCGGTTCCGGCGTGCCGCTGTTCGACGTGACGTTTCGCAGCACCGGCCCCGACGGGGGCCCGCAGGACGGCATCCTGCGCCAGGACATCGGCTCGCTGTTCGGCCAGGCGTTCAACAGTCGCGTCGACAACGACATCGACCAACTCCAGCTCGGCGGTACCTGGTTCAACCCGTCGGAAAGCGCGCTGAAGTCCGTCAGCTTCGGCTACGACCGCACCGAGCAGAAGTTCGACAGCATCGCGGCGGAATCCGGCCTGCTGCCGGCCGGCTTCTGGCTGACCTCGGCGCAGTACTGGGACGACGCGGCGTTCACCGAGGGCGATTTCTCCGGCCTGCTGAGCGACTTCAGCAACGGCGGCGATTTTCCGTTCACCCAGTACTTCACTGCTCCGTTCCTTTTCCTCATCGACCAGTTCGAAACGATCGGAGTGGGCGACCCGCTCGAACAAGATGTCTACTGGCCGAGCTGGGGCCCGGACTTCCAGGACCCTTCCGGTCAGCGCGGCCTGTTCTGGTCTGGACCCCTGGGCAACTTCGGTCAGTCGGTCGTCGAGGAAGATATCGACGCGGCCTACTTCCAGGCCAATTTCGAAGACAGCTTCAACGACATGCCGTTCACCGCATCGGTGGGCCTGCGGTTCGAAACCGCCGACACCACGTCGATCGGCCAGGAGCGGCCGGCAGAGTCCATCATCTGGGTAAACGGCGACGAGTTCACCTACGAGTTCGTCGACGACACGCAGTTGCGGACCGGCAAGGGCAGCAGCGAATTCTGGCTGCCTAGCTTCGCGTTCAACATCGAGGTCCTGCCCGACGTGATCGCCCGTGCGGCCTACTCGCGTTCGATCTCGCGTCCGCCGATCGGCGCGCTGGGGCCGAACCGCAACTTCGACGGCCCGCCCAACATCGGCAGCAAGAACGCCAGCTCCGGCAACCCGGACCTGCAGCCGTTCGTCTCGGACAACTTCGACCTGGCGCTGGAGTGGTACTACGCCCCAGGCAGCTACGTTTCGGCCGGGTTCTTCAACAAGCTGGTCGACAACTTCCTGATCTCGACCACCGAGGAGCAGACCTTCGAAGGCCTACGCGACCCGTTCCTCGGGCCGCTGGCCGAGCAGGCTCGCGCCGAGCTGGTCAGCGAAGGCCTGAACCCCGACAACGCCGCGGTGTTCCGCCGCATGAACGAGATTCGCGGCGCGGACCCGAACGCTCAGATCCCGCAGAGCCCGGACGATCCGCTGGCCATCTTCCGGGTCACGACCACGACCAACGCAGAAGAGGGCAGCCTGTACGGCTTCGAGTTCGCCGTCCAGCACCTGTTCGGAGAAAGCGGTTGGGGCGTGCAGGCCAACGCCACGCTGGTCGACGGCGACGTCAAAGCCGACCGTGACGTCGTCGACCAGTCCTTCGCGTTGCCGGGACTCAGCGATACGGCCAACCTGGTCGTGTTCTACGAGAACGACAAGTTCTCGGGACGCGTGGCCTGGAACTGGCGTGACGAGTTCCTCAGCGGCTTCGACGGATTCGGCGCACCGGTCTACACCGAGTCCTTCGCGCCCATCGACGTGAACCTGACCTACTACGTCAACGACAATTTCGAGGTCTTCGTCGAAGGCTTGAACATCAACGAGGAGGCGATCCGCGTCTACAGCCGGTACTCGGAGCAGCTGCTGCGCGCCAACCAGTACGGCGCTCGATACAACGTCGGCGCGCGCTTCCGCTTCTAGCGCTCGTCGATATAACAAGTAGTTCCTGACTTGACGCCGCTGCCCTGCAGCGGCATCCTTTTTTTATGACGCCCGAAAACGAGCATCCCATCCGCCATATCGTCGTGGTCGGCGGCGGCAGCGCCGGCTGGATGACCGCCGGTCTGATCGCCGCACGCCACGCAAACGGCCCCGAACCGCGCGTCAGCGTCACGCTGGTGGAGTCGCCGCAGGTGGCCACCATCGGCGTCGGCGAGGGTACCTGGCCGACCATACGCTCGACGCTGCAGCAGATCGGAATCAGCGAAGCCGCGTTTCTGCGCGAATGCGCGGCCGCGTTCAAGCAGGGCACGCGCTTTGTCGACTGGATCGACCGCGGTGAGGGCGACTCCTACTACCACCCGTTCACGGCGCCGGCCGGCTACCCGGGCACCGACCTCGCTTCGCTGTGGCGGGGCGAGGGCGGCACGATTTCGTTCGTCGACGCCGTCAGCGCCCAGGGCATGGTCTGCGACCGCGACCTGGCGCCGAAGCAACCGCAGACACCCGAATACGCCGGTGTCCTGAACTACGGATACCATCTCGACGCCGGCCGGTTCGCGGCCCTGTTGACCCGGCACTGCACCGGCCGCCTCGGCGTTCGCCATGTGCAGGACCACGTCACCGAGATTCACTCGACCGAGGAAGGCGATATCGCATCGCTGCAGACCGCGACGAACGGCGCCATTCCCGGCGACCTGTTCATCGACTGCTCCGGCGCCCGCTCGATGCTGCTGGGCGAGCACTTCGGGATTCCGCTGATCGATCAACGCAATATCCTGTTCAACGATACGGCGCTGGCTGTGCAGGTACCGTACTCGCGCCCCGACGCGCCGGTCGCGTCGCAGACGATCTCTACCGCGCGAACAGCCGGCTGGATCTGGGATATCGGGCTGACGTCGAGGCGCGGCGTCGGCTACGTCTATTCCAGCCGCCACGGCAGCGAAGATGAAGGCCATCGAATCCTGATGGACTATCTGCGTGCCTCGGGCGCTCCGGACGACGCAGCGCTCAGGCCGCGGAAAATCTCCTTCGCCCCGGGATACCGGGAACGCTTCTGGCATCGTAACTGCGTCGCGGTGGGCATGGCATCGGGCTTCATCGAGCCGCTGGAGGCCAGCGCGCTGGTGATGGTCGAGCTGTCCGCCCGACTGATTTCCGACGAGCTGCCGGCCGATCGACGCATCATGGATATCGCCAGTCGCCGCTTCAACGAGAAGTTCCGCTACCGCTGGTCCCGTATCATCGAATTCCTGAAGCTGCACTACGCGTTGAGCCGGCGTACCGATAGCGACTACTGGCACGATCATCGCGAACTGGCGTCGAACCCGGATCGGCTCAGGGAGTTGCTCGAGTTGTGGCGGTATCGATCGCCCAACGAGACCGATTTCCCGCAGGTCGACGAGATTTTCTCGGCGGCAAGTTACCAGTACGTGTTGTGCGGAATGGGCCTGGATCTGGAGCGCGCAACCGTGCAGCAGGATGCCGGGCGGCGAGCCGAGGCGCGTCGCCTGTTCGACGAAAACGTTCGCAAAGCCAATCAGTACCTGTCCGGGCTGCCGGCGAATCGATCGCTGCTGGACCGAATCGCGCAGCACGGCATTCCGGCTGCGGGCTGAAGCCCGATTCCAACACCGAGAACCCACCGGGAACCGAATTGACTCAACACGTCCTGCTCGACAACGTCACGCACCGCAACCTGCGCGTGCACCGGAATTTCAGCCCCGGACACGGCTACGACATGAGCCTGACCCGCGTATTTCCCAGCGAGTTGCAGGTGCTTCAGAACGAATACCCGCTGCTCTTCGTCAAGAACCGTGAAAACGGCCATTTCGAGCCGATCGCGCTGTTGGGATTCAGCGAAGAGGAAAACCTCTACGTGGCCGAAGGACGCTGGGATGCCGACTACCTGCCGCTGAGCATCGAGCGACAGCCGCTGCTGATCGGCTTCCAGGAGCGCGAAGTCGAAGGCGCCCCGACGCAGGCCCCTGTCGTGCACATCGACCTGGATCACCCCAGCGTCAGCGAAACCGAAGGCCAACCGCTGTTCCTGCCTCACGGCGGCGAAAGCGAGTGGCTGGAGAAGATGACCGCAGTGCTGAAGGCGATCCACGAGGGCCACCAGGCGATCGTGCCGCTGTCGCAGACGCTGGTCGGTCTGGAGTTGATCGAGTCGGTATCGCTGGACATGCAGTTCGTCGACGGGTCCAAACAGGTGCTGACGGGCCTGTACACGATCGACGAGGAGCGCCTCCGATCGCTGAGCGCAGCCGCACTCGAAACGCTGCACGCCAAGGGCTACCTGCACTGCATCTACATGATGCTCGCCTCGCAGCCCAACGTCGAGAAGCTGATCGAGCGCAAGAACCGAAGCTTGGGGTCCGCGAACCCGTGAGTCCTGGCGCCCGAGCCATCGAGGAAATCCGCATCGCCGAACCCGCCGAGGCGTTTGCGGCGACGAACGGGCGCGAGACGCCCGCCGTCGTCCGGGGCCTGTGCGCGGATTGGCCGCTGGTCCGGCACAGCGGCGACCCGGCCGCGATCGAACGCTACCTGCTGTCGCACTACGACGGGGCGCCGGTCACCGCTTTCATCGGCGCGCCCGATGATCGGGGGCGCCTGTTCTACGACGAGGGCATCTCCAAGCTGAACTTCCAGCAGGTCCGGACCCGGCTCGACGAGGTGTTGCTCAAACTCCGCGGAGCCGCCGCACAGGAATCGCCGCCGACGATCTACATGGGTTCGATGGCGATCCGCCTCTGCGTGCCGGACATCGAACCGGCCAACAGCCTGCCGCGTCGCGACCCGCCAGCCAGCGTACGCATCTGGATCGGCAATCGCTCGCGCGTCGCGGCGCACTTCGACGTACTGGACAATATCGCCTGCGTTTGCGCCGGACGCAGACGGTTCACGTTGTTTCCGCCGGAGCAGGTCGAGAACCTGTACGTGGGTCCGATCGACGTGACGCCCGCCGGCCAGCAGATCAGCCTCGTCGACCCCGACGATCCCGACCTCGAACGCTATCCGCGCTACCGCGATGCGCTTGATCAGTCGCAGGCGGCCACGCTGGAACCCGGCGACGCGATCTACATCCCGAGCATGTGGTGGCACCAGGTCAACGCCGAGTCCTCGTTCAATATCCTGATCAACCACTGGTGGCGCGACGTTCCGGAATACATGGGCGCGCCGGGCGACGTGCTGCTGCACGCGCTACTGAATCTGCGCGATCTGCCCGAACCCCAGCGCAGGGCATGGCGGGCACTGTTCGATCATTACGTGTTCGATCCGCCCGACGACGCGCTTGCGCATATCCCGGCTGGCAGCCGGGGGCCGCTGGCCGGGCTGGACGACGACGGAGCGCGCCGACTGCGCGCGCTGCTGCGCAACCAGCTCAATCGATGATGCAATCGCTGGTTCGGCCGACACTTCCCGGGTCCGCTCGGTTGCCGATGATGGCCGTAGCGACGAAACCCGGATCAACCCGCGCCGCTCGCGCAATCGCGCCAGGGAGGCTTCGTGAACGCGATTCGTAAAGTAGTGATCGTCGGCGGTGGAACGGCCGGCTGGATGGCGGCTTCCGCGCTGGCCAAGGCCTTCGGGAGCCGTCTCGACATCGAGCTGATCGAATCCGACGCCATCGGCACGGTGGGCGTCGGCGAGGCTACGATTCCACCGATCAAGAATTTCAACCTGCTGCTCGAACTCGACGAAAGCGAGTTTCTCCGGGAAGTCGGCGGCACCTTCAAGCTGGGCATCGAGTTCGTGAACTGGGGGCAGCTCGGTGAGAGCTACTTCCATCCGTTCGCGCCCCACGGGATCGATTCCTGGTCGGCGCAGTTCCATCATTACTGGCTTCGCGCCAGGCTCCTGGGCGAAACCGCGCCGCTGGACGACTTCAGCATGGAAACCCGGATGGCGCGCGCCCATCGCTTCGGCAACACCTCGGGAAGAGCGGCCAACTATGCTTACCATTTCGACGCCGCCGGATACGCTCGTCTGCTGCGCAGGCTGAGCGAATCGATGGGCGTGGTGCGCTCCGAGGGCAAGGTCGTCGAGGTCGAACAGGATTCGGAATCCGGATTCATCGATGCCGTGGTCATGGACGACGGCAGACGGGTTCCCGGCGATCTATTCATCGACTGCAGCGGGTTCCGCGCGCTGTTGATCGAGCAGACGCTGGGCACGGGCTGGGAAGACTGGTCGCACTGGCTGCACAGCGATCGCGCCCTCGCCGTGCAAACCGAATCCGCTGGCCCTCCGGCGCCCTACACGCGCGCAACCGCGCGCAGCTGCGGCTGGCAGTGGAAGATTCCGTTGCAGCACCGGATCGGCAATGGCCTGGTGTATTGCAGCGACTACATGACCGAAGATGCAGCCGCCCGCAGCTTGCTGGACAATCTGGAGGGCAAGCCGATCACCGAGCCGCGGCCGATCCGGTTCAAGACCGGCCGACGACTTCGACAGTGGGACCGCAACTGCGTTTCCCTCGGCCTGGCCAGCGGTTTCCTGGAACCCCTGGAGTCCACCAGCATTCACCTGATACAGAACAGCATCATCCGCCTGATCAAGATGTTCCCCCGCGGCCGGATCGAGCCGGTCGAGGTTGCCCAGTTCAACCGCGAAACGCGATCGGAAATTGAATATATCCGGGACTTCATCATCCTTCACTATCACGTCAACTCGCGCGCCGACTCGCCCTACTGGGTCGATTGCCGCGAAATGGATATCCCCGATTCACTGCGTCACAAGATCGAGCTGTTTTCCCGCAACGGCCTGGTGTTCCGCGAAAACAACGAACTGTTCGGGGAAGTCTCCTGGACCGCGGTGCTGATCGGACAAGGCATCGAACCGGCTGGCTACCACCCGGTAGTCGACGGGCTGGATGAAGCGGGCCTGAAGGGGCTGATGAATCGCGTGAGGGCCGATATCGCACGCGCCGTCGAAAGCAGTCCCGGCCACGCACAGTGCATCACGGATCGCTGCGGCGCAGCGCCCGGCGGCCCGTGATCCCGGCGAATGCCGACCCGCCGCATGTCCGGCCGGCCGTTCCGGCGGGATGAGCCGCTGCAGTTCCGCCGCAAGAGGCCGCCACGCTACGATCCAACGGAGTGAACCGGCGGCGTGCGCGCCGGCCCGTTGCCGGCGATTCAAACTGCATCCGGCTTCACGCAAGGCTCGTCAGGGTCTAGTGGACCCCGTCGTTCATCCTGTGACATTCAGAGTCTGACTGAGTCGAAAAATCAAGGCGCGAATCGCAGTGAATGGCTAGCCCTTTGCAAGGTTCGCAACGCCGAGTTGGTGACTCGGGCACACCCCCGAAGGGCGAGCCGGAAAGCGCTCATCTGCAGCGTTATCGCTCTTGGAAAGGCAACCAGCATTCCCTGCGAGCGCTGCCTTGCAGCTAATCACTTTCCGACTCGCTGAAAGTTACAGGATGAACGACGGGGTACACTCGCGAGGCCGAAGCCGGCTCCCCGCCGAGATCAGGAAGTGAGCTACATTGCTGCCGCATCGACGGAATCGGGATCTTTCGGAGGCGGCTCGCCCCACAGCGCTTCGAGTCGTTCGTCGCGTCCGCAGCGCCAGCGATAGTACTTGTAGCGGACCGGGTTTTCCGTGTAGTAGTCCTGGTGATAATCCTCGGCCGGCCAGAACGTCCCGGCGGTTTCGACCGGAACGATGACCGGTTCCTCGAAGCGACCGGACTCGATGATCGCGCGCTTCGAAGCCTCGGCCAGCGCGCGCTGGCGTTCGGTATGCACGAAGATCACGGGACGGTAGCTCTCCCCGGCATCGCAGAATTGCCGATTGTCGGTCAGCGGATCGACGTTGACCCAAAACACATCCAGCAGCTTCCCGAAATCCACGCGTGCGGGGTCGTATTCGACCTGAACCACTTCGACATGGCCGGTGCGCCCGGATACGACCTGTCGATAGGTCGGGTTCGCCGTCTCGCCGCCCATGTACCCCGAAGTCGTCGAAAGCACGCCGTCGAGCTCGTCGTAAGGCGGCTCCATGCACCAGAAACAGCCGCCGCCGAAGGTCGCCACGCGCGTCGCCTGCGATTCCGGATCGACGTCCTGGGCGGTGGCCGCGCCGGCGACCGAAATCAGCGCAGCCACAACGAGCATGAGGCGCGCGATCACGGGCGCAGCTCCGGAAGCGGCTCACCGGCGGCAATGAAGTTGAGCGCCAGCCCATTATTGCACCAGCGCTGTCCGGTCGGCTCGGGGCCGTCGTCGAAGACGTGGCCCTGGTGACCGCCGCAGCGCGAGCAGTGGTACTCGGTGCGCGGCCAGATCAGCTTGTAATCGGTCTTGGTGCCGATCGCGTCGTCCGAGATCGGCTGCGTGAAACTCGGCCAGCCGGTACCCGAATCGAATTTATCCTCGCTGGAGAACAACGGCTGGTAACAGGCCGCGCAGATGAAAGTCCCCGGATCATAGATCCTGTCCAGCGGACTCGAGCCCGCCCGCTCGGTCTTTTCCCGAAACAGGATGTCGTAGCGCGCCGGCTCGAGGATCTCCTTCCAGTCTTCCTTGCTCATCGATTCGATGCGCTCCTGCGCCAACGCGCTGCCCGTCCAGCTCCAGGCGCCCAGAAACGCAGCGCCCGAGACGCGACCAACGGATTGGACAAACTGTCTGCGTTTCATCGGTTCACTCCTTGAAAGTCGCAGCGAGTATCGCCGCAGCGCGCCAAGAACGCGTCAAATCCGTGCTCCGGGGCGGGCGAACGTGCAGCCAGCCCGGGCGGCACGACGAAGGCGACCGCGACCGCGGCGCCGAACGCCCGCGTCGAGACAGGAGACCGGATGGTCGGGGAATTTCCTTCGGCGACGCGACGGCCCGCGACACGACGGGTACCTCACGCCGCAAAAAAGATAGAATGTTATAACATTAGCGCGTCAACCCGCGCAGGGACGTATTTTCTCCCGAGCGCGCAATCATATTGATATGTTATAACGTTATTGTATCGACCCATCCACTCCCACTACCGTCTCTACAGGATCAGCATCATGAACCGGAAACCGATTTCCCTGGCCATCGCGATGGTCGTTTCCGCCGCGGCGCCGATGGCGCTGGCCCAGGAACCCGAAGTGGTCGAACTCGAGAAACTCGAGGTCCGCATCCTGCCGCAGGGCGGCACCGCGATGGATTCCACGCAGCCGGTCGAAGTGCTCGCCGGCGAAGCGCTGGACGACAAGAAGGAGGCCACGCTCGGCGAAACCCTTCAGTCCGAGGTCGGGATTCACTCGACCTACTTCGGACCCGGCGCCGGTCGCCCGGTCATCCGCGGCTTGGGCGGCAATCGGGTTCGGATCACCGAGGACGGCCTGGATGCGATCGACGCCTCCGCGCTGAGCCCGGACCACGCCGTGTCGATCGAACCGCTGCTGGTCGACCGCATCGAAATCCTGCGCGGGCCGGCGACGCTGTTGTACGGTTCCACGGCCAGCGGCGGCGTAGTCAACGTCATCGACAACCGGATTCCGGAACAGCGTCAGGCCTTCAGCGGCGCGATCGAGCTGCGCGGCAACACCGCGGCCGATGAACGGGCCGGCGTGTTTCGTCTCGACGGCGGCGCCGGGGCTTTCCAGTTCCACATCGACGGCTTCAAGCGCGACACCGACGACTACGAGATTCCCGGTTTCGCGCTTTCGGAGGCCGAACGGGCCGAACTCGACGACGACGAGCGCGCCGAACTCCGCTCCGGCGTGCTGGAAAACAGCTTCCAGGAAACCGAGGGCGGGACCGTCGGTGCTTCGATCGTCGGCGACTGGGGTTTCGCCGGCATCGCCTACAAGCGCTTCGATTCACTCTACGGTATCCCGGGAGGACACGAGCACGGCCACGACGAAGAGCATACCGAGGGAACCCTTTCGATCCTCCACGGCGCCGGACACGGCGAAGACGAGCACGGCGAGGAAGACGTCAGCATCGATCTCGAGCAGGAGCGCTGGGAGTTCAAGTCCGCGCTGTACCGGCCCTTCGGCGCCATCGACGAGATCAACTTCAAGCTCGTCAACAACGACTACCGCCACATCGAGTTCGAAGGCAGCGAGATCGGCACGACATTCGATATCGAAGGCACCGAAATCCGCAGCGAGATCAAGTTCGCGCCGATGGGCAACGTCCGCGGCGTCGGCGGTTTCCAGTATCAGGACACGTCGCTGGAAGCGATCGGCGAAGAGGCCTTCATACCGCCGGCGACGACCGAATCAGCCGGCCTGTTCTACATCCAGGAGCTGGATTTCAACCCGGTCAAGCTCTCGGCGGGACTCCGATTCCAGCGCGATGAAATCCAGCTCGACGACGGGCGCACCGTCGACGGCGTCGCCAAGCGCGATTACTCGCTGCTGACGGTCTCGGCCGGCGCCGTCTGGCAGTTCGAGGAAAACTGGCAGGCGACCTTCAACTGGCAGCGCTCGGAGCGCGCACCGACGCAGGAAGAGCTGTTCGCGTTCGGCCCGCACGTGGCCACGCAGGCCTTCGAGATCGGCGACCCGACGCTGGATACCGAAGTCGCCAAGAACTTCGATATCGGGCTGCACGGCGAACTCGGTCGCATCCACGTCAAGGCCGACGTGTTCTACAACCGCATCAGCGATTTCGTTTTCCTGGCCAATACCGCGGAAGTCATGGACGACCTGCCGGTTCAGGTCTGGAGCCAGGCGAACGCCCAGTTCTGGGGCGTGGAATTCGAGGCCAGCTACCGCGCCGATATCGGCCCGGCCGGCGAACTCGAAATGCGGCTGTTCGCCGATAGCGTCGATGCAACCGTCGATGCCGGCAACGGCGAGATTCCGCGCCTGTCCCCGGCCCGCTTCGGCACCGGCCTGGACTGGCATCGCGGCAACTGGCGAGCCAATCTCAGCTACTACCGGGTGTTCCAGAAGGAAGACGTCGCCGAGTTCGAGTCCCGCACCGCCGGCTACGACATGTTGACCGTCAACGCCGTCTACGCCGTTCCGCTGAAACGCGCCGATCTCGAGATCTTCGTCAAGGGCGCCAACCTGCTCGACCAGACGCAGCGCGTGCATACGTCGTTTCTCAAGGAAGATGCGCCCCTGCCCGGCCTGAACGTCTCGGGCGGCTTCCGGCTGCGCTTCTGATCGGAGCGCAGCGCGCCGATCGGACTTCGCAACGGCGGGCGCCCGTGGCCCGCCGTTGATGCACGGCCGCTATGCTCCGGGCATGGCTGCTTTTCGTTCGGTCCGTATTCCGGAGCTGCGCACCGACCCCGGGATCGAGGCGCCCGAGGGCCGCGTCGAGGACCTGGTCGAATTCCTCGAACGCCACGAGCGCATCGTCGTGCTTACCGGCGCGGGCTGCTCCACCGCTTCGGGCATTCCCGCCTACCGCGATCCTGCAGGCCGCTGGCAGCGTCGCCAGCCGATCCTGTTCCAGGACTTCGTTCGAGATCCGGTCATCCAGCGCCGATACTGGGCCCGGAGCTATTTCGGCTGGGCGGTCATGCGCGACGCCCGGCCCGGTCGCACGCACCGGGCACTGGCCAGTCTCGACGCGAGCGGGCGCCTGGCCGGGCTGGTCACGCAGAACGTCGACGGACTGCACCAGCGCGCCGGCCACGCTGACGTCATCGAGTTGCACGGTGGCCTGGAACGCGTTCTGTGCATGGCCTGCGGCGCAAGCTGCGACCGTTCCTCGCTGCAGCGCCGACTCGAGTCACTGAATCCCGACTGGTCCCCGGACGTGCTCGGTATCGCCCCCGACGGCGATGCCGAACTCGACGAGCGCGCCTATCCCGGCTTCCGCGTCGCCGACTGCAGCGACTGCGGCGGCGCGCTGAAGCCCGACGTGGTGTTCTTCGGCGAGTCGGTACCGCGGGAGCGACTGCAGGCCGCCGAGGCGCGCGTCCGGCGCGCACAGGCGCTGCTGGTGGTCGGCACTTCGCTGGTCGTCTGGTCTGGCTACCGGCTGGCCCGGACCGCTTCGGAACTCGGCCTGCCCATCGCCGCGATCAACGACGGCCGTACCCGGGCCGACGCCCTGTTCACCTTTAAGCTGGGCGGGGAGTGCGGCGATGCGCTGGACCGGGCCGTGCGCATTCTGGCTGCTCAGGCTTCGTCCGAATAGTCCGTCAACTCGGTCTTCAGCCAGGCCTTTGCGCGGGTCAGGTCGCGCGTCACGGTGCGGCTCGAGGTGTCGAGCATCTCGGCGATCTCGTCGATCGAGTAACCGGCAAAGAACCGCGCGGTCAGGACTTCGGCCATGCGCGGGTGGCTTTCGCGAATATCGGCCATCACGCGCTCGATCGCCAGGATCAGGTCGGCATCTTCCCGGTCCGAATCGGCGACTCGCTCGGCATCGAATTCGTCGTGGATGGCGTTTCCGCCGCGCTTGGCCGACTGGCGACGGCGCGCGTAGTCGAAAATCAACTGCCGCATGACCATGGCCGCAAGCCGCTTGAGATGGAGCCGGTTCTCCACATCCGGACCGGCGTGATCGCGGAGTTTCAGGAACGCCTCGTGGACCAGCGCGGTGGTCTGCATCGTCGGGCTGCTGCCCAGCTGACGGCGTTGATTGTGACCGATCCGCTTGAGGTCGTCGTAGACCAGCGGCAACACCCGATCAAAAAGCTCCGGTGATTCGCGGACTTCGTTGAGCAGGCGCGTGACCTCGTGCTCGGGAACCGGTTCGAACGGATCGCCCGAGCGATCGTTTCCGGACTGTCCACGCATACGGGTTCCATTTCCTGACCAGCCCGTTGAAGCATAGCAGTCCGGCGTCGGTGCGTTATCAGGGAACCCGTAAAAAGCCCGACTGTTCCCCAGTATTCTGCGCGTCCCCGCGATCAGCGCTCGAGCGGCGTGCTGGCCGGAATCGTCGCATCGCTTTCGCGCATGGGCCTGGCGCCAAACAGCCGGGAGATCGGGCGCGGCAGCGACGACTCCGGTTCCGGGCCGGCGCTGCACACCCGGGGCGAGCTGCCGGACATCTCCGATCCGATCCGGACTGAACCGGACCGGACCGGACCGGAGCACGTGCCGGCCTGGAAGGTCAACGCGCTGGTAACCGGGGGTCCCCGAGCGACGGGCGCACAGGCCGCATCCGGAAAACCTCCGGGGGCCGCAGACCCACAGGCAACGCCGCGCGAACCCGATGCGTCGTCGGCGACGACGACGGCTGCGATCCGAAGTCTGCGGAAGGGTAGACTGTCGTGATCGAACGCTCCGGATCACACCCGTTGGACACACAACAACGCTATCCGCACCTACTGGCGCCGCTGGACCTCGGGTTCACGACGCTTCGCAACCGGCTGCTGATGGGTTCCATGCATACTGGCCTGGAAGACCGCGTCTGGAATTACGACAAGCTCGCCGCCTACTTCGCCGAGCGTGCTCGCGGCGGCGCCGGGCTGATGGTTACCGGCGGCATTGCGCCCAACCGTCGCGGTTCCCTGGCGCCGGTGGCCTCGAAGCTCACCAACCGATGGGAAGTGATGCGCCACCGCAAGGTCACCTCGGCCGTGCATGACGCAGACGGCAAGATCTGCATGCAGATCCTGCATGCCGGGCGCTATTCCTATCACCCGTTCTCCGTCGCACCCAGCGCGATCAAGGCGCCGATCAATCCGTTCAAGCCACGGGCGCTGTCGACCCGCGGCGTCGAAAAACAGATCGAACACTTCGTGCGCTGCGCGAGGCTTGCGCAAGCGGCCGATTACGATGGCATCGAGGTGATGGGTTCCGAGGGCTATTTCATCAACCAGTTCCTGGTCCCCAGGACCAACCGGCGCGACGACGAATGGGGCGGATCCTTCGCCAACCGGATGCGCCTGCCGGTGGAAATCGTGCGCCGCACGCGCGAAGCTGTCGGGCGCGAATTCATCATCATCTACCGGCTGTCGATGCTCGACATGCTGGCGGACGGCAATTCGTGGGATGAAGTGGTCCAGCTCGGCAAGGCCATCGAGGAAGCCGGCGCGACCATCATCAACACCGGGATCGGCTGGCACGAAACGCGCATTCCGACAATCGCCACCTCGGTGCCGCGCGCGGCCTTCACCTGGGTCACGCGCAAGATGCGCG
>CAYPZP010000006.1:0-41685 GCA_964415285.1 uncultured Halomonas sp. | reverse complement strand
ATGCCCCTGAAGCCATCGAAGTAAATCGACCCCAACACGATTGCCGGAATCCCGTACAGAAGCGCCTCCAGCGCTACCGTGCCCGTCAACGTAACCACAACTGACGCATGTGTAATAAGGTCATGAGAATCCGCATTGGTGGCCGCGAAAATCAACCCGGGCATATGGAGCAGCTCACTGTAGAACTCGATCGGCCGATAACCGAGCATCGGCGAATGCTCCTTTACCACCAATTCCATGTCCGCCGGCAAGGCCGCAAGAATATTGCGCAGCGTACTCGCCTGGTCCTGATAGTCGAATGCCATGCCCTCGACCGTTATCTCCGGCTGCACGTGCAGGAAGTAGATTGCGTACTTCTTGGGTCGAATCTCGCTGAACGGTTTCTGGTGCTTCAGCAGATAGCGCTTGGCCTTCCGCCCTCTCACGTACCTCGTCAGTTTCGCAATTGGCGAGAATACGTTACTGGGCAGCACCTGTGGATTACTACTGTATGAACGGGCGCGCTCTCCGAGCCAGCTGCCGTGACCGGAAAATGTACGTGTGGCCGAAAGTCTCCTGAAGAAGCCAGGTGCGCCCTTTGCGTGTTCTGTCTTCAGATAGGCAGGTTTCGTTTTCTCTGCTCTGATTGTGGCCAGTCTTTTCTCGACCTTCGCCAACTCGTCGCCAGTCATTGGCTTGTCTGGCATTTCCGCATACGCGACCCGCGCCTCGTGCCAGTCATAGCCGATCCCGGTCTCGAGATACAGGCGTTCCGGCCAGAAACGCGCGGACATGAAGCTTCCGGCCGATATCCCTTTCTCTCGAGCCAGGCGCCAAGCCATCCGCGTCGGCGCAAAGCTCGTTTCCACGAACATGAAATCCGGCTGGAGTTCATCGATTTCCGCTTCGAGTCTTTTCGCGAGGAGATACATGAAGCTCTTGCTGCGGGACCCATTCCAGATTACGGGAACGGTATTGATCGCCAGGTTCAAGCTTGGCTGACCTCGAAAGAAACGGTCCACCAGGATGTCTCTTAGTACGAAGTTCTCACCGATTCGTGCTTCCAGCACTTTCAGGGCTCGAGCCGTCTCGACCGAGTCAAATTCAGCCGCATCAAGCTCTGATCGCTCCGGAAGAATATTCTTCACGGCGTCGAATACACCGACCTCCTCCCCAAGCTGTAACTCGTCCTTTCCCATAGTCAGCAAGACCGATCGGACCGCTCCTACCTTGCGGAAAGCGTTGATATATTCTGCGTATTCTTTGATCTGTCCCAGGTGACAGAAGAGCAGAATGTTCATCTTCCTTACTCCGTAATACCGTCGGCCCAGAAATTACGCCTCGAACCGGGGGTTCGCTACCAAGCGCATCCGGCTCTGGAACGATCGATCCTCGGGGGAGCCAATCGGCCGGATTAACGGCGGTATCGAGCCGCAATCGATAAGCTGGCGATAAGTGACTTCAAGTAATGTTGGGTCGGCGGTCGAGCTTCTCGAGAATATCTTCGATCAGCAGATGTTGGCGAATCGAGTTTTCGAGCGAAGGCAGGGAGCACGTCCCTTTTTCACATATCTCACCGACTATGTCCCCGATCTGAGCAGAAAAATACGGGAACTGACTGAGAATCACTTCATCTTTCCTGATGGTCTTGTAATCAAAAAAGTATTTTTCCCCGTCAACATCGATGCTCAGACCCGGGGCCGCACTCTCGCTGGGCCTGTCGATCAACTTGAACGTCTTGTCACTATCTGCATCCGCGAAAACCCACTCGCCGAGCAATTCCTCATACCCGGCCCGCTTGCTTGGCCGCACATCGGAAGTCGTGGTGCCGATGCCGACCCGCGCCCGAGTAATGTTCATATGCCTCTGAAACACGTCCATCCAGTGCACTGCGTTGCATGCCAGCCCCCAACCCGATCCTGTCAACTCGACCGACCTCGCCTCCTCTTCAAACATGCAATCGAAAGCCTTGCTCCCATACATCCATTGATTGACGAACGTGGGGACACGTTTCAGAGACAAGCACTCTTCAAACTCTTCGCGGTTCTTGAACAGGTACTTTTCCAGGATGACGTATCGGGGGTTGAGCGCCAGGCACTGCTTGTAGATCGAGAGCCTGGGTTCACAAGATGTGGAAACCACGAAGATGTCGATGGGTTGTTGAACTTCTTCCACGGAACTGCACAGGCTGATGTCGGCAATCTCGAGTTTCCGTAATTCCCGGAGCCGGACGTCGCTATCTACCAGGCACAACTCCGCGCCAGGCCACTTCTTCGCGATTCCCTCCACATATCTCATGCCGATATTACCGACACCAATAATACAAATTCTCATAACATGTTACTTTCCATCCACGCATGAACTTGACGATGTTCAAGCAGTGTCGGGAGTCGAGAAGAAGAGCCCCGCACCAGATCTTCAACCAGTTCGCTCAAACCAGGCTTGTGATTACTGCCGGTGTATTCGAGGAGCCGGCTTACAGGTCTATAGGTCCGGAAAGGAATGTCATGATCGGGCTCACGCACCTCCATCGCTTCAGCAATACTGAACGATTCAAGGGGCTTCGCCTCGTACACGAGGCCGTCATAACCATAGAATCTCAACGAGAAATTCTCGTGCGATCCATAGTTCATGTTAATGACCAAGGGCACATCGTTATCGGTTGACACGACATAGGTCGGCAGGGCACTTCCCACCTTCTGGGCTGGCCGAAATGCTCCGGCGAGATACCACAGCAAGTCGATGACATGGATACTCTGTGGAATCAGGGCCGCTATGTTCTTCTCGGGAATGTTGGCTACGACCTTTGCGATCCCGCCCTGGTCGAAGATTTTCTTGACGAAATCGACCCAGTAATAATATCTCCTGTTCATGAGAATGGAGATGTCCTTGTCCGCATCATAGCTAGAGACGTGAGAAAAGGGTTTCTCGCAATAAACCCTTCCTCCCAACATATTGCAGACTTCTTCATGAGACGCGATGTTGGTGCAGACCAGCCAATTGTCGACTGAACGTGTTATCGCGGAAAACTGCTGGACCCTGAGATGGGGGAAAGACGCCTCGAAAGATCTCACATTGGGGGATGACAGATCGCGACTGTAGACTTGTGGAACGATGCCTTTGGAGGCCAGGACCTTGCAGTACTCCCTGGCCATGTACGCGCATCCTACGATTCCCCAGTTATTGGACACAGACGTTATCTCGCGAAAATCTTGAGAGCTCGTCCACGAAGATCTCGACGATGTGCGCGATTTCATCATTGGACAAACCGAAAGAAGACGGCAGGCTTATCGCGTTGGCTGACAGTCTGGTGGAGACCGGATAGGGCCCGGTTCCATAATCCCGGTAAGGCGCCATCTGGTGCATAGGATAGAAACCAGGGCGCGCATCGATGCCGCGAAAGCCAAGGTTGGTTATCAACTGATCGCGAACGCCATCCTCATACCCGTCGAGGATGATCGTATACAACCAGTAGGAGTTCTCCGACCAGTCGTTCTTGGGCAGCAGGTTTATACCCGGGTGCGCTGACAGCAGATCATCGTAAGCCTGGAAAATTGCTTTCTTGCGGCCGAGGAGTTCCTCGACCCGATCCATCTGGGCCACGCCGACCGCGGCCTGCATGTTGGTCATCCTGAAGTTGAAACCCGCATGATCGTGCCAGTAGCGCTTCTGCGGATTCATGCCATGATCCCTCAGGATCCGGGCCCGTTTCGCCATTTCAACATCCCTGAATACCACCATTCCACCTTCACCCGTGGTAATCGACTTGTTGGCGAAGAAGCTGAAGCAGGTCGCATCGCCATCCAGACCTACCCTGCGGTTCTTGTAGGTCGCACCCATTCCCTCCGCACAATCTTCGACGACGAGCAGCCCCTTCTCCCGCGCAAGTGAGATGATCTCGTCAATGTGTGCCGGTTGGCCATAAAGATGCACCGGCATCACTGCCCTGGTTCGCGGCGTGATCCGGCTTCGGACGTCATCCAGGTCGATCGTCCAGGTATCCGGGTTGACGTCAGTGAGCACTGGCGTGGCGCCTGCGTGAATGATTGCGTTGATGCTGGCGCCGAACGTGAAGTCCGGGACGATAACTTCATCGCCGCGGCCTATACCCAATGTGGTCAGGGCCAACTGCAAGGCGACCGTTCCATTGGAAACCGCTATTGCATGCCCGCCCCCAAGATAGTCGCTGAATGCCCTTTCGAACTTGCCGATAAAGCTGCCCTGGGACGAGATCCAGCCACTGGTGACACATTCGAGCACATTACTGATTTCCTGCTCACCGACATCCGGCTGCAGAACCATGAATTGCCTGATTCGTGCACGCGTCGAGAAATCCACGATGCGATGGGCTGCGTCCACCAGGGGTATGCAACGGACCCCTTGTTCGAACAGCTTCCAGATCGCCCCGATCTCGCAGTCGAACGGCAGATAATGCGGCGATTTATTGAAGAACGCCGAGTCGTGCGTGATCAGGTCGCTCAAGCCGGCCCCACGCAGGAGGTCACGGCGCGCGTCGCCATCGGTCAAGGCTCCGACGAGTTTCCGGTCTTGATTCACGATGAAGACGATGCCGAGTGTATTGGCGTTGATGGTTTGCAGCACATCGTGAAAAGTCACCGGCAGCGTTACCAGCAGGCTTTCCAGGGGAATATTGCTTCTGGTGGTCATATTGTTCGCCCGAAGTGGCGCATTCGTCTTTTCACGCTAACGATCGGAGTTTCGATCCGACAAGATTTGCCTGCTGCAACAGTTCTTCCGGTGTGCAGCCATAAACTTCGACGGAGTAATAATCGAGCTCCGGTTTCAAATGAGGCCAGAACCACGCATGATCCCCAAAAGGCTTGTTGGAATCCTCCAGGCCATCGTTGTCGCTGAGATGGAAGCCCGCGATCCTGTCGCCACACACCTCGAACATTCTTGACGGATCGAACTTCAACGAGTTGGCCGATACCTTGAGATGCGCAACATCTATCAGCTGCATGACGTTTCCAGGCAATACAGCCATGATCTCACGACATTCCTGCGGATCGCACATGAGCAACGGATTACCAGAGAATTCCTCGGCATTCTTTGCCGAAAGCACATTGTTCTCGATCATGAGCGTGATCCCGGCCTCGGCAGCGATATCCGCCAGTCGTGTCACCCGGCTGACGAACGTTTCGATACATTTTTCGCGATCAAACAGGCGCCGACTGGGTATTCGCTTCCCCAACTCGTCCACCTTGGGATCGAGCAAGAATCCGGCGTGGAAACTGTAGCGATCGCCACCAAGCACTCCACACCATTCGAGCGCCAGTTCGACATGGGCGACGCTTCGCTCACCCACCTGCGGATCGAGCGAACCGAGATTGAGAACGAACGGATTTTCTGGCGGCGGGAAGTAATTGTGAATCTGGAAGTCGATAGCCGGCGCCAAAGCCTGCAAGTCGTTCAATAGTGAGCCGGAGTACGCCCCACCCGAAAGCTCTACCGCCTTGATACCTGCGCGTGACAGTTCCAAAGACACAGCATCGGCGGTCCTGCCCCGGAAGCCGCCGGTTGAAACATAGATCATGTGGCTCTCGTATTTGGAGAATGATTCTGCAAGGCAGGCCTTAAAGCCCGAACAAGGGATGGCGCATAACCCTGAGCGGCATCAAAGTTCGACCAGTTCATCTTCGCGAAAGTCATGAGAAGCTGTGCGGCCGATGACTTCGTCCCAGCGCATGGGCGAGATGCCTGTCCCAGGTCGTTTGGCCGTGATGTTTTCCGCGCTAAAGACTTCCCCCGCAGCGATCGGCCGGCTCGCGACGAGCGACTTACGCATTACCTGCATGTTGCCACTTTCAGCTGGAGTGCAGCGCTTGATCCCGTCGCCCAATGCAACTTCGATGTTACGTACTGCGGTGACCAGCGCCATCAGGCCATCGGGTTCGAGGCTCGCTCTATGGTCAGGTCCTGGAAGATTTTGGTCCATCGTGAAATGCTTCTCGATGACGCAAGCTCCCATGGCAACCGCAGCGATCGCGACCTCGATTCCTGGCGTGTGATCCGAGTATCCGACGTCGACACCCAACGCCTGTTGGATGCTCTGCATGGCTCGCAGGTTCACGTCGGCCATAGGCGTAGGATACTCGGTGGTGCAGTGCAGTACCGTGATCTTGGAACGGGGCGTGCCGGCTTGCTCGAGTGCGTCTATTGCCGCCTCGATGTCCCCCAGTGTCGCCATACCCGTAGACAGGATAACGGCCTTTCCTTGCTCTCCGATTTTTCGGAGATAAGGCAGATTGGTGATCTCACCCGACGGGATCTTGAAATGCTCCTGGCCGAGCTCCAACAGCAGGTCGATGCTCTCCAGATCGAATGCGGTAGAGAAAAACCCGATGTTGCTTGCCGCGCAATGGGCGATGAGTTCCCTGTGCATATCAGAGGTCAGTTCGAGGCGGCGAAGCATCTCCGCCTGTGATTCCGTCTTTCCCGTGTTTCGGGTCTGATACTCCGCTTTGGTCGCCGTGCGAGTCACCAGCCGGTCTGCCCGAAAGCTCTGGAACTTCACAAGATCCGCGCCCGCCCGGGCTGCGGCATCGATCAATTGCCTGGCCCGCTCGAGGTCGCCGTTATGATTGACGCCGGCCTCGGCGATGATAAGTGTTCGTTTGCTCATGACTTGTTTTGACCTACAAATTTGCTGTGATCGGGCTGATCATGTCGCACGCACAGGCCTAGTCCCAGTACGCAGTTCTTTCCGATCCTGATGCCGTCCTTGATGACGCAGCCGCTTCCCACGAAACTGCCTGCACCAATGGACACACTGCCGTTCAAAATTGCGCCGGTCGAGATATGGCAGTGGTCATCGACGACCACATCATGTTCCACCAGCGCGTTCGTATTGATGATGCAGTTCCGGCCCACCCTTGCTCCCGCATTGACGATCGCGCCGTGCATCACGATGGTCCCTGCACCGATACTTGCGTGTGCAGAGACGTGAGCGCTCGGCGCGACAATGCTTGGCGAGGAGAACCCAAGCTCGATCACCTGGTGGTATAGCCGGATGCGCGTGGACGGCGAGTGAACCTGGCCGACGGTAACCAATGCAAATCGATAGCTCTCGGCCAGCCGAGGCAAGTCATCGTCGGTTGCGATGACGTCATAACCAAGGTGCCGCGTCCGCATTTCCTCCGGCTTACCGACCAAGCCCACGATCTCGTACTCGCCGGATTGTTCAATAATATCGATACAGGCATGAGTATGCCCGCCGGCTCCGATCAGGAGGATGCCGGGTTTACTCACGGGCGTCCAACAGGCTGAGACCGAAGACCGTGGGTCAACTCTTTGACCTCACCTGATCTGGCCTTGATTCATGGCATTCTTCTTTCGGTGTTTGTGTTCAGGCTGATGACAGCCAGACTTAGACAGAACATTCTTGCCCATATTGCCTCGAGACTCTATAAGCGCTCCCAAGAATTCTAAAGCCTTTCTTGCCTTGAGATCCGAGACGCAATTCATGGTCGTGGTCCCAGGGAAAGAACCCTCATCGAGAGCAGCATTAGTGGCTATGACCTATCAAGGCATCCGATGCATTTACTGATGAACTGTTCTGCAGGTGGCCCAAGATTGCCTGGGTAACCAACATAGCGCCTGCATCAGACAGATGGTCATCATCCCGATAAAGCAGACGACCGTCGCCTTGAACAATGCACCGGTTTTCAAGGTCGTTATTGCAGAATATTTTTTCGGGGTATACGCGGAACAGGTTGGGATGTTGTCCGACGCTGTCTAACGCTTCGTACGCGTTTCTATTACGGTCCTGGAATATTTCGTGACTGGTTGACCCTGTACTTAGTTCGAACGCGTAATCAGGATTTTGCAGATGATAGTTCCTGACATATCGAGGAACGTCCCAGCCAGCTTCTGGTATCGGATATACGAGAATTACCTTTCTCCCCAAACTCACAAGTTTTTCCAAAGAATCTGCATAAACTTGACCGAGAGGAGTACGGTGGGTCTCCCCCGCTCGATAGCCAAAGTGGCGGTCGGAAGCTACTTTTATGTTCAACCTTTGTTCCTGCTCAATGCCGCCTTCGCCGTTATCGAATCGTGTAGCCTCGATATATAACGCCCACCTGGCTACGACGATTATGTATTTAATATCCGGGCGGTTCTCCAGGAAGCGATAGACGCTTTTGTTGTGATTGAAGCATCTGTATTTGTCTTCGACGTAGACGTAAACGTTTTCGACGGGTGGACATCCCCGCTCGGAGCCTTCGATCAGACCTACATTCTCCCGTTCGAACGCGCGCTTCATTTCGGCAGAAATCGCTGCAGCGTGGGAGTCGCCCATCAGGTACGCGGACGCGTTATCGCTCCTAACAAGGACGCATGGCTCCTCGATGCCGTTCCCTCCGTTACCACTTACCAAGCATGCTTGCTTCCCGGGGTGCTGCGATTTCGCGCCGGAGATCATGGAGAGAAGCTTGCCATCTATGCGACCCGGCCATCCATCACTTGAGTGTCCAGCGAATCCGATCGAGATGAAGAACACCGAACCGATCGCCGCGAAAGAAAAAATTGCCCTTCGACCGATGATTCCCCTGGTCCTGAATGGCTTTTCGACGAATCTCCAGCTGAGGAACGCGAGCACGATTGAGAGAGCCGCAAGAATCAAGAAAAGCGAGGCATCAGGGCTCCTCAGACTGCGATATCGCGCGAAAGCGAATAAAGGTTGATGCCATAGATATGCGCTGTAACTAATCAATCCAATACCAACCAAGATACGGATCCCAAGTAATCGGCCGATAACCGTCGTAGATGACGAGAACAGGATAATCAACGCTGTCCCAATAGTCGGTACTAGTGCGTAAAGCCCCGGGAATGGGACAGTCTCATCGAACCAGAATACCGCATAACCAATCATCAAAAGGCCGATTATTCCCAGCGCCTCATCAATATATTTATGAGGCAAGACTGCTCGCACCGGGTTCTTGCGATAGAAGAAATAGAGAGCGATGCTTGCACCGATCGCTATCTCCCAAATTCTTGTTATCAGAAGATAGAACGTGGCGGTCGGATGATTATGGGAGCCCCATTGAGCCAACAAAAAGCTTGTGGCCGCGGTCATTATGAACAAGCTTAGGATCCAGCGCTTTCCGAATCTCCACATCACCATCATGAACAAAGGGAAAAGAAGGTAATACTGCTCTTCTACCGCGAGGCTCCAAGTATGCAGCAGAGGTATAAAGGCGCCAGCTATTTCCCAATAGTCGGATGTTTTCCAAAAAAGAATATTGGAGGAAAAGGTTGATACGGCGATCAGGCTTTGCGAAAAGCCCCTGATCTCGGATGGTAGCAGCCATATCCAGGCGAAAGGCAGGCAAACCAGCATGACTAGAAACAGCGCAGGCAACAAGCGTCTGGTGCGCCGCTCGTAGAAATTCACAAGAGAGAAAGTGCCGCGCTCTATCTCAGCGAGAATAATTGTTGTTATCAGATATCCGCTTATTACAAAAAAAACATCAACTCCGACAAAGCCACCGCGAAAGGCTTGGAAGTCGGCATGAAAGAATATTACGGGGATTACGGCTATCGCGCGCAATCCATCAACTTCTCTTCGATAGTCCATCACGCCCATTGCGTACGGCCTCTGTGATCCAGTCCATCGGATCTGCGGAGTTCACAAGATTTGGATGCTTGCCGGCGTTTCTTTGGAGGCATCACGATGTGTCCGGGCACCGCTAGCAAACACATTGGGCCGTTGAGGTTTCCTTCGAGTGACTAGCCGCGCCACCTCGGATGGCGGGCCTGCGCCGGATCGCCACAGGATCGCGTACATTCCATATTTGAATTCCAGTTACAGGAATTTCAGGCGTAACCACGCGCTCAGGTCCACCAGGTGATTGAGCCTGTGCAGGCTGTAGATGCCGACCAGCACTGTTGCGATCGACCCGATCAGATAACTCATGGACGTGAACTGGGCCGAGAGATAAATGACGGTCCCGCCCATAAGCAGGAGTACCAACATCAGAGACCAGTTTCGCGAGGTCAGCTTCAGGCCTGTCAACTTGTGGGCGACACGCGAAACGACGATGAAATAGATCAGATAACCCATCCAGAAGCCAACGCCCGCCATGATCAGGCCGAATTTCTGTAGTCCCAGGACCACGGCCCCAAGGTAAACCGCGGTCCATACGCACTGGACCCCAATAGCAATACCACCGTGACCTGTGGCTAGAAAGATGAAAACGATCGGTACGCTGACGAGCTTCAGAACATCGCCCAGCACCTGCCATCTGAGCATCTCCGCCGCGGGGCCAAAGTCTTGCGAATAGAGCAGATGAATCACCCAAGGCGCAAACGTGATCACAGCGATCAAGACCGGCCCGGCGAGTAGTAACGCCATCTCAGCCTGCTCATTGACCAACCTGCTTGCGTTCCTGTGGTCACCAATCGCCCTGGTCAGACGCGGGTAATAGTCCATGGCCATGGCGTTCAGCAAGAACCCCACATAGGTCACTGAAATGGCCCAGGCGGCCTGGAAAAAGCCACTCGCTTCCAGCCCGAGTTCGCGCAGGACAATAGAACGCACGAGCAGTTGAGTCAGAAGCGTAAGCAGACCGGCGGCCATCAGCGGTATGCCCAGCTTCAGCATGGCAAGCCATTGCTGCTGGATCGCCGCATGGTCGTACGCCGCATGGGAACGCGGTAGCTTCGCCACGTAGTAGCTCGCGACAACGAAATTCACCGCCGGCGCGGTGAGCACAAACCAGAGTACGCCCGCCTCGCCCAACCAGTAAACCGCCGCTATGCCTGCGGCCGCCGCTACGAATGCACTCACGATACTGACCTTGGCCAGATCGCCGATTCTTCGCAGGCCTTGCAGGAGTGCTGTCTGCGATCCGGACAGTAAGGTGAGGAGGATACCGATCCCCAGCCAGGCTACCGCACTGGTCTGAGTGGTATCGCCGAATACCCACCGTGCGACCGGCTCACGCAGCAGCCAGAGGGCGGCCATGCCGGATATCCCGAGTAGCAGGCTTCCCTGCCACAGGGCGCGCCGGACGATAGAGAGCGTCTTCGCTTCGTCTGCACATGCGGCAACTTGCCGCACCCCACTACTGGCAATGCCACAACCGGCGAGTGTGGCGGCGACGCCCATGATGTTCAGGTACAGCCCCATGAGCCCTATACCCACAGGCCCCAGGAGCACCGCCAGCACTTTGACCTTGACGATGCTGACGATCATGTTGATCGCCGAGGAACCGCCAATAATTGCGCTGGAACGAAAGACCTCTCGGTGCGATGTCATGGATGTCGTTCGACCAATGCGGAGCCTGCCCCTTGCGAGGCTCTTACTTTTCCGCGATAGCGATCAAGGTATCTGTCATGCCGATTCTCTGCAGCATATTTGAATACGCACTATCCAGCTCTTCGGTCGACAACATGCTCCAGTTGATATGTCCACCGGGTCTTTTTTCTTTCAGCCAATGCAGATGGTTGGCTAAATTGTATCTTTGAAAGCCGCTGATGACGGTGTTCCGGAAATGGGCGCGGTCGAGAAACGCCGTCAAGGAGGCGCGGTTGTGTAATACGAGATGCTCGCTCCAGAACGTGAACTTCTTGAACTCCTCGAGATCGAGGTAGGCAAACAGGAAATCCGCAGCATGCGGCACCTCGATAATGATCTTGCCACCCACCCGCAGCTTGTCGTATGCGGTCTTCAGCAGGTCGAGCGGATCGGTAAGGTGTTCGAAGACGTGAAAGAGCGTGATGACATCCAGTTCATCAGACGGAACCTCCGAGATGTCACTGTATGCCTCGTAATGCTGCTTCCTTAACGAGTCCAACGCTCTTTTTTGCGGCTCCACGGCGACGACCGAAGCAGCGAACGGCCTGAGGAGGTCAAGAACCCCGCCAGCGCCAGCGCCCACGTCCAACCAGGCCTTGTTGCTGATAAGGGAAAGAAACTGCTCTTTGCGTCGGGAGTCGTCCGCGAAAGAATCGACCAGGGCTCTCTCCCGGTTATCCTCTTTCCAGTAGTGAGGGAACTCGTGTTTCTCAGAGTAATGCGAGATATTCATGTGTTCAGACGTTGACGTAAAAATCACGCCTGACTTGCGGCACCGCAAAACAGAAATATCGTCCCTGTCTCTTACTCTCGGGAAATATTCCTCGATCGCCGTTTCATCGCAAACGCCCCAATCACATAGTGTCGCCGCGACTTTGTTTTCCATTGCATTTTTCCAGGATTCAAGAGACAAGACTGCCTGACTACGGGATTACAAGACTTTTCTGAGGCCTGATTCGGGAGGGGGCGGTGGATGACGACTGCGTATCGTCAAATGCTCCAGCCACCATCGACCACAATGTTCTGGCCGGTGACATACCGCGATGCATCACTCAGCAAGAACGCCAGCGCACCACTCAGGTCGTCCGGCTCAGCCATCCTGTTGCCTGTGAGGGTCTTCGCGCAATACTTCGCGACAAACGACTCTGGTTGATTGTCATGGACTCCGCCCGGGGACATGGAATTTACGCGAATGCCGTGCTTCCCCAGGTAAGAGGCGAGATATTTCGTCAGGCTCAACAAGCCGCCCTTGATCGCAGAGTATTCGACCGGGCTTGTGAACCCCGCATCCTCATAGAGGTCAAATCGCGGCGCCATGAAGCCGTAGATGGATGCGATATTGACGATCACTCCCCTCTTCTGCCCGACCATGATCCTGGAGATTTCCTGGGACATCAGAAAATAGCCGCCCAAGTGGAGGTTCATGTTCTCGCAGAAATCCTCGTACGTGACGTCTTCGAACTTGCGGCCGTAATTCCTGTTCCGCGGGTAGGCGTTGTTCACGAGGGCATCGATCGTCCCGTGCCGGTCGAGGATGGTGTCTATCATCGCCCGGATCGATTCTCGACTGGTGATGTCCACCCTGATGAATTCGATCCGGTCGGTACCTAACTCGGTTACCAGATCTGCCTGGACACTCTTGCCCGAAGACTCGTCGATATCGGCAATGACCGCCGTTCCGCCGTTTTCAATGACGGACCTGACGAAGCCTCTTCCGACGAGGCCTGCTCCGCCTGTGATGACGACGATCCTGCCCTCCAGGTCAAATCGTGATTTCATCGAGTTTCACAACCCTGTGTTCTTTCTGCGAAAGATTCGCCGCGATCAGCACTTTCATTGTGTTCAGAACGAGCTCTGGCTCGATAGCCGGCTTCCCGGTCCTGATCATTGTGATGAAATCGGCCAGCAACCGCCGGAACATGGAAAAATTGTCATTGGCTTCTGCGTGAAAGCGTTTCTTGTCGCTCCAGAAGTCGAACTGCAAAGTCTTCGCTGAATTTCCCAGGGCGTCTATGTAAATCAGAGAGTTGTCTGTATTTCTGATCATCATCGAGGCATGTTTCGCCTGCAAACAGGATATGCTCTCCACGTGGAAACCGGTCACGCCGAAGATCCCGTCCAGCATGTGGATCCCGTACTTTTCGAGACCGTTGACGACCGTGCCCCTGATCAGCTTCATCTCACCGAAACTGTCAATCCCGGCTCGGATTTCGTCCAGCTCTTTCGCATACCTCCCGCCCGCACAGGACATCAACCTGGCATCCCGAAGGTACTTCCTGAAGAAACGCAACTCCTCGATATCAAGACTCAAAGGCTTATCGATGAATACGAACTTACCATTCTCGAGGAAACTTTTTGCCAGCGGATAGTGTGTCTCGTAGTCATCTCTGGCGATGATCACGCCGTCCACCTGCTCCACCATGTCCTCGACATGCGCGACCGGGTGCGGAATCTTTGCGGCTCTTGCGATCTTTTTCGTCTGCTGGGGATCTTGCGTCCATACATGAGTGACCTGGACCCCTTCGAAACCGAATTCAGCCGGGTCCCGGGCGACAAGGTACTTGTAGATGACATCCCACCCCGAGTCTCTCATGCCCTCAGGATCGTAGCCGTTGATGATCGCCGAGAAAGAGAACGGATGGCCGTTTCCTTCATTGATCCCGATCATCCCAAGCTTGACGGTGGCTACCACGCCGTCCAACCGCCATCCACACAGATATTCTGACCCGTCATGTAGCCAGCCGCGTCGGAACACAGCAATGCCACAGGCCCTTTCAGGTCTTCTGGACTGCCGATCCGGTTCAACATCGTCTTCGCTTTCAGTGCGCCGATGAACTCTTCATTCTTCACGATATCGGAGAACGGAAAGGGGCCGGGGCTGATTGCGTTCACGCGAATGCCGTGCGGCGCGAGAAAACTCGCCAGGTACTTGGTGAGCTGGATGACGCCGGCCTTTGCTGCGCCGTAGCTCGGCGGGTTCGCATGATCTGTTCCGGCGTACATGCGGTAGTCCGGCGCTACGTGCCCGTACATGGACGCGATGTTCACGATCACGCCCTTCGATTTCTTCAGATACGGAAACGCTTTTTTAACCGTGTAGAAAACGCCGTTCAGGCAAACGTCGATATCGTATCTCCAGTCATCCAGGCTGATGGATTCGAAGGAATTCTTCTTACCCGACCAGGCGTTGTTAACCAGGATATCGAGGCTCCCGTACTCCTTCTCGACAAGCGCAAACACTTTTTCCAGGTCGTCCGGGCTCGTAATGTCCAACTGCACCGCAGATGCCCGCACGCCGAATCTTTCACTCACCGCGTCAGCGACTGCGCTGCTCTTTGTCTTGTCCCTCGAAGCGATGACTACGTTGGCGCCGAGTTCAGCGAGAGCCTCGCACATTGCAGTGCCGAGGTGCCCGGCCCCGCCCGTTATGAATACCGTCTTGCCTTTGAGGCTTAACAATTCTTGTAGCGATCTGGACGTGCTGGTCACGCGGGCCTTCCTATCAAAGATGGGTGTTGCGCTGAAAATGTTCCATGACTTTCTCAGCCATCACGAAATCAAACTCGGTATCGATGTCCAGGGCGGTTTCCCTTGGCGTGATTACGGCATACTTTCGACCCAACAATAGAGAGATCGAATCCGGTTGCTCGAACAGCACTTTCCTCGAGATCCCGTAGATCTGGCCGGTCAGTTCGTGCGCCACCGGTTGTTTCTGGCGGGGAAGCCAAGGCACAGCGCCTTCGATGTAAGGTTCTACGACGCCGTCAGAGACCCGCCACAGCCTGTTGGGAGATACGTGTGACTCGGTAAAGGTTGCAACGCTGTCCGCCCTGTCGTCCAGCAGGACCTGAATGCACTCTTCGAGATCCTCTGGCCTTCTGAACGGCGAGGTAGGCTCCAGCAGCATCACGATATCCACGGGTTGATCGTCGCACTCGACTTCGAGAATCGCATGCTTGATCGCATCGATCACCAACGCAGCGTCACTCGCGAGTTCACCCGGCCTGTCGATGACCTCAGCCCCATGCGCTCTCGCGACCTCGGCGATGGGGGCGTCATCGGTAGAAACAACCGTCCTGTCGATAAGGGGGCAATTCAGGGCCGTTTCTATAGAGTGCGCAATGAGTGGCTTCCCCGCGAATGGCTTGATATTTTTCCCTGGGATGCCTTTCGAACCGCCACGTGCGGGTATGACCGCGAGCACCTTTTTTTCCTGCATATGAACGGATCGCCTTAATTAAGGTACTGACCGATCTTCGAAAGCGGCTTCAGGTACAGGGTGTACCAGGCAGCTTTCAGCCCGTTCAGCTTCCATGCTTTCCTGTCCTCTCTATTCGCTCTGATCCTGTTTGCAATTGAGACGTTGCTCTTCCCGCCCACCCGCATCTTGACGAGCACGCGATCGATATAGACAGGCTCGAGCGAGTGCTTGTAAAGCATACGCAGCATCAGTTCATAGTCTGCAGCGGACTTGAAGTCCTGCCTGAAAACGCCATAAGTCTCATAGGCACTCTTGCGGATGAAGAAGGTGGGATGTGGCGGCATCCATCCCCGCAGGAATTTCCTTCGGTCGTACAGACCGGAAATCCACTTCCTCCTGATCTGTTGCGGGTGTTCCCGATCCACGTAATGAAGATCCCCGTAGACCGCATGACTATCCTTTGCCAACGAATTCGCAACGTCACTCAATACATTCTTGTCCGCATAAAAATCGTCGGCGTTCAACATACCAATGATTTCGCCCGAAGCACAGTCGATCCCCTTGTTTGCCGCATCGTACATGCCTTTATCGGGTCCAGTGATCAGTACAGAAATCACATCGCGATTCTGCGAGATTATTGCGAGCGTCCCGTCTGTCGAGCCTCCATCGACCACGATATATTCGATATCCGGATGACTTTGCGAGCGTATCGACTGGATTGTATCGGCGATTGTTTCTGCGGCGTTGAAGCAGACGGTAATCACCGATATCTTGACGGGCTGCGCCCTCTCTTCGTGAAGCATTTGAGGTCCCTCGTCTGGAACGTACGCGAGGTTCTGGATACCGCGCTGAGGATGGCGAATGTTTCATTTCCTGATGTTGAGATCGCCGATTCTCAATTCATCCCCGGGCGCTTCGACTTCATCGCACGAAGCGTCACAATCGTGCTGCATTCCAGATACAGGTAGGCGGGCCTGCTCAATTGACTTAACCATGATGCAGACAAGCTACCGCCCTGCAGTTCCTGCCGGAGCCGCATAAAGTTTGACGGCGGTTGCGGCTTTCAGCCGGCTCGTTGCAACAACCGCGTGTTGATATCAACCGCGACTTCACGGCCGAGAATCTCGACGAGCATTAGCGATCGAGTTTGTCCTCGATGTTCCATGAGAACTCCCTGCAGTGCGGCGAACGGCCCGCGGGATACTCGAACAACGTCGCCGCTGGCCGGAGAATCGGCGTCAAGCGTAATTAATCCGGTCTCTGGGTTCTCGCGGGACTTGATTCCCGCGATGATTGCCGAGGAGACATGCACCAGCTCGAATCCGGCGCGAACAAGCCCGACAACACCCCGTGTCGAGCGCACCGTCGCCAAATTCTGGACGTCGGGCGCAGCATTCAAAAACAGGTAACGCGGAAATAACGGGGTAGCGCGAGTCGCCTGGTACCCGGGGCGGTGCTGTCGGCGACCGTCGATCACGGGCAAGTAACACTCGAAAGACTGCCGTTCGAGGTTCAGCAGAGCCGTGTGCTCCTCGCGTGCCTTGGTGTAAACGGCGAACCACTGGGAGCCGGGAATGCTCTCGCCACCACCGAAACCTTCTTTTTCGCTTGTCACCCGAGCGGCCATCGCACCTTGTGTTTACCTGGTGAACGAAAGGGCCCGGTCCCCGGAACTCCGGCAGAAACCGGCCCTGGCATCAGGCGAAGTCCATGGCTACGGCGCGCGCGCCCTGCGCCAGGCGCCGAACGCCCAGGAAATACGCTGCGCCAAGCGATGCGAACAAGGCGAACATTGCGCCGTCGGAAATGCCTGCGTAATGACTGGAAAGGCCGATGAGCCCCCCGAGCAGGGCCAGCGCCGCCATGACCAATAAGGTTTGTCTGATCGACAAACCATGATCCTGCAGCAAGTGATGCAGGTGCTGTCGATCTCCAGCGAGTGGCGATACACCCTTGAGCACGCGTCGCAGGGTCGTCGTAATAACGTCGTACACCGGCAGCGCCACGAACCAGAGTGCAGTGACGGGAGAGATAACAGCGCTCGAGTTCTGGCTGAGCGCGAGCGCGTGCCAAACGACAGCAAATCCCAGGAACATGCTGCCCGCGTCCCCTAAGAACGTCCGGTGCCGTCGCAGGCCGCGGAACGGCAGGTTGAAGAGGAAGAACGCGCCTATGCTGCATAGCAAGGCAAGCAGATTGGCTGGCAGCGCTCCCCCGGAGGAAATCGCAACAACCAGCAAAAACCCGAGGGCAATAAAAGCCAGCACTGAAGCAAGGCCGTCGATACCGTCGATCATGTTCCAGGCATTAATACCCCCAACGAATACGAGGACCGCAAACGGCATCGCGAACCAACCCAGCTCGATCACGCCCGTCGCAAACGGCGCACCTATGTTCTGGACCGTCAGTCCGGCGCTGGAAATCGCCATGGCTGCAATGACTATATGAATCGCTAGGCGCAACATCGGACTTAGCGGGAACCGGTCATCCAGTGTTCCCATGACGACGATCAGTGCGCCGCAAACCAAAAAAGCTGCATTCGCTTCCAACAACACTGGATGGGCGGCGAGAACAAAAAAATAGCCGACGAAAATGGCGAGCCCGCCGATCATCGGCACATTTTCACCATGGCGTTTCAGATGACCTGCCTTGTCCACCAGGCCTATAGTCACGGCGAGTGGCCTGAATTTAAGTAACGCAAGGTAACTGCAAAAGAAGCCCAGCAGCGCCACGGTCCAAGGGGAGATGTCAATCATGATTTGATGCGCCCTCTGGGGCTGTTCTCCCCTTATAGGTTTCTTATATCGCGGCTCTTTTTCTTCCCGACTTGCCGGGATTCCGGCATTCTCTCGTCTGGTGTTTTTAGGGCTGCGGGAAGAAACGCTATCAAAGGTTGACAGCGCTGTCAATTTTTTGACGGCATGGTTGATTTTTATGTGCCAGAACTCTGTTTTACTTAATGCAAAGCGCCACGCAGTCTTGTTAGACGGTGCCGTCGCAGGCACTTCGCTAACCGCAGCAAAAATCGACGCCACGGCCCTAACTGGACAAGGGATCAGGAGGTTTATGCCCGCGTCGGAAACGGCTCACTGGTCCGTCGCCAGCCGATAGAGCCGCACATAGTCGACCAGCATTCGCTGCGGGAAAATCTCATCGTCGATGCCGCCGCCTGCGCGACCCCACATCCCTCCGACCGCCAGGTTCAGTAACAGGTGAAAGGGGTGATCGTATGGCCAGGATTCCCAGCCGTCATTCTCGTTGACGTAGGTGAAGTACAGTGTGCCGTCCACGAAGATCTCGATCTTCTCCGGCGACCACTCGACCGCATAGACAAGCCAGTTCCGATCTGGCGCGTCGAGCAGAATCCTGGCCTTGCGCTGCTCCCAGTTGATCCAGTAGTAGGCCCGGTTGTGCACCGTGCCGTGCAAGTGGCCCATCTCATAGCCGACGTGTTCCAGGAAGTCGATTTCGCCGGAATTGGGCCACGCATCGCAGGTCTCACTGCCCTGCCAGCGGTCACCTTGCTGGCACATCGTGGCATAGCGGAACGGATCCGTCGGCAGCATCCAGATCGCCGCCCATGTGCCCTTGCCTCGAGGCAGCACCGCTCGTGCCTCGAATCGCCCGTACAGGAAATCGCCCTTGCCCTGCGTATGTATCCGTCCCGAGGTATAGGCGGCATTACCGTAATCTTCTTTGTGCGCCTCGATGACCAGGTGCCCGTTCTCTACCCGCAGCTTCTTTGCGCGCGCCGTGTAAGCCTGGTCCTCGTCGTTCACCACCCGGGCCGGCCATTCGTCGATGCTCCATTTGCCGGGGTCGAGTGCTCCGTCAACCTCGAATTCATCGCTCCAGATCAATCGTCCGACCTGCCGCGCGCTACTCCCGGGACGAACCACCAGCGCGCTCAGCACGGGCTTACCGACCACCGCGGCGAATTCGACATTGAACTCGCCATCGGTGAGTTCGACACCCGGGATCGTCACGCTCAGTGCCGACTCGATCTTTCCGTCCCGGGAGCTCATGACGTCCAGGCCCCGGATGACCGGTTGGGCCTCCACGATGACATCGAACACGCGCTCCCCTCCGCCGAACGGCTCGTGCTCGGCAAAATGAAACGTCAGTTCGTAGACACCGTTCGGCATCGGGCGATCGATCTCCACGTCGCCCTCGAGAAACGTCTGGTAGAGAAACGGGTCCTGGGAGCCCTTGACAGTTTCCAGCCTGCCGGGGGTTCCACCCACCACCGATGACTCGGCCTCGTACGCTGCGCCGTCCGTCGCCTCGTAAGCCGGCCGCCGACGTTGACGGCCCAACCTGCCTCCATACCGCTCGCCTCGCCCGTTTCGCTGCACAGCACAAGGAGCATAGCCGTAGCGGCGAACTTAACAGACGGAATCCTCATGCTCATCCTCTCCTCGTTGTGCCGGGTCGCGATGCTGCGCACGGTTTACGCGCCGATCAGAGATCGATTATTCGACCGCGATAAACGGGCCGAGCCGGTTGGCGGCAGGCACTCAGATATAGATCGTGCTGACAGCGCTGTCAATATTGTCTAGAATGATCCGCAGCAACAAAAAGATACGCCCTGCCCCGACTGTTCCGCTCACACCCGCGGTCGGTAAAAGAAGAAGCTGAAGACTGCGAGGATGTCATGGACGCAATCACTCCGATCGGAAGCCGTACGGACGATCACCTCCGGGTACATGGCGAATTCGTCGATCTCGCCGGTGAACGTTACTACGCCATCCGCAACGTGGACCAGATTCCACCGTTCTTCATCAGCGTCGTTTCGAATGATGATCACTGGCTGTTCGCCTCCTCGACGGGCGGCTTGACCGCCGGGCGAGTGTCTCCGCGCAGCGCGCTGTTCCCGTACATCACCGTCGATAAGATCCACGAGAGCACGAACCACACCGGCAGTCGCACATTGTTGCGAGCTCATCAAGGCACAGGTTTCGAACTATGGGAGCCCTTCAACCGCGAGCAGGTCGGAAAGTTCGACACCACCCGTAATCTCTACAAGAACACGCTCGGCAACAAGCTCTGTTTCGAGGAGATCAATCACGATCTCAACCTCGCCTTTCGCTACACATGGCTGACAAGCAGTCGATATGGTTTCGTGCGGCAATGCGAGCTGGAAAACCTGGGCGATCGTGAATTACGGGTCGACTTCCTCGACGGCCTGCAGAATCTGCTCCCGGCCGACACACCCTTGTTCACCCAGACCAACGTCAGCAACCTCGTCGATGCCTACAAGTGGACCGAACTCGACGAGGCCACCGGCCTCGCGCTGATGACGCTGTACTCCGCCATTACGGACCGGGCCGAGCCCAGCGAATCACTGAAAGCGACGACAGTGTTCTGCCTCGGGCTCGAGCAGCGAACGGTACTGATCTCGTCCGGACAGATCGAAGACTTTCGTCTCGGCCAGGTGCCGCACCAGGAGCAGCACAAGCGGGGCATTCGTGGCGCCTACCTCGTCAGCGCGACGATTGAACTGCGATCCCGCGCTAACCAATGCTGGCAGATCGTTGCTAACACCCAGCAGTCCCAGAAAGATGTGGTCGCTTTGCGCCTCGAGCTCAAAAACCCGGCCGAGGTCGCCAACGCCATCGCCAGCTCCATCCGCGAGGGCTCCGACAAGATGGCTCGCATCCTGGCGAGTGCCGACGGATTCCAGGCCACGGCCGAGGAGAACGTCTCGGTTCATCATTATGCAAACGTGCTGTTCAACGTCCTGCGCGGCGGGATCTTCTTCGACCACTACGAGGTGCTCTCGCAAGACTTTTCCCGAACGATCCGGAATTTCAACGGCGGAATCCACGCGCGCAACCGTGACCTGCTGGACGCGTTGCCCGTCAAGCTCAGCATCGCCGAACTCCTCGCCATCGTGGAGGCCCGTGGGGATCCGCAGTTGATGCGTCTTGCCGGTGAGTATCTGCCGATCACCTTCGGCCGTCGCCATGGTGACCCGAGCCGACCATGGAACCAGTTCGCCATCCGGCTCAAGGATGAATACGGTAACGACCTCCTTTCCTACGAGGGCAACTGGCGCGACATCTTCCAGAACTGGGAGGCTCTTGCCCTCAGCTTTCCCGGCTTCATCGGGAACATGATTGCCAAATTCGTCAACGCCTCGACAATGGACGGCTACAACCCCTACCGCATCACGAAAGACGGTATCGACTGGGAGGTCGAAGAGCCGGACAACCCGTGGAGCTACATCGGCTATTGGGGTGATCACCAGATTATCTACTTGCAGAAGCTTCTCGAACTCTCCAGTCGCTTTTATCCCCAGCGGCTGCAAAGCCTGCTGCGCGAGCCGGTGTTCTGCTACGCCAACGTCCCCTACCGCATCAAGCCCTTCGAGGCTTTGCTGCAGGACCCCAAGAGCACGGTTACCTACGACGAGGAGCTGGCGGATCGCCTCGAACAGCGCGTGGCCAGGATTGGCGCCGACGGCAAGCTGGTGCTCGGCCCCGACCGAGAGGTGTACCAGGTCAACCTGCTCGAGAAGTTGCTGGTGCCGTTGCTGTGCAAGCTCGGCAACCTGGTGGTGGACGGCGGTATCTGGCTCAACACCCAGCGGCCGGAATGGAACGACGCCAACAATGCACTGGTCGGTCACGGCCTGTCGATGGTCACGCTCTGTTACATGCGCCGTTACGTGCACTTCCTGTCGGAACTGTTGGCCGCCGAGGACCAGCCTTTCGCATTGTCCACCGAGGTCCACCAGTGGCTTGTCGAGACGACCGCTGTGCTGGGCCGGCTCCGTGGAAAGCTGGGGCCGGAACGCATCGATGCCAGGATTCGTTACCAGGTCCTGGCGGAGCTCGGCCAGGCCGCGAGCCGCTATCGCGAGGCCGTCTATCGGTGCGAGGGCTTCTCGGGCACCATCGACCAGGAGGCGAGCGGAATCTCACGGCTGCTGGAGGACGCGCTGGCAGCGATCGACCACAGTATCGCTACCAACCGCCGCGACGACGGGCTGTTCCACGCATACAACCTTTTGGACCTGCGCGAGGAAGCAATCGAGGTCCAGGCGCTGTACCCTATGCTCGAAGGTCAAGTCGCCGCGCTGAGTTCCCACGCAATCACCCCGGCGGAAGCGATCCCCGTGCTGGAGGCCCTCTTCGAAAGCGAAGTATATCGGCCCGACCAATACAGCTTCATGTTGTACCCGGATCGTAAACTCCCCGGTTTCCTCGAGAAGAACCGGATCAACGCTGAGCAAATCGCCGCCGTGCCTCTCGTCGAGCGCATGCTGGCAGCCGGCGATGAGCGCATCATCGTGCGCGACGCAGAGGGGTGCCATCGCTTCAGCGCCGAGTTCAGGAACGTCAGCGACCTGCATGCGGAACTCGACCTGCTCATAGCGGACTATGGTGAAGATATCGAAACCGCGCGCCCTTCCCTGGAGGCGATCTACGAGTCGGTATTCCACCACAAGGCTTTTACCGGCCGGTCGGGCACGATGTTCGGCTTCGAAGGCCTCGGCTCCATTTATTGGCACATGGTCGCGAAACTGCTGCTGGCTGTGCAGGAAAACTTCTTCGCAGCTCTTGAGTCAGATAACGAATCCACCACACGCCAGCGACTCGGGGAGCTGTATTACCGCGTCCGCGAAGGCATCGGGTTCAATAAGACACCCGCCGAATACGGCGCATTCCCGACCGACCCCTATTCGCACACGCCCCGGCACGCGGGCGCCCGCCAGCCGGGCATGACGGGGCAGGTCAAGGAGGAAATAATCAGCCGCTTCGGTGAGCTCGGCGTCCGCGTCGAGCAAGGCGTCGTGCACTTCGACCCGTCACTGCTGCGGCAACGTGAATTCGTCTCGACGGCCCGCGTGTTTCGCTATCTCGACCTGAAAGGCCAGTGGCGATCCGTGGAGGTTCCTGCCGGCGCCCTGGCCTTCACCTGGTGCCAGGTGCCCGTCGTATACCGGCTCGACGACGAAGCGCCGCCTTCGCTGGTGATTTTCCACGACGACGACAGCATACGGTGCCTGCCGGAACTCTCGCTCCCGGCCGATGACAGCACCGAGTTGTTCCGGCGCAGCGGCCGGATCCGTCGGCTCGAACTCACCTTCCACACCCAAGCATTGTTCGCCACGCAGGCGCAATAAGGACGTCCGATGTCGAATTACTACCAAAGAAAGACCTCGTTGGCCGGCGTGGATGCCTCGGCGTTGTCGCTGGACGAACTGCGTGCCATGCTGCGCCAGATCCTGGAAAGCAAAATCCACGGCCTCTCGTTCAGCCCCTATCTCGAAGGTCAGGGCCCCGGAACCGTGCCGTCGGAGGCGCAGATTCGCGCACGCCTGGCCATCATCCAGCCCTGGGTCCATTGGATCCGGACCTTCTCGTGCAAGGAAGGCAACGAGCGCACGCCCCGGATTGCCAGAGAGCAAGGCCTGAAGACCATGGTCGGTGTCTGGCTCGACGAGGATCTGGAGAAGAATGAGACGGAACTGGCCAACGCCATCGAGGTGGCCAGGGCCGGAGAGGCGGACATTCTCGCTGTCGGCAATGAGGTACTGCTTCGGGGCGAGCTTTCCGAGGACGAGTTGCTAGCGTATCTCCAACGGGTAAAGCAGGCTGTCCCGGGCGTCCCGGTCGGGTACGTAGACGCCTACTTCAAGTTCGTGGACTACCCTCGCGTGACCGCGGCCTGCGACGTGCTGCTGGTGAACTGCTATCCGTTCTGGGAGGGCTGTCCGGCAGAGCACGCCCTCCTCTATATGAAAGACATGTACCGGCGCGTCGTGAACATTGCTGGTGGCAAGCGCGTGATCATCAGCGAAACCGGCTGGCCGAATATCGGCACCGCCACGGGTGGTGCATTGCCTTCATTGCGGAACGCCATCAAGTATTTCATCGACGCTTTCCAGTGGGCTGATGAGGATGGCATAGAAATGTTCTATTTCTCGTCGTTCGACGAAGCCTGGAAGGTGGCGGCGGAAGGCGACGTCGGGGCCTACTGGGGCCTGTGGGACAAGGATGGCGAGCCGAAGTACTTCTGAACCTCATGAAACTCAAACACGGCAACGCGATCTGTTATTCAGGCTATCGGCACGGACAGAGCCCGGCCGAAGGCATCTATCCCTCCTACGAAGAAACCCGTGAAGACCTGCTGATACTCGTGCAGAACTGGCGGTTCCTCCGCATGTACGACTGCGGCCCTCATGTCGAGACTGTCCTCGAGGTGATCCGCCGCGAGCGGCTGCCGTTCAAGCTGATGCTGGGCCTCGACATGGCAGCCGAAATAAGCAACCCGCATTGCCCATGGGGCGCGGAGTTCAGTGAAGAAACGCTGGGGGCAAATCGCCGCCGCAACGGCGAAGAGCTCGAGCGAGCCATTGCGCTCTCGAACCGATACAAGGACATCGTTTTCTCCGTTTCCGTCGGCAACGAGGCAAGTGTCGAGTGGACCGACCACATGGTTCCCGTCGACCGGCTCATTGCCCACGTGCGAACACTCAAGGCCTCCATTCACCAACCCGTCACATTCTGCGAGAATTACGTGCCGTGGACCTACAAGCTGGAGCCCCTCGCCGAGGAGCTCGATTTCATCTCGGTCCATACGTATCCCGCATGGGAATACCGCACCATGGATGACGCGCTCGCCTACACCAAGCAGAATTACCAGTCCGTGGTAGACCACTACCCGGACAAGCCCGTGGTGATCACCGAGGCTGGCTGGACCACGGCATCCAACGGACGCGGCATTGACCCATGGAACGCGTCCGAGGAACTGCAGCGACACTACTATCATGAACTGATGGAGTGGACCACGGCGGAAAAGATCATGACCTTCGTATTCGAGGCCTTCGACGAGCCATGGAAAGGTTCGCCGGACCCGTTGGAGCCAGAAAAGCATTGGGGGCTTTTCACTGTCGATCGGAAACCGAAACTCGTCATGCAGAACGTATATACTGCTTGAGCCTCTGGTTAGGATGACCGGCTATGGCCAAAGCCACGATAGACGATGTTGCCAGGCTCGCAGGTGTTTCGCCCAAGACGGTGTCGAGGGTGGTCAACCGCGAGCCGAATGTGCGCGAGTCGACGCGCGCCCAGGTGGAAAAGGCCATCGACGAACTTCAGTACAGGCCAAATCAGTTTGCCCGCAATCTGGCCAGCCATCGATCGCATCTCATAGGCCTGATCTATGATGATCCCAGTGCCTACGAGGTGCCGAGTTCGGGCTACGTAATCCGCTTGCAGCAGGGTACGCTGCGCGCTTGCAAGGCCATGAATCACGAGTTGCTGATCCATCCATGCCGCTATAGCAGCAAGCACGTTGTGTCGGAACTTGAAGCGCTGCTCGAGCAGATCCGGCCGACAGGCATTATTCTCGCAGCACCCCTGTCCAACATGCCGAGGATCGTCAATGCGATCGAGGCCACCGGCACACCGCTGGTGCGCCTGTCGCCAGGCAAGGACAACGGCGATCATCTTTGCGTGGTAACCAACGATCGTGAGGTGTGTGCCGAGATGACCCGCTATCTCGCGTCGCTCGGGCATCGGCGCATCGCGTTCATCAAGGGCCACCCGCAACATAAAGCCGTGGGCAACCGCTACCTGGGTTACCGGGAAGGCCTACGGGACGGCGGGATCGAGTTTTCCGAGGAGCTCGTAGCCCAGGGCCAGAACTCGATTGGCTCGGGCGAGGAGTGCGCGCTGCAGTTGCTGCGACTTCGGAATCGACCCACGGCCATCTTCGCAGCCAACGATGACATGGCGGCCGGCGTCATGAAGGTCGCCGCGAAGCTCGGCATCGCGATTCCCGGCCAGCTGTCCGTCGCTGGCTGCGATGACATCTCGCTCGCCAGGCAAATCCACCCCACCCTGACGACGATTCGGCAGCCGCTGGCCGCGATGGCCGAACTCGCAGCGCTCGCACTCGTCGAGGACATACGACGGGATGCACCGCGGCGCGGGGTGGAAATCGTGCCGGGTACGCTTGAGGTGCGCGAATCGACGGGCCCTGCGCCCGCCTGAAACGCGGACGCAGGGCGAAGAGACGGGCGGCTCAGCCGCGGTTCACGAAAACCAGGCCGTCGGTAAAGTCCGGTGGGGTCGCGGGCCGATACGTATAGCCCCACTCGCCGAACAATGACAACACATTCAGCGGATCCCCGGGCACCAGCCGTCGAAATCCGGTCGCCTGCGTCCGGTACAGGTCGTCGGCAACGCGCTCGTTCAGCGTGGCCGGAAACGAGATCCCGCCGCAGCACTCGAAAAAGGTCACCGATCCGAAGAAGTTGTCGAGCACCGACCGATAGGCTTTCAATGCCTGCGCCTGGATGAGGGGGTCTTGGTTGGCATCGAACAACTCATGCAGCGCTCGTGCCGTCAGCCACTGGTTCTCTCCGGACGGCCGCCTTGCAAGCGCCGTCGCCCAGAGATAGAAGCGTGCCTTCGCGCCGGTCGGGCCGGCCGGAATACCAGCTGCCAAGTCGAACTTCGTCTCTGCGTCAGGGTTGTTGACGTCGAATTCCGGTATGGGCACGGACGCGAACGGATTTTCGGGGTCTACCAGAACGCACGTCTCGCCGTTGATCCCGACATCCTCACATCCCAAGTTCAGGAGCGTATCGGTCGGCAGAACGATCTGGTTGATAACCATGCCGTCGCCGGCGCTGCGGCCATCACAGCCGCCGGCGACCAGGAGACACAAGCCGAGCAGTCCCATCAACGACTTGGCTGGCCGGACCGTGCGAGCACCTTGCGAATATTGCTTACTCATCTTCTTGATTCCTTCGTAATGCATGCCCGGTAACTAGAATCGGTAGTTGACGTAGAAAACGGTCTGCCAAAGGTAATCGTTTTCGCCATCCTGGAACTCGTCCCCGGGTGAATTCTCATCCAGCGAGCGATAGAGCCCGCGGATTCCGATCTGTGTCGAGCGTAGCGGATCGCGTCTTTGGTCCAGCAGCACGGAATAGTCGAGCATGAACTGCTCCGGGAACGTCACGTTGAACTGCCGGTGGAAGTCGTACGGTCCCCAGGCATCCTTCTTGAAGTAGCCCGTGAGAATATGCCGCTTGCCTAAGATCACTGTCCCTGCCAACTCGTAGAACTCGCGTGTCCCGCCGACGGGATTGCCGGTCGGCTGGTCCGAGCCCACCAGTATGTCGGCGATATACCGCACCTTGACGTTCGGATTGAATACCATGCGGCTCGCGACGGTCCAGACCTCTTCTGACGGAAGCCCCTCACCGAACGGCGCATTGGTCCCACCTTCCTCGAAGAAGAACAGGAAAGAGTCTGTAAACGTGGGGTAATCCACGTAGTTGATCCCGACGTTGTAGGCGAAGCCCGCGTTCTCCCGCATGTCGTTGTCCCATGCGTAGAACGGGGTTTCGGGCGTCGGGTCGTAGGTCAGCATGAGTTCCGCTGCCCGCGCCTCCCGGTTGCCGAGCACCGCGAACGGGTCGTCGTCGCGATTGCGTGGCGACAGTCCGGGAAACAGGACACCGCCTCCGCCAATGTCCGCCGGGACGTTCGGGTTCGCATCGACGAGGTTGTTACGATAGAGAATCCGCGGGAACAGCATGTAGTTGCCGAAATTGATCATCATCCCGGCCTCGAACTCGTTCTTGTTGCCGAGGTTCGAATAAGGCAGCCGGGTGCCGAACTCCCTGAGGCCGTCGCCGCCATCGGCCACGAGGCCGGCGATATCGGCGGCCACATACGAGCGCGTGTTCAAAAAATCGAAGCTCAGCTTCCCCTTGAAACCCAGTGTGTCCTTGAAGTCGATCTGGTCGAGAATGATATTGCCGCCTGAGATTCGGTCATACGTGTCATCGACCTTCTCCGTCGCTGACATGATGCCGCCCAGTTCAAGCTTGATGCTGTCCGTAAGATCCGTGGCGGCGTAGATCGTCGTCTGGCGACTTTGCCGCTCGGTGGCCTGCGTGGCTGTCGCCGAATCCCCGAGCCGTGCCAGGTCCTCCGAGTGCATAAAGGTGTATTCAACACCTGCGCGCTCAAAATCGTACTTCAGGACGAACTTCGGATTCGCGCCCCAGTAGACTTCCGGGCCGGCCAGCAACGTAAACCCTTCGAGCGGGCCCTTGCCGGAGAACTCGATGCCGTTGGGCGCCTTCGCGTTCCAGATGTCCATCCCATAGATGTCCGTCGTCTCGCGGACCAGGCCGAAGAAATCGCCCTCGTATTTCCAGTGGTAGCGAGGCGTGTGATAGAAGGCCTCGATATCCGCGATTTCGCCACGATAGGTGGCGCTGAAATCGTAGATCTCCACGCGCTCGCGATCCTCGAGCGTCGCCGTCCCCACGGGAGAGACGATAAAGTTTCCTTCGGGACTCTCGATGATCTCGAGCGGAAGTCCCCTGCGCCCGTACTGGATCTCCAGGGGCTCCTTGTCGGCCACGTTGCCGAGGATGTTCAGGGAGAACTGTCCGTCGATCTGCTGAGTCGGCGCAAAGGCAAAATCAAGGAATACCATCTGGCCGTCCGAGAACTCGGCGCCGTTTTCACCAAACTCCTCCAGCGCCTGCTCTTCTCCCTTGTAGACCATTTCGAGCCGAAGCTCGCCGCCGGTGAAGCTCAGCGCCTTCTTCTCCTCCTCGGACTCGGCCTTCAGCATGCGGACCTCGCCCTTGAGTTCGAGGTAATCCATGTTGATCCCGCCGATGGCCTCGTTGATCGCACCCTTTTTGAATTGGTAAGGATCAATGGCCCAGACCTGGGCCAGGACGTCGTAAGCCATCCTGGGTCGGGCCGCGTAGACGCCGTCCTGGTCCGGTGTGCCGAGCGCCGCGATACCGAACCACTCTTCGTTCATGTTGTTCCGGCCGGGCGCCCAGTCGAACAGGTACGCCTGGTTGGACCAGGATGCATTCGTATCGTGGATATCGAGGTTCTCCTCCTGGAGGTACTTCCACCACTCGTCGCGCCATTCGAACACGAAGCCGCCGATCGCATTGCCTTCCTCGCCGTTGCCCCACGACTTGTTATAAATTTCCTGCCACTGGTCTTTGAGAATGCTGGCCTGGGCGACCTGGTCTTCCCGGCCCTCTCTCGCGTTGTACGCGTCGCTGCCGAACTCGAAGAACAGGACCGGCATATCCAGCTTCGCATCAACCTGGCTCCACAGGTCGGTGAAGCTCCTGCCGCGGTAGACATTGCTGCCCAGGAGATCCAGTTCCGGCACCAACTCTGCGATCAAGTCGATGTACTGGAGATCGCCGTTGACGATCGTGAAGGGATGCCGGGGCGCGATCTTCTTGCCGGACAGAATGACCTCGTTGAACAGCGAGTAAAGGTATCGCGCCTTCGCCGTATTCTGCTCCCCGACCGGCAGGTTCTCGATTTCGAAGCTCGACCACGACAGGCCATAATTGCTTTCGTTACCGAACGCGAACATCAGCACGCCTGGAACATCCTTGTAACGTTCCACGATTGCCAACGTATCGGCTTTCAGCGTCGCGCGGGTCAACTCGTCGGAGTAGTCGGTGTTCGGCGTCCACTTGCCGTTGATGCTGGCCCCGTAGCGGCCCATGAGCGGATTGATGACCGTCATGATGCCGTGTTCCCGGTATACGTACGTGACCCACTTGGGCGGGATCATGGCGAAACTGCGGACGGTGTTCACACCCCCCGCCCGCATCAACCCGAAGTCATAATCAAGGACCTTCCTGATGAACTCGTCTGATTCACCCCAAAGGTTGTAGCTGTAGTTCTCGCCTCTTGGCGTGTAACTCCACACCATGCCATTGATGAAGTAGTCCTCGCCGTTGACCTGCAGTTTCCAGCCGTTCTCATCCTTGTGAGTCGTTATGACATCGACCGCCTGGGCGGCGGCGGCGAACCCCGTGCTGACGAGCAGTGAGACTGTGAGCAGGCTGAGAACTCGCGTTACCCGCTTGAAGAAAGCTATTTCAGCCATGGCGAACACTCTTTTTTGTACTTGGGGATCTCGTGAAATATCCAGCGATTGCATAGTCGTCACCCGTCCGCTACCGCTAGTTGATCACGATGGAAATGTTGTCGAAGAAGACATCTACACCGCAGCCTTCGACAGGTCCGCAACTGGCTTTCAGTTGCAGGGTGACGCCGCCGGATACATCCGGTCCGAGGGTCGTTTCAAACGTGTATTTCACCCAGTCCGTCGTCGGCGTGATCGGTCCACCGCTGAATATTTCCGCGCTGGAGGTGCCGCCGCCCGTGAGTTCGGAGAAGAACTCCGCGAACACGACGCCCCCGGCGCCGCTCAGCGTGCCGCGCATGTCGAAAGAAACCGTGACGGATGCGCCGGGCGTGAGGTTGCCCGCCTCCAGGTTGGAGTTCTTTATCAGGTTATCGACAGCCGCATCGCTCTGGGTGCGAACGGGGACGATCAGGTTCGCCGCGTAGATTCCGGAAGACGGGCTATCCGTGACAATGGACTGTATGCCGCCGTTCGGGATCGTTTCCCAGCCGTCGAACGTCCCTGTCTCGAATCCGCCGTTGATGGCGATGCCCCCGCCGTCCCAGACGCCGCCGCCGCCGATGCCACCGCCGCCGCTGCCGCCGCCGCCACTGCCTCCACCACTACCGCCACCGGCATCGCCCTCGCCGAGCACGAGGGAGACGTTGTCGAAGAACGCATCGACACCGCAGCCTTCGACGGGTCCGCAACTGACTTTCAGCTGCAGCGATACGCCGCCGCCGACATCGGGTCCCAGGGTCGTGGTGAAACTGTAGGTTTGCCATTCGGCGGTGGGTGCAAGTGGTCCACCACTGAGAATTTCCGAGGCGGAAGTGCCTTCGCCCTCCAGCTCGGAAAACAACTCCGCGAAAACGACGCCGCCGGCACCGGAAAGCGTGCCGCGCATGTCGAAGGAGACGGTAACGACGGCGCCGGGCGTGAGGTTACCGGCTTGCAGGTTGGCGTTCTTGATCAGATTGTCGACAGCCGGATCAACCTGGCTTCGAACAGGTACGACAAGATTGGCCGCAAACGTTCCGGAGGACGGATTGTCGCTCACGATGGCCTGGGTGCCACCGTCCGGGGTCGTCTCCCAGCCTTCGAAAGTGCCTGTCTCGAATCCCCCATTGATAACGAAACTATCGCCGCCGCCCGCGTCGCCCCCGAAAGCGATGTCGTCGAGGTAGTAGGTCTCATCGCCTGCCCCGGTGGCCCCGAGGTTGACGAAAATCGACAGCTTGTCGTAAGTGTTCGCCAGGTTCAGCGGCGGCGAACCGGGCTGCGGGCTGGAGAAATCGAACGTCAAGGTCTCCCATTCATTCGCTACTGTCGTGGTCGCCAGGGCCTCGACGAACAGCGCCTCATTGGAGAGGTCCTCCACTTTCAACACAACGGGGATGCCCGCATCCGGCGAGTACACTCGCACTGTCATCCGGGCCTCCGACGCCGTAAACGGAATCGCCGGCACAGCCAGGTTTGGCAAGGTCGATACCGTCGTCCCCGCGTCCACTTCAGCAGCATTCGGCCTGAGCACTTGCGCGACCATGTTGCTGCCGCCGGCCGGATCGTTGGTCACGACCGAGGCGTTGCCGCCGAAGTCCGTCAGCGTATAGGTCACGGTTGGATCATCGAACGAGATCGTCGGGAAGTTCCCGACAGGCGGCACCGGCGGCTCCGCAGAACAACCACTCACCTGCTCGATGGCGTCGAAATAGAACGTCCAGTTGGTCGGATCGTTCTCGGCGTCACCCGCCACCCCGTTGTCGAAGATAAATGTGATTCCGTCCGCCGGAAGACCAGCCGTCGAGCCGGTGAAGTCGAAACACAGTTCCTGCCAGACGCTGCCGCCGGTGTGGTTCGCCACGCGCTCCTGGTCCAGGCCCTCGAGCTTGAAGGTCACGGGCACCGGGCGCGCCGACCATACCTTCATGGTGAAAGCCGGCCCCCCGGAGAAGTCGATCGCGCTGGCCAACGGGAGCGTACTTCCCCCGAAGGCCGCGCCCGCAAACTTCTGCATTCGCGCGACTTGCGCGCTGGTGTTGATACCGCTCGCATCGGGGTTCGCGATCACCGCTGCCACGCCGCCCTCGAAATCGACGAAGTCGAACGAACCGCCCCCATCGAAGTCGATGACCACGCTGTCACCCGTAGGCGGCGGCTCGACACTGCCACCGGTGGTGATCGAGACGTTGTCAAAGAAGACGTCGACACCGCAGCCCTCGACGGGCCCGCAGCTCGCCTTGAGTTGAAGCGACACGCCGCCGCTGACATCGGCTCCCAGCGTTGTGGGGAACGTGTAGGTAACCCAGTCCGCAGTCGGTGTCAGCGGTCCACCGCTGAGAATCTCCGCGGCGGAGGTGCCGCCGCCCGAAAGTTCGGAGAACAACTCCGCGAACACGACGCCGCCGGCGCCGGAAAGCGTCCCGCGCATGTCGAACGAAACAGTGACGGCAGCCCCGGGAGTGAGATTTCCCGCCTCCAGGTTGGCGTTCTTGATGACATTATCGACACCGGCATCGGTCGGTGCGCGCTCAGGCACATTGAGGTTGGCCGCATAGGTTCCGGAAGACGGGTTGTCGGTCACAATCGCTTGGACGGCACCGCCGGGGGATGTTTCCCAGCCTTCGAAGGTGCCAGTCTCAAATCCGCCATTGATGACGATATTGGCACCGACTTCGCCACCGCCACCGCCACCGCCATCGGCCGTGCCACTGAAACCGATATCGGTGAGCAGGAACGAGAACCGTGAGGCCTGCGGGCCGAGCGGCCCGAGCAGGAAACCCTCGTTGCTGGCAATGGTTGCCGCAAAGTCGGTCAACGGGATCGCCAGCTGATACCAGCCATTCCCCAAATCGGTCGAGCCCGCGTAGCTAGTCACGTCGTAGACTCGACTGGTGTCGCCTCCCTCGATGAACCTGACTTCGATCGTGTTCTCAGGAAGGCCCTTGACCTTGAAATTGAAGGTTTCGAAACCGGCCGCGAAGCCTGGCGCATAACCAGTCAGCGCGATTAACCCGATGTCTAAAGGACCATTGGCCGTGGGAGGCGCGCCGCCCGTTCCGCCATCCGTGCCCACGACGATGGAGACGTTGTCAAAGAATGCATCGACGCCGCAACCTTCGACTTGCCCGCAACTGGCTTTAAGCTGCAACGTGACGCCCCCGGCGACATCGGGTCCCAGCGTCGTGGTGAAACTGTAGGTCTCCCAGTCGGCAGTCGGCGTCAGCGGTCCACCGCTCAGAATCTCCGCTGCGGACACACCTTCACCCGCGAGTTCGGAGAACAGTTCGGCAAACACGACGCCGCCGGCGCCGGAAAGCGTACCCCGCATGTCGAACGAAACTGTGACCGACGCACCGGGCGTGAGATTGCCGGCTTCCAGGTTGGCATTCTTGATCAGCGGATCGGCGGCCGTATCACCGGGCCCTCGCACAGGCACCAACAGGTTCGCCGCAAAAGTCCCGGATGACGGGTTGTCCGTGACGATGGATATGACGCCACCGTTCAGGAACCGCTCCCAGCCGTCGAATGCGCCGGTCTCGAACCCCCCATTGACGGCGATGTCGCCGCCCTCACCGCCACCACCGATGGGGTCTCCACCGCTAAGGACACGCAACGCGGGATTGAAATCGGCGTCACCGGCGAAGAAGAAGTCGAAGGTCGATCCGGAGCCGAGGTCATCGACCACCGGGGGCGCCAGATCCACTGTGACATTGGGATCGGAAGCATAGACGACCGCGTCCGGAATGATCCCAGGATCCGCCCCACCCGCGTCGCAGCTGGCCACCTGAGTGATCTCGTCGAAGTAAAACGTCCAGTCGTCAGGATTGTTCTCGGCGTCCCCGACCACCGCGGTGTCGAAAATGAACGTGATCGAGTTGCTCGAGAAGCCCGCCACATCGCCCGAGAAATCAAAGCAGAACTGTTCCCAGCTACCACTGCCGCTGTGATTGGCGGTGCTTTCCCTGCCGAGCTCCGGGAGACCGGAGACTGCATCTTCGAGCTTGAACAGGACAGGCACAGGGCGCGATGACCAGACTTTCATCGTGAAGGCTTCGCCCTCGCCGAAGTCGATCGGGTCGCTCAACACCAACGTCGCGCCGCCGAAAATCTCCGCGGCGAACTTCTGCATGCGGGCCGTCTGCGCGGTCGTATTCAGACCGGACTGGTCGGGATTGGGAATAACGGTAGCGACGCCGCCGGCAAAGCCGTTTTCCTGGCCGAAATCGTAGCTCGCGGGCGCGGCCTCGAAAGTTACAGGCAAACTTCCCGGATCGACGCCACCGCCACCGCCACCACCGCCGTCACAGCTCGCCACCTGGGTGATTTCATCGAAGAAAAATGTCCAGTCGTCAGGGTTAGTGGCAGCGCTACCGATGACACCAATGTCGAAAATCACCGCGAGGTCGGAGACCGTGAGACCGGCCGTGCTACCCGTGAAGTCGAAGCAGATCTCTTCCCATTCGCCGCTGCCGCTGTGGTCGCCCGAGCGCTCTGCAAAGACAAACGGGTTGACGGTCTCCAACTTGAAGAGCACGGGAACGGAACGCGACGCCCAAACCTTCATCGTGAAGGCCGTACCCTCGGAAAAGTCGATGCCGTCATTCAGTGGCAGCTTGGTGCCGCCAAAGGCCTCGCCATTGCCGGGGTCGAACTTCAGCATCCGCGCGACCCTGTCGGTCGTGTTGAGCCCGCTCTGATCGGGGTTGTCTATGATCCCCGCTTCGCCACCCGCGAAATTCGTAAACTCGAAAGGCTCGCAGGCCGTCTCGAAATTGATGACATCGCAAAAGCCTTCCGGCGGCGGCGGCGGCGCGGGCGTGCCGGCAATCCTGGTCGGTCCGTCACCTTCGCCGAAACAACCGGCCAGGAACAGGACCGGTACGACGCACATGAGGATGCGCGAGATGCTTGCGGGGATCATTGCTTGCATGGTCTGGATCTCTGGAAACTTGGGTGTATTTACTAGTTCTTTTGGCTGGAGATGCCGAGCGCGCTTGGCTGGGTCCCGCGATCACCCGGAGTTTTGCCTAAGGGACGGCGCGCTTAAGGCTGGCCCGCGTAGACTCTTATCCAGTCCACGTCCATGGTCACGGGGAAAGCCGTGATGGCGTTGGGAGGGCCCGGGAAATTGCCGCCGACCGCCACGTTCAAAATGATGTAGAAAGGCTGGTCGAAGGGCGCGGGGAACGGGGCGGCAGTCGAGAACCACGAGTTCTGCATTGCGTACAGGACGCCATCGACATACCACCGAATCTCGGTGGGATCCCACTCGATCGAATACGTGTGGAACTCAGCCCTGGCATCTGCCGGAACAACGTAGGCCTCTCCGGTGAATACGTTCGCGGGCGCCTCGCCGCCGTAGTGCAGCGTGCCGAAAACTTCGTTCCCGCCGGATCCGCCGAGATTCACGGCCTCCACGATATCGATCTCGCCCGACGCCGCCCACCCGCCGTAACTCGTGTCCTGGGGCAACATCCAGAAAGCGGGCCAGATGCCCTGCCCCCCGGGCAGCCGGATGCGAGCCTCGATACGGCCATATCGGACCGCCACACGGTCTCGAGTGATAATTCTTGCTGATGTGTAATTGAAGCCGCCCGTCGATTCTTCGCGGGCGGTGATCGTCAGCATGCCGTCACTGACTTGTGCGTTGTCCGGCAGATAGTACTGCAACTCGTTGTTGCCCCAGCCAGGGATGCCCTCGTCGGTGCCGTCGCCGCTCTGAAAGAACCAGGTCTCAGGGTCGACTCTCTCGCCGTCGAACTCTTCCTCCCATACTTGGATCAATTCGTCGCCCGGCCCGACCGGCTCGTTGTCGAACAAGACCAGAGTAGGATCGGAAATGTTGACGTTGTCCTGCGGCGACACGGCCGGCGGAGGCGCCACCACCACCCCGGACAGCGCACCATCGTCACTGTCACCGATGCAAGCCGTGAGGGCTGAGACGGTGCACAAAAGGGCGAGTCTTCCCTGTGTCCCGTTGATTCTAAACTGCATTGACGAACTCCCCGGGGCAGGACGCAATCTGCCGGATTTCTATTTATGAGCGTCCACGGGGAATATACTTACCGATAACTGACAGCGTTGTCAATTATACCCGAGCCCCACGGGAAATGGCCTGGATCGCCGTAGATTGGCGATCCAGGGAAGGTCCCGGCAAGCCGAACAGATGTTATCCGGGGAAGCTGCGGCTGCTCCTCATCTGGGGCGTGACTATGCGGCGGATGGGCAGTCGTTCTCCTGACGGTGAGAGTCGCCATCGCACCTGATGCGATTGCGGCCCTTCCGCGTCGTCCATTCCTGGCGTATCCGGTTATCTGCAACGACAGGGGCAGGCACAACTGATGCGATCGTTGTCAGACCGCCCAAGCTAAACGTGAAGGAGTCACGTGTAGTTCCAGCCTTGTGTGACATGATCTCTTCTCCATGACGGCCTGGGCCGCCGGCGATTTGCCGATCGCACTATCGCGATCCGCAAACACATTCTGGACAAGCGGCCATTCGACGACAAACGAAAAGAATTCAGCCCAGGGTTGAGAAAAAATCAGGCGGGACTCGCGAAATTCTGCAATATCCAGCTGCGGAAAAAAGCCACGCTCTCGTTTTCTGCCCGGTTCGCCGGGCAGACGAGATAGTAGGACACGTCGGCGACGAGTTCCTGCTCGAAGAGACGCACGACGCTGCCCTCATCGAACCAAAGATTCCCTATGGGTATCGGCACGAGGGCCGCACCTATGCCGCGCTGTGCGGCCCGCACCACGGCAATCATCGAGTCCAGCCGGGTCGCCTTGGGGTTGGCCGGCAGCGTCACGCCGGATAATTCCTGCCATTGCTGCCATGCCTTCGGGTAGGTCTCATGGACAATGATCGGGAACTCGCTCTGGATACTCTTGCTCTTGACGGACAGGCTACGTTTGAACTCCGGTGACCCGGCCGGAACCATTCGCAGGGGGAACAACAAGTCCACCTGCATGTCTTGCGGCGGCGTCCTGAAAAGGCGGATCGAAAGGTCTGCGTCCGCCGGATGTTTTTCGGCGCTCTCGTCGCTGGTGCCGACGTGAATGTCTATTTCCGGGTTAGCGACGGTGAACTCGTGCAGGCGCGGAATGAAAAACTCGCTGGCAAAGAACGGTTGCACCGAGATCCGGATCGAACTCTGCCTGGCCCCCTTGCGGTATTTCCTGACCACGCTGTCCAACTGCTCGATAAGGGGGCTCAATTCCTCGTAGAGCATCGTGCCCGTCTTGGATAACTTGAGGTCCCGAGTGCTGCGGTCGAACAACTGCTCCCCCAGCATCTCCTCCAGCTTCTTCATCTGGTGACTCACCGCGGAAGCAGTGATGTGCAGCTCATCGGCCGCCACGCGAAAGCTTTCGTGGCGCGCGGCGATGCAGAAAGCCCGCAGTCCGCGGATAGAGGGCTTCGCGCTGGCGGCCAGCTTGCTCATCGCTCGCTCGCGGCGCCTGGTTGCCGGAATATCGATTTCGGGGTTCGATCGACGTTGAACAGTCCCCGGTTCTTCTCGGCGGACAATGGCCGCGCCGGATCGCCCTTCCACGGCTCATCGAAGGCCTGGAAGAAGAACACCGTCATGTTTTCCCTAACCGCCCGTTCGTACCGCTCATGAAAATGGCGTGGCTGCTGTGCTTCACTGGCGCGTCCGCCGAACTCCTCGGCGACGGTCGCCCAGCCCGCCTCGAGAACGGCGATCGGCTTGTCCGGCAGCGCCCGGCGCACGCCCTCTATGTTCTCGATGGTGTAGGCCAGTGCCTCGTCGATGGTCTTTCCCTCCCACTGCGGGTAGGTGTGCACACCGAGAAAATCGACTTCGGCCGCCAGCGGCGCGCCATCGCGTATCCACCACTCGTAGTTATCGGCCACGGTGACGGGTTGCTCGATCTCCGCCTTCACCTGTCGAACGTAGCCGATCACCTGCTCGAGCGGCACCATGTGGTCGTTCCACTCCACCAGCGCCTCGTTGCCCACATTGACGGCCCCGACAATCTCCGGGTAGTGCCGCGCCAGGTCGATGCCGCGCCGGATTTCCGCCTTGTTCGCCAGGATGTTCGCTGCCAGGACCTCGTCCGGAATCGGCTCGTCGAGCCAGGGGCAGCCCTCGTGGTTGCTCACTTCGGCCCTGAGCCAAATGCCCTGCAGCACCTTGATGGGCAAGTCGTGAAGCCGGGTCAGCTCCAGCGTCGTGGCGGATTTATCACCGGCGTCGTACAGCCGGATGAGGCGCAAATCGTGCGCGACCAATATCTGCAGGTCCTCGATGATCTCGGCCGGGGATGGGTAGATCGCGCCGTCGCCAAGATCCGGGTGCTGGCCGACACGATATCCCGAATAGGAAACCGCCACAGTCTCCCCGGCCAGCAGATCCGCGGGCGACTGCCGGATTGTCAGGGGCGCTGGCTCTCCGGGGGCACTGGTGGAATTGAACTGACAGCCGCCGCCGAAGACGGCTGCCGCGAACACGGCCAGGAGAAATTTCAGCGATAGTTTCATTGCGGCCTCACGCCAGCAGGTTGCGAAGGGTTTCGAGTGATCGTGCCGGGCGGATCAGTCGGCGCCCAGGACCCCGAACGTCGTCTTCAGTTCCGTATCCGAGTCACCGCCGATCCACGCATCAAACTCGCCGGCCTCGGTCTCGAGTCGCATCGCGCGGCCGTAAAACGCCAGCTGGTCCGTATGCAGCTCGAATTCCACGGTGACCGTCTCGCCCGGCTCGACCCGAATGCGCCGGAAACCTTTCAACTCCTTCACGGGCCTCGTGACGCTGCCCACCAGGTCGCGGATATAGCACTGCACGACCTCGTCGGCCGCGACGTGGCCCCGGTTGGTCAACTCAGCGCTGATCGTCACCGCCCCCCCGAGCGGGATCTCGGCGGCGCTCGCACGGATATCGTGATAATGAAACTCGGCGTACGAGAGTCCGAAGCCGAAGGGAAACAGCGGCCGATAGCCCGCGTCGAGGTGGAACGCGGTCATCCCCAGCGACGTCTGCGGCGCGTGGGTATCGATGTCGTCGATGTGAACGATCGTATCCGGGGACGGCGGCTTGCCGGTGTTTTTCTGGCTGTAATAGATCGGCACCTGGCCGACCATTCGCGGGAAAGTGACGGGCAGCTTGCCGGAAGGCGACTCGTTCCCGAACAACAGGTCGGCAATCGCCGGGCCGCCCATCGTCCCCGGATGCCAGGCGAACATCACGGCATCCAGGTAATCGATGACACCGGTCAGCGTCAGCGGCCTGCCGGCCATCACCACCCCGACGAGAGGCCTCCCCGTCTCGCTCAGCCGCCGCACCAGTTCCGCCTGGTCGCCCGGGAGGCCGATGTCGGCGCGCGAATGCGCCTCTCCGGAAAGAATCGATTCCTCGCCGAGGAACACAATGGCGACGTCAGATGCGCGGGCGACGGCCACGGCCTCGTCGAACTCCGGGTTGACCCTGCTCCGCGAGTTCTCCATCGCGCCCACGTAGCGCACCTCCACTGCGCTTCCGGCCAGGCGCTCGATGGCCTGGCGCGGCGTGATCGTATCCGCGGCATCCCCATCGAACACCCATGTCCCCATCTGCTCATGAGGTGCATCCGCGAGCGGTCCGACGATGGCGACCGAGGCCACTGCTCCGGCCTGCAAAGGCAGCGTACCCGACGCATTCTTGAGCAGCACCACGCTCTGCAAGGCCGACATCCTCGCGATCTCCAGTGCGTCCTCGCTGAGCAGCGGCGGCAGCCGTCTATGCTTTGAGCGAGGATCATCGAACAACCCAAGCCGGAACTTGAGCCGCAGGATACGGGCGACTGCATCATCGATCAGCTGCAGATCGATGCGGCCTGCGATGACCAGTCCCGCGAGGTGCTCCACGTACGCGCCTCCCGCCATCTCCATGTCCGTGCCGGCCTCGAAGGCCGCCAGCGCCGACTGCTGGTCATTCTCCGTGAGACCGTGGATCCGCAGTTGCCGGACGGAGTCCCAGTCACTGACGACAAAACCCTCGAAGCCCCATTCCTCGCGCAAAACCTGCCGCAGCAGGTAGCGGTTCGCCGTCGGCGGAATGCCATTGAGTTCCGAGAAAGACGGCATGAAAGTACAGACCCCCGCGTCGACGGCGGCCTTGAATGGCGGCAGATAGACGTTGCGGAGCTCGATCTCCGGAATGCTCGTGGTCGCATAGTCCCGCCCGCTCTCTGCGGCGCCGTAGCCCGCGAAATGCTTCGCGCAGGATGCGATCGTATCGGGGGCCGCGAGGTCGTCGCCCTGGTATCCCCGGATCATCGCCTCCCCCAACCGGCTGGCGAGGAAAGGGTCTTCGCCGAGGCTTTCCGCGATCCGCCCCCAACGAGGGTCGCGCGCCACATCGATCATGGGAGCGAAAGTCCAGTTGATGCCGACCGTCGCGGCTTCCCGGGCCGCCATGCGCGTCGAATCCCGGGCGAGTTCCGGGTTCCAGCTGGCGGCCTGGCCCAGCGGGATCGGCATCACGGTCCGGAAGCCGTGAATGACGTCTCGGCCCACCAGCAGGGGAATCCCCAGCCGACTCTCTTCCCGGGCAATGCGCTGCAGCTCGTTGACGACATCCGCCTGCCCCACGTTCAGTACCGCGCCCACGCGTCCGGCGCGCAGGTCTTCCGCCAGATAGTCCGCCACATGGCCCTCGCTCGCATTCATCTGGCTCAGTTGGCCGATTTTCTCCGGCAAGGTCATCCTCGCCAGTAAAGCCGCTGTTTTTTGCTCGATGGACGCGTCGTGGTACAAGGGGTTCGTCACCAGGTGTCTCGTTCAACTGTTACACGACAAAGCGCGAAATGCAGCAAGTGCGGCATCTGACGCGGGAATTCCCCGCGGGCCATGATCACATGCCGTGTTTACGTGAACTGGGCGCGCAGCGAATGAGGCTGGGAACGCAGCGCGTTTTTAACAAGGTTTGACAGCGCTGTCAATTTGATTAAAGATAGTATTAGCCGTCTAAAACGAGAATAAAAAGCGCAAATCGACAGCATGAGCAGCGGCACACATTACGAAACGGCCCCGGAGGATCGGATCCCTTTTCCCCTGAAGGTGATCTACGGGCTCGGGGCGTTCGTCAATAACCTGCTGGCCGCAGCCATCGGCGGCATGGTGATCGTGCTGAATCTCGGGCTGGGCATGAACCCGGCCCTGGTCGGCCTGGTGGCCGCCCTGCCCCGGCTCACGGATGCTCTCACCGACCCCTTGATGGGATACATCTCTGACACCACGC
>CAYPZP010000005.1:0-52536 GCA_964415285.1 uncultured Halomonas sp. | reverse complement strand
CCGCGGTTGGTGCTCTTGAGCAGGTAGGGCTTGTAGTCGCCGTACTTGTGGTTGTCCAGCGCGATGTAGACCGTATCGGCGTCGAACAGGTCGGCCTTGATGTCGTTGACGAACGCGGTATCGGGCACGCCGGGCAGGTCGCCGACCTCGATCTCGCGCCAGCTCTCTCCGCCGCTCTCGGAGACCTGGATCAGGCCGTCGTCGGTGCCGGCGTACAGCAGCCCCTCCTCGATCGGCGATTCGGCCAGCGACGTGATGGTGTTGTAGTTCGACATCGCGAAGGTGTCCCAGGGTGCGTCCCAGCCCCACTGGCGCCCCATGTGCTCGATGTCGTAGCGGTCCTGGTTGCGCGTCAGGTCGCCGGAGATCCTCGTCCACGAGTCGCCGCGATCGTCGGAACGCCAGACGCGCTGCGAGGCGTGGTAGATGCGCGTCGGCTGGTGCGGGCTGACCAGGATCGGCGCATCCCAGTTGAACCGGTTCGGCGCCTGGTTCTCGCCGACCTGCGGCTGGATGTAGACGATCTCGCCGGTGGTGCGGTCGTGGCGAACCAGGTTGCCCTGCTGCCAGTGGGCGTAGACGATGTCCGGGTTGCCCGGCTCGGTGGCCGGCTGGTGGCCGTCGCCGAACAGCACGACGAACCAGTCGGAGTTGCGGATGCCCGAGACGTTGTCGGTGCGCGACGGTCCGCCCTGGGTGTTGTTGTCCTGGGTGCCGCCGTAGACGGTATAGAACGGTTCGGCGTCGTCGACGGCGACCTTGTAGTACTGGGTCACCGGCAGGTTGTTGATGTAGCGCCAGGTATCGGCGTGGTCGAAGGTCTCGTACAGGCCGCCGTCGGTGCCGATCAGCAGGTAATGCGGGTCGTCCGGGCGGAACGCCAGCGCGTGGTTGTCGACGTGCTTGGACGCGTCGGCGATCGACTCCCAGCTCGCGCCACCGTCGTTGGAGACCGAGGCGCGAACGTCCATGAAGTAGATTCGGTCGAACGCGTGCGGGCTGGCGTAGAGTTCCTGGTAGTAATGTGGACCGGTGCCGCCGGCGATGCGGTCGGACATCTTCGTCCAGGACGCACCCCGGTCGCTGGAGCGCCAGACGCCGCCCTCGCGCTGGTCGAGTTCGATGGCCGCATACAGCACGTCGGGGTTCTGCGGCGAGATTGCCAGGCCGATCTTGCCGAGGTTGGCGTTCGCGTCGGCGCTCGGCAGGCCGTTGGTCAACTCGGTCCAGGTCTCGCCGCCGTCGCTGGAGCGGTGGACGCCGGAGTTCGGCCCGCCGCCGACGTAGGCCGCCACGGTGCGGTGGCGCTGCCAGGTCACCGCGTACAGCACGTCGGGATCGCGCGGGTCGATCTCGATGTCGGTCACGCCGGTCCAGACGTCGTCGCCTTGTTCGCCGACCAGCGTGCGTGTCCAGTTCCCGCCGCCGTCGGTGGTCTTGTACAGGCCGCGTTGTCCGCCGGAAGTCCACAGCGGGCCCTCGGCGGCGACCCAGACCGTGTCGGGGTCTTCGGGGTGGACCACGATCTTGCCGATATGTTCGGAGGCTTCCAGGCCGACGTTGTTCCACGTGCCGCCGCTGTCGTGGCTGACATAGACGCCGTCGCCGTAGCCCACGTGACGGCCGCCGACGTTCTCGCCGGTGCCGACCCAGACCGTGTTCGCGTTGGACGGATCCAGCGTGATGGCGCCGATCGAGTACGAGCCCTGACCGTCGAAGATCGACTCCCAGGTGGTACCCGAATTCGCGGTTTTCCATACGCCGCCCGAGCCGACGCCGACGTACCAGACGTTCGGGTTGTCGGGGTGAATCACGACATCGGCGATGCGTCCGGACATGAACGCCGGACCGATCGTGCGCAGTTCGAGGCCGGCCAGCGCCGTGGCCAGCGGGTCATCGCGCTCGCTTTCCTGGGCCCACGGGGCGGTGGCGGCAAAAAGCCCAAGGCCGAGCAGCAGTGCAAGGCGATGATGCATTCGAAGTCGGGTCATGGATGGTTCTCCTTCATGAAACTGGCGGCACGGCGCCGTGCCGGTCGCATCGTCGATCGATCGCGTCTTCTAAGGCGATTGCGGCGGACGGAACCCGCCGGCGGCGCGCTCGAAGCCGCTGGCGATCTCGATCAGGACCGGCTCGCTGAAGCGGGCGCCGAAGATCGAAAGGCCGACCGGCAGGCCGTGGACCTGGCCCATTGACACGGTGATGTTTGGGTAGCCCGAAATGGCGGCCAGCGACGAGCTGCCGCCGATGAAATGATCGCCGTTGACCCGGTCGATGGTCCAGGCCGGTGAACCGGTCGGTGCGATCAGTGCGTCGAGGTCGTGCTCGGCCAGCAGCCGGTCGATGCCGTCGGCGCGGGTGGCTTGCTGCACCGCTTCCAGTGCCTCGAGGTAGGCCTCGTCGGTCAGCGGGCCCTTTTCCTCGGCGTCGATGAAGATTTCCTGGCCGAACCACGGCATTTCCTCGTCGGCGTGGTCGCGATTGAATTCGATCAGATCCGCGAGTGTCATCGCCGACAGTTCGGCGTCCGGCAGGTCGCCGAGGTAGGCATTGAGGTCGTTCTTGAATTCGTAGAGCAATACGTCGTAGGCGTTTCCGCCGAAGCCTTCGGGCGATTCCCACTCGAGGTCGTCGACGATTTCGGCGCCGGCCTGGTCCATGGCCGTGATCGCCGCGGCCAGCAGTTCATCGACTTCGCTATGGAACCCGGCCGACGAGCGCAGCACGCCGATGCGCTTGCCGTTGAGACCCTCCGGGCCGACGTGGTCGATCAGCGTCGACGGAGACCAGTCGGGCCGCTCGGCGGTGACCGGATCGGCCGAATCCGCGCCGGCCATCGCCGCCAGCATCAGCACCGCGTCGCGCACGCTGCGAGCCATCGGGCCGGCGGTGTCCTGGCTGTGGGAGATCGGCACGACGAGGCTGCGGCTGATCAGGCCGACGCTGGGCTTGATGCCGACCAGGCCGTTGGCCGAGGACGGGCAGACCACCGAGCCGTTGGTTTCGGTGCCGACGGCCATCACCGCCATGCCGGCGGCCACCGCGGTGCCGGAACCGGAGCTCGACCCGCACGGTGAGCGCGTGGGGTCGTAGGCGTTGCGGGTCTGGCCGCCGACGCCGCTCCAGCCGCTGGACGAGCGGTTGGAGCGGAAGTTGGCCCACTCGCTGAGGTTGGCCTTGCCGAGGATCACGGCGCCGGCTATCCGCAGCCGCTCGACCAGCGGCGCGTCGCGGCCGGTGGTGTTGGCCGTCAGCGCCAGCGAGCCGGCGGTGGTCGGCTGGTCCTTCGATTCGATGTTGTCCTTGAGCAGCACCGGGATGCCGTGCAGCGGCCCGGCCCAGTCGCCGGCGGCCAGCCGCCGGTCCAGCTCGCGCGCCTGGGCCCGGGCCGTGGGGTCGAGCGCGATGACCGCGTTCAGCTCCGGGTTGAGCAGCTCGATGCGCGTGAGATGACGCTCCACCAGCACCGCCGCGCTGATGTCACCGGCACGCATCGCGGCATGGATTTCGGCCACGCTCGGCCACGGCTCGTAGCTCGGCGCGGTGTCGGCGGTCGTTTCGGCGGTCGTTTCGGCAATCGTTTCGGCAACAGGGTCGCGGCCCGGCGCGATCAGCGCCAGCGCGGCAAGGGTCAGACACAGGATTCGGATCATGGGTCGGTTGCTCGGATCGAAAGAGAACTCGTCACGCATCGGGCAATGGCCGCGTCGCGTGTTCATCATGCCGCAAGGCCGGACGCGAGACAACACGTTGGCGCCCCGGGCCGATCAAGGCCGGATCTGGCCGGCGCCGCGGACGATGTACTTGAACGTCGTCAGCTGCTCCGGGCCCACCGGCCCGCGCGCGTGCAGGCGTCCCGTCGCGATTCCGATTTCGGCGCCGAAGCCGAACTCGCCGCCGTCGGCGAACTGGGTCGAAGCGTTGTGCACGACGATGGCACTGTCGACTTCGGAGACGAATGCCGCGACCACGTCGGGATCCTCGGCGAGGATGCCGTCGGTGTGGCCGGAACCGTGGCGGGCGATCCAGTCGATCGCCTGGTCGGGGGAATCGACGACGGCGACGGCGAGAATCGAATCCAGGTATTCGGTGTCCCAGTCCGCTTCGCTCGCCGCTTCGATGCGCGGATCGGCGTCGCGCGACCGTTCGTCTCCGCGCAGGCTGCAGCCGCGTGCGCCGAGCGCATCGACGATCGCCGGCAGTCGATCGACGCTGGCGGCGTCGACGAGCAGGGTTTCCAGCGCGCCACAGATTCCGGGCCGGCGCATCTTGGCGTTGACGATCACCTCCAGCGCGTCGGCGGCGATCGACGAGGAATGCAGGTACAGGTGGTTGTTGCCGTCCAGGTGTGCGAATACCGGAACGCGCGCGTCGGTCTGCACCCGCTCGACCAGCGATCGGCCGCCGCGCGGCACGACGACGTCGATGAACTCGTGGGCGCCGAGCAGTTCGCCGACCCGGGCACGATCCTGGTCGGGCACCATCTGCACCGCGGCGTCGTGAATTCCCGCCGCGGCAATGCCCTCGGCCAGCGCGGCGTGAACCGCGCGGTTGCTGGCCACCGCCTCGCTGCCGCCGCGCAGGATCACCGCGTTGCCGGCCTTGAGGCACAGCGCCGCGGCGTCGGCCGTGACGTTGGGGCGCGATTCATAGATCACGCCGATCACGCCGATCGGCGTGCTGATGCGCGCGATGTCGAGTCCATTGGGGCGTTGCCAGCGCGCCAGTTCACGGCCCAGCGGGTCGGGCAAGCCGGCCACCGCCTCGAGCCCCCGGGCGATCGCTTCGACGCGTTCGGCGTCGAGGCTCAGCCGGTCGACCAGCGCACCGCCCAGCCCGCGCTCGGCGGCGCGCCGGCGATCCCCGGCATTGGCCTCGAGAATCCGCGCGGCGGCCACACGCACCGCGCGCGCGGCCGCTCGCAAAGCGTCGTCGCGAACTGCGCCCGGCGCTCGTGCCAGCGCCCTGGCGGCCCGGCGCGCGCGGCGCCCGAGTTCGTCGATGCCGTCGTTCGGTGTTGCTTGCGTTGGTTTCATTTGTTTCGTTCGTTGTTCGTTGTTCGTTGTTCGTTGTTCGTTGTTCGTTGTTCGTTGTTCGTTCGCTGCGACTGGCGCGACGGCGGATGGTTCGGCGCTTTTTCCGTAGACCTTGAAAACCAACTCTCGCGAAGGCGCGTAGACGCCAGGAAAAACCATTATGTGCTGAATGGTCTTTTCGCCTCGGCCCGAAGTCGATAGCGGTTTACTCATCCCGAAACCGGAATGGGCTCTCGCAAAAGACCCGAAGACGCGAAGAAAAATCGCATTGCGTTGATCTTCCTGTGCGTCTTGGCGGGCTCCACTAGCGCCCGAACAGTACCAGGTCGTCGCGATGGACGACCGGGCCGCGTCCGGCATAGCCGAGCAGGGCTTCGAAACGGCTGCTGCGGTGGCCGGCGATGGCAGCAGCCTCGGCGCTGTCGTAGCCGGCCAGCCCCTGTCCGATTGGTCCTTCGGGCGCGGCGATCGTGACCGGCGCGCCGCGCTCGAATTCGCCGTCGATCCGGAGTACACCGGTGGCCAGCAGGCTGGCGCCGCGCGCCAGGGCCGCCGCCGCGCCGGCATCGATGTGGATCGCCCCGGCGCGGCGTTGCAGCGATCGCAGCCAGTGCTTGCGGCGCGCCAGCGGGCGCTCGGTGGCGTGGAAATGGGTACCGCCGCCGTGTTCGACGCGCTGGATCGGGTCGCCGTCTCCGATTCCGCCGGCCAGCAGCACGGGACAACCGCCGTCGACCGCGATCCTCGCCGCGGCCAGCTTGCTGATCATGCCGCCGGTGCCGAAACCGGTTTTCTGCGCGCTGCCGGCCAGCGCCTCGATATCGCGATCGATCCATTCGACCTCGTCGATGCGCTCGGCCCCGGGATCCCGGCGCGGGTCGCTGCGGTAGAGGCCGTCGACGTCGCTGAGCAACAGCAGCACTTCGGCGCCTGCCAGCAGCGCGACCCGGGCGGCCAGCCGATCGTTGTCGCCGAAGCGGATCTCGCCGGTCGCGACAGTGTCGTTTTCGTTGACGATCGGCACGATGCCTCGACCGAGCAGCGTCTCGATCGTATTGCGGGCGTTGAGATAGCGGGCCCGATCTTCGAGATCGGCCAGCGTCAGCAGCACCTGGGCCGCGGTCCGATCGAGCCCGCTCCAGACCTCGGCCCAGGCCTGCGCCAGGCGGATCTGACCGATCGCCGCGGCCGCCTGGGCTTCGGCCAGGCTGCCCGGTCGACCGTCGAGGCCCAACGGCTCGCGGCCGAGCCCGATGGCACCGGACGACACCACCAGCACCGGGCCCGGCCGCTCGGCCAGGCGCCCGGCGAGGCGGCGCATCCAGTCCATCCGGGGCCGACCGGCATCATCGACCAGCAGCGACGAGCCGATCTTGACGACCAGCGGCGCCTCGCCCTCGATCACGAGCCGACGCACGCTCCTGGGTTCGGTGTGGATTCCAGTCATCACCCGTTGCGCGATACGATTCGGAATGGCGGAATGATCCGCCGCTTTCGGGGAGATCATCGCATGGATGCGGGCCGGGACGTGCGCCGGGGCCGCTTCGGGGTACCATTCCACGACCCGATCGCCGATTCCGGCCAACCGACGCGAAATCGAAATGAGCGACCTATCCAGCGACCGCCCCTATTACAGCCACCTGATCCGTGACGTGCCCGACTGGCCCGAACCGGGCATCGTGTTCAAGGACATCACCCCGCTTCTGGCCGACCCCGGCGGCATGGCCTGGGCCGTGGATCGCTTGTACGAACCGTTCGCCGGCAAGGGGATCGATCGGGTCGCGGGTATCGAATCCCGTGGATTCATTTTCGCCGTCGGCGTCGCGCGCGCGCTCGGCGCCGGCTTCGTGCCGGTGCGCAAGCCGGGCAAACTGCCGCGCGAGACCATCCGCCGCGAGTATCAACTCGAGTACGGCAACGATGCGGTCGAGATGCACGCCGATGCGGTCCGTTCCGATCACCGGGTGCTGGTCGTCGACGATGTGCTGGCGACCGGCGGCACCATGGGCGCGACCTGCGAACTGTTCGCCGCAGCCGGTTCGGAAGTGATCGGCTGCGCCGTGCTGATCGAGCTGGAATTCCTCGCTGGCGCCGAGAGAGTGCCGCACGCGGTGCATTCGGTGCTGCGTTATTGAGGATCGCGAGTCGAGTTCAATCGCGCGATCCTGTCGTTGATTTCGTCGCGGGCGCGCCGAAAGCGTTCGCGGACCCGCTCGACCGGGAGATCGGTCTCTTGGCCTGCCGGATCGTCGATCGGCCAATGAAGCCTGAGGACTCGAGGTGGCAGCACGGGGCAGTCTTCCTCGCCGCACAGCGTCACGACCAGGTCGAACTCGCCGAGCGTGAATTCATCGATCGATTTGGCACGATGATTCGAGATGTCGATGCCGATCTCGGCCATGACCTCGACGGCGTGCGGATTGAGCCGGCTCGGGGCCGAGCCGGCGCTGGCGACTTCGTAGTCCGGGCCGAGTGCGTGGCGGGCCAGCCCCTCGGCCATCTGGCTGCGCGCCGAGTTGGCCACGCACAGCAAGAGCACGCGCCCGGGTCGGCTCATGTGGCCTGATCCTCGAGTCGATCGGCGAACCAGCGCTTTTTCAGCCACAGCGCGAGCGTGACCAGCGAGATCAGCACCGGCACCTCGACCAGCGGCCCGATGACGGTCGCGAAGGCCACCGGCGAAGCCAGGCCGAACGCGGCGATGGCCACGGCAATGGCCAGCTCGAAGTTGTTGCTGGCCGCGGTGAAGGCGATGGCGGTCGTGCGCGGATAGTCGGCCTGGATCAACCGCCCCATCCAGAAGCTGACCAGGAACATGATGAGGAAATACAGCGCCAAAGGAACGGCAATCCTGAGCGCGTCCAACGGCAGCTCGAGCACGGTCGCGCCCTTGAGCGAGAACATCGCCGCGATGGTGAACAGCAGGGCGAAAAGCGTCAGCGGCGAGATTTTCGGCAGGAACTCTTGTTCGTACCACTCGTCGCCGCGCCGCTTGCGCAGGAAATGGCGGGTCAGGAAACCGGCGGCGAACGGGATGCCGAGATAGATCAACACCGCCCTGGCAATGGTGACGAAACCGACGTCGACGACGCTGCCCTCCAGCCCGAACAGCGGCGGCAGGATGGTCAGGAAGAACCAGGCGTAGACGCTGAAGAACAGGATCTGGAATAGGGAATTGAACGCCACCAGCGCGGCCACGTACTGATTGCTGCCGCCGGCCAGCTGGTTCCAGACCAGCACCATGGCGATGCAGCGCGCCAGCCCGATCAGGATCAAGCCGGTCATGTACTCCGGGTAATCGCCGAGGAAGAGCGCCGCCAGCCCGAACATCAGCAGCGGGCCGATCAGCCAGTTCTGAACCAGGGAAAGACCCAGGACACGAATGTCCTGGAACACCAGGGGCAGTTTTTCGTAGCGAACGCGTGCCAGCGGCGGATACATCATCAGGATCAGCCCGATCGCGATCGGTACGTTGGTGGACCCGACCGACAGCGAATCCAGCCAATCCGGGAATCCGGGGAAGACCGTGCCGAGCGCGACGCCCAGCGCCATCGCGCAGAAGATCCAAAGCGTCAGGAAGCGGTCGAGGAAGGCCAGACGCTTCCTGGGGCGGGCAACGGCGGTCATGCGCTTGCTCCAACGTTCATGCCGGTGCGCCCGGTTGCGCACAGCGCATGCCATCGCCGGCCGGGCTGAGCGCGTGTCCGCGTACTTGCTCGAGCAGCGCCGCAAGCCCCGCCACGCTGGTCGGATTCAGCGAATAGCAGATGCGCGGGCGTTCGATCTCGCCGTGGACCACGCCGGCCGACTTGAGAATCCGCAGGTGCTCCGAAACCGTCGACTGGGCGAGGCCGACCGCGTCGACGATGTCGCCGCCGATGCAGCGATCCTGCGACAGCAGGAAGCGGACGATCCGAACGCGGGCCGGGTGGGCGAGGGCCTTGGCCATCGACGCCAGCGCTTCCTCGCTCGCGGCGGGGGAGGAAGCGGCGCGTTCGGCACGACTTGTGGCCATGGGCGTTCTCGTGATTGCAGGTCTTTAATCGTAAATCGTCGATTGACGATATGAGATTGTAACGCCTCCAGCCTGCCGTTCGCTGGCCATCATCGCGAACACAACATCGCCTTCGCGGCCGCTGCGGCAAGCTGGCGACATCCCGCTCGTCGATGGAAACGATGACGAATCCGAAATTCAGTCCGGGCCAGCTGGTCCACCACCGCAAATACGACTATCGAGGCGCGGTGGTCGACGTCGACTCCACGTTTGCCGGAACCGAGACCTGGTATGAGCTGGTCGCGGTCAGCCGGCCGCCGAAGGATCGGCCCTGGTACCACGTGCTGGTCGACGGCGCGCAGCACATGACCTACGTGGCCGAGCAGCACCTGGAGCCCGATGTGTCCGGCGAGCAGATCGAGCATCCGGCACTCGGGCGCTTCTTCGATCGTTTCATCGACGGCCGCTATCGGCGCCGGATGCACTGAGGATCGAGCCGGGTTCCTTTTCACCGGAACGACCGGAAGCCGGCTCGAGACGCCGCCTGGCCATCCGGCGCTGGATCACGTCGAAGGTCGGGCCGAACAGCCCCAGCAGGCAGTAGACCCACGGCGCCAGCCACAGCCATTCGCCCGGCAGAGTCCAGACCAGCGCGATCGACAGCAGACCGAACAGGCCGACGATCGTCCATGCCAGCGCCTCGGCGCCGGTGTCGAAGGCTTCGGCCGGTTGCATTCCCAGGACGGTTTTCTTCAGCCAGGCGTAGCCGTAAAGCGCTGCGATCAACTCGCTGAGCAGGAAGAATCCGACCCCGAACACCGATACCAGAATCTGGAATTGGGACGAGCCCTCGAGCACGAACGACGACGGCAGCCAGCCGTCGCTCAGAAAATGAAAAGCGGCGCCGGCCATGATCTTGAGCGGATAGACGTAGACCATGATCACCAGCACCATGGCGAACGTCAGCAGCACCGACGGCAGGTCCTCGAGCCCGTAACGCTGGCTCCAGTTCTGATGCGCCCGCCAGTAAAGCAGCAGCAGCGCGAAACTGGCGGCGAACGCCGGCGTGCCCTTGAGCGCGACGATCAGTCCCTCGTAGGTCTTCGGGATCTCGTCGATGGAAATCGCAAGCAGCGTGACGGCGAACGCGAATGCAGCATCGGTGAAGGTCTCCAGCCGGGTCATTTCGCGGCCGCGCCGCGGCCGAATGGCGTCGTCGGGTATCGTCTTTGCGGTCATCGCTGTTCTCCGGTATCGAAGCAGCCAGCCTGATGGATCATGCGGGGCAGGCTAGAGCCAGCCGTTGTCGCGAGCGATGCGGAACGCGTCGACGCGATTCTCGGCGCCGAGCTTGCCGATCGCCTCGGAAAGGTAGTTTCGCACCGTGCCTTCGGCCAGGTGCAGCCGCCGACCGATCTCGGCGTTGCTGCGGCCGTGCCCGGCTTCGCGCAGCACCTGGCGCTCACGCGCGGTCAGCGGATCGTCGCTGTCGAATGCCGTCAGGGCCAGCTCGGGCGCGATGGCGCGCTCGCCGCGGTGCACCCTGCGGATGGCATCGGCGAGTTCCTCGGCCGGCGTTTCCTTGAGCAGGTAGCCCGACACGCCCGACTCCAGCGCGCGCCTGAGGTAGCCCGGACGCGCGAACGTGGTCAGGATCAGGACCCGGATTCCTGCTCGCTGCGCGCGCAGCCATTGGGCCAGTTCAAGACCGGTCGAGCCCGGCATCTCGATATCGCTCACCACCACATCGGGACGGGTTTCCTCGATCAAGGCGCGCGCCTGGTCGCCGTCCTCGGCGCGGCCCACGACCTCGAGATCGTCTTCGAGATCCAGCAGCTGCGCGATCGCGCCCAGCAACAGTTTCTGGTCCTCGGCCAGCAGGATGCGGATCACGCGGCGGTCTCCGGAATCGATGCGGTCAGCTGCTTGCCATTCTCGGCGATGACCAGGTGGCCGCCCAGCGATTCGATGCGCGCGCGCATTCCCTGGATTCCGCCGCCGTCGGCACGGATGCTGCCGCCGCCGTCGTCGCTGATCTGAAGACGCACCCCCGCTTCGTCCCGGGCGAGCCGGACCCGGCAGGTTCTTGCGTCGGAGTGGCGGATGACGTTGGTTGCCGCCTCGCGAATCACCAGCGCCAGCATGGCCTCGTGCCGGGGCTCGAGCACGGCCTTCGGGTCGAGATCCAGCTGTAGCTCGACATCGACGGCACGCAGGCTGGCTCGAATGTGCTCGAAGGCCTGGTCCAGCGTCTGTTCGCGGAAGCCGCTGATGGCTTCGCGGACCTCGGCCAGTGCGGTCCGGGCGCTGTCGTGTATCGAACGAACTTCGGCGGCCGCGCGCTCGGGATCGTGATCGATCAGGCGCCCGGCCAGTTCGCTCTTGACCGTGATCAGCGACAGCGTGTGGCCGAGAACATCGTGCAGATCGCGCGCGATCCGCTCGCGTTCGGCCACCCGCGCCAAGCGCCGGACTTCGGCCTGGGTCAGCCGCAGCTCGGCGTTACGCCGGTTCTGTTCGCCGAAGAAGATGTTGGCCGCGCCGATCACGATGCTGACGAATACGCCGGGCAGCCAGTAATGCAACACCGGCTGCGCCCACAACGCGACGGTCGCGGCCAGCAGCGCGATGCCGGCGACCACCAGCGCCGCGCGTCGCGGGCGCCCGACCTGGTGGGCGAAGCTGGCGGCATAGATGAACAGCACGCTGCTGCCAGCGTTGAACGGTGCCCACGCCAGGGCCAGGCCGGCGATGCCGGCGATGTGCAGCAATGCGGCCTTGCCGCGCCGGCGAAACGCGCTGAAATAAAGCACCAGGAAGGCGGCAATCGAGAGCGCGCCCAGCGTGGCTTCGATCGGTCCGATCGGCCGGAAGATCCATTCGATGAAGAAGAATCCCAAATACACCAGCCACAGGTACGCGGTCCAGCCCTGGCCGGAATCGGGCGGAACCAGCGTCTCGTGCAGCCTTCGCAGCGTGCCCCTGCTCACTGGAAGCGTGCCTCGTCGATGATGAACTCGAACGCCCCGTTCGGCTCGGCGGCGAATACGCCGACCGCCTGGAACACGGCCAGATCCAGACCCGGCAGCGCATCCAGCTCGATCTCGATCCCGTCGCCGGGTTCGACGTCGCGCCAGACCGGCCGCGGGTTGCCGCCGGAGAAGAACATCACCCGTACCAATCCCACTTCGCCGGTCGCCGACAGTCGGAAGGTCGACCATCCGCGACGGTCGACCGGCTGCATCGGCGTTTCAGCGGCGTGCCACATGGCGCCAGCATACGGAAACGCGAATCCCGGGCGCAGGGTTCCGCCGACCCGCAGCGCGCCGTCGAGCGATTCCAGCACCGCTTCGGACGATCCGCCCATGTAGTCGTCGGCCGAAGCCATCCAGCCCGACGCAGCGGCCAGCAGGTCGACCGGCGCGGCCGATTCGCCGACCGCCGGGGATTGCTCCGGCGGCGCGTCGCTCGCCACTGCGACCGCTGCGCCGTTCTTCCAGACGCCCTCGATCGCCAGCAGCGCGGTCGGATCCTCCAGCGGGTTGCCGGCCACCAGCAGCAGGTCGGCCCGGCAACCGGCGCGCAGGCAGCCGCGCGGGCCGACCGGGAAGATCGAGGCCGGGGTGCCGGTGGCCGAGCGCAGCGCATCGATCGGACGAAGCCCGGCCCGGTGCAGCCGGATTACCGCATCGAGCAGGCTGATGCCGTGGGCGGTGCCGGGGTTGGGCGCGTCGCTGCCGGCCAGCAGCGGCACGCCGGCCTGGTGCAGCGTGACGATCGAGGACTCCAGCGAAGGCCAGCGCGCGCTGCGCTGCGCGGCGTTCGGAAAGACCGAGGTCAGGCTGCGTCGCTGCGCGCTCGACAGCCGGCCTTGCAGCGACTCGGACCCCTCGAAGCGCTGCGGGCCGGGCTGACCGTGCGCCGATGCCAGCACCGGCAGCGTCGGCACCACGAACAGTCCGCGCTCGGCCCAGTCGCGGGCGGTCGCTGCATCCAGCGCCTCGTCGACGAACAGGTGGACCAGTCCGTCGACGCCGGCATTCACGGCCAGCTCGGCCTCGGCGCGCGTGGCAACATGCGCCACCGCCAGCACGTCGCGAGCGTGCGCGGCCTCGACCAGTGCGCGCACCGTCGCCGCGTCCAGTGTCGGCGTCTCGCCGCCCCAGGCGCGGCCGCCCTCGATGACGATCTTGATCCAGTCCGAGCCTTCGGCCAGCCGGGCATCGACCCAGGCCCGGGCCGCCCCGGGCCCGTCGGGAATCGGCACGTCGATGCCGTACTGCGTGCCGTGGCCGCCTTGCGCGGTGGCGAGATAGCCGGCCGAGAACAGGTCGGCCCGGCCGGTGGAACCGGTCGAATCGCGGGCGGCGTGCTGGGCCGCGAAATCGTCCGGCGGACGGAACATATCGAGCAGCGTGGTCACGCCGAAGCGCGCGGCGTCGGCCTGCGAACTGCCGAAGCTGTGGACGTGCGAATCGATCAGGCCGGGCACGGCGGTATTGCCGCGGCCGTCGATCCGCTCGGCATCGGCGGGGACATCGACCTCGGCACCGGCAGCCCGAACGACGCCGTCGGACCAGACGACCGTGGCGTTGTCGATGACGTCGCGGCCGTTGAACAACCGGACCCCGACCAGCGCCAGCGTGCCTTCGCTGCGCGACGAAGCCGGTGCAGCCCCGGCCTCGGCGGGTGCCAGGCGCTCCGGCCCGGGCAGCACGAGCACGATCGCGAGCAGAACGCCGACGAGGCCGGCGATCGCGGCGAAATGCCTGTGCGTGGGATTCACTTCGATTCTCCTCGACCGTCCTGCGGCTCCTGTACGTTTGCCACTCGACCGAGCAGCGCGCAGCCGAGACCGGCGACCAGACCGATGCCGCCGAGCAGCAGGCCGGCCGATCGGAGCTCCATGCCGCCGGTGAAGGTATCGGCGATCGCGCCCCCTGCGGCCAGCAAGGCGCCGGTGACGATCGCGATGATCCCGAGCCGATGACCGCTCTCGATGCGCCGGATCAGCCGGGCCCGATCCACTTGAACGTCCTCGAGCCGCTCGACGCGGGTGTTGAAGACCGCGGCCAGCGCCATCGCCGTTTCGCCGGAGGCCAGTCCCGCTGATTCCACGCGCTGGATGGTTCTCACGCTTAGTCCGGCCGCTTCGGCCAGGGATTCCTGCGACATGCCGTGATCGTCGCGCAGTTCGCGAATGCGTTCCGGGTCGAGTTTCATCTTCGACACGCTCCTGTCTTGGGTTCGACGTGGATTCTGCGGCGCCCGGCCCGGACGCACCACGACAGCGGCCCGACACCCGCCGCGACAGTGGAGTGGGTCGAAGCTCGTTGCCGTCATGACCGCACGCTGTCCAGCCGTTTCCAGCCTAGCGCGGTCAGCACCGCGAAGACCAGCGTGAACGCGCCGAGATGGACCAGCGCGGCGGTCCAGTCGGCCGGCTTCGCGCCGGTCACGTCCAGCGCCAGCGCGGCCAGGTGATAGGGCGGCAGCCATCCGGCGATCGCCTGCAGCAGCGGCGGGAACTGCATCGCCGGAATCCAAAGACCGGAAAGGAAACCCAGCGGCAGATAGACCAGATTGAGCACCGCCGGTGCCGCGCCGGGCTGCAGCCACAGACCCAGTGCCAGGCCCATCAGGGAAAACGGCAGGGTACCGGCAACCAGCACGCCGGCCAGCGCCAGCCACTGGCCCGTCGCCAGGCGCACCCCGCCGAAGGCCGCGGCCAGCACCGCCATCAGCACCACGATGATCAGGGCGAACAGCATCGCACCGAAGGCCTTGCCGGCGACGACCGCGCCGACCGGCGCCGGCGAGGCTCTGAGCAGCATCAGCCAGCCCTGCGCGCGCTCGGTGGCGATGCCGACGCCGAATGAGAACAGCGCCGCGCCCATGACGCCGAAGGTGGCGAAGGTGCATAGTAGCCACAGCGCCTGGCCGCGAATCATCAGCAGGCCGAAGAAGCTGTAGAACATCACCGGGAACAGCAGCGTCGGCAGGCTGTAGGCCGGCGTGCGAACCAGGTTCAGCCACTGCGCCTGGATCAGTTGCAGCGACGGATTGTGCGCGAGGGTATGGCGGTTCATGCGGCCTCCCGGGAGACGGTTTCGCGTCGCGATTCGGTCAAGGCGAGGAAAGCGGTTTCGAGATCGGCGCCGGCAACTTCGAGGTCGTCGACCCGGTCGTCGGCATCCAGCAGCGCGCGCACCGTGTCGACTCCCCTGGACGAAAGCAGCGACCAGCCGGCGTCGACGCGCTCGACCTGCTGAACACCCGGCAGGCGCTCCAGCGCCGATCGATCCAGCCGCGTGCGAACCCGGATCCGGTCCTGCGGCACCTGCCGCCGGATTTCGTCGGGCGTGCCCTGGTGGAGAATGCGACCGCGATCCATGACGACGACGTGGTCGGCGAGTCGCTGCGCCTCGTCCATGTAGTGTGTGCACAGCAGGATCGAGGCCCCGGCGCCCCGGCGCGTCTCGACTGCCTGCCAGAGCCGCCGCCGCGCGGCCGGGTCCAGCCCGGTGGTCGGCTCGTCGAGGATCAGCCAGTCGGGATTGCCGACCGCGGCCAGCGCAAACAGTGCGCGCTGTTTCTGGCCGCCGGAGAGTCGGCCGAAATGCCGACCGTCCAGGCCCGCCAGCCCGGCCTCATCGATCAACGTGTCGAGGTCGGTCCGGGTCGGGTAGAAGCTGGCAAACAGCGCGAGCAGTTCGCGCACCGTCAGGTTGCCCTGCACGCCGGAGGCCTGCAGCATGGTCCCGATCCGGGACCGGCTTGCGTGCGCGTCCGGTGCGTGTTCGCCGAACAGCCGAATCGTGCCCGACTGCAGCTTTTTCAGGCCGAGCAGCAGGTGAATCAGCGTCGACTTGCCGGCCCCGTTCGGGCCGAGCAGGGCGGTCACCCGGCCGCGCCGGAGCGTCAGGTCGACCCCGTCCAGCGCCGAGGTCGAAGCGTAGCGATAGATCAGTCCGCGGCATTCGGCCAGTGCGTTTGCCTGCATGTCGTTGTCCGTCGAAGGCCTGCGCACTACGGTGCCGGGGCAAGCGCCGGCGGGCCAGTGATGCCCGTCAGCAATCCGGCATGACGAATGTCACCCGCCGGTGCCGCGGGCTGCGATAGGCTGGAGTCGAAACCGCAACGGAGGCGACGGCCATGCAGTACCTGCACACCATGCTTCGGGTTTCCGACCTCGACGCCGCGCTGGATTTCTTCGTCGACAAACTCGGGCTGGTCGAGATCTCGCGCAAGGAAGTCGAAAAGGGTCGTTTCACCCTGGTGTTCCTGGCCGCGCCCGAGGATGCCGGGCGGGCGCGATCCGACGACAAGGCGCCGATGGTCGAGCTGACCTGGAACTGGGATCCCGAAGAACTCGACTGCGGCCGCAATTTCGGCCATCTGGCCTACCGCGTCGGCGACATCTACGCGTTATGTCAGTCGCTGATGGACGCCGGCGTGACCATCAACCGGCCGCCGCGCGACGGCCACATGGCGTTCGTGCGCTCGCCGGACGGCCACTCGATCGAACTGCTGCAGCAAGGCGAAAGCCTGCCGCCGCGCGAGCCCTGGGCGTCGATGGAGAACACCGGCAGCTGGTAGCCGGAATCAGCCGCCCAATGCCGTTGCGATCGCGCCGGCCAGCCGCCGGGCTGCGTCGGGCTGGTGGCGAAAGAAAAGCTCCGGCTCGATCAGCTCGAGCTCCATGACCTGCGCGCCGCCGGGTCCGTCGACGAGATCGACGCGCGCATAGGCGACCTCGCCCGGTACCGCGGCGATGGCCTGCTCCGCAATGCGGGCCTCGTCCGGCGTGGGTGCGTGTTCGTGAACGCTCCCGCCGTGGTCGTCCTGAACGCGAAATTCGCCCGGCGCCGCGACCTTGCGCACCGCGTGGGTGACCTCGCCGGCGATGACGATCAGCGAAACCTCGCCGTGTTCGACGATCGCGGGGACAAACGGCTGGACCAGCATGTCTTCGGACTGCACCAGCCGCCGCCAGCGGCTTTCCAGGTCGGCCGGGCGCGTCACGCGCCAGGTTTCGCGTCCTGCACCCGATACGGCCGGCTTGATCACCGCCTCGGTGAGGCCCTTGGCGTTCATCACGTCGCCCAGCGCCGGCGGATCCGGCTGACGAGCGACGACGCGGGTCGCAACGGTCGAGACCCCGCGCCCGGCCAGATCCAGGAGGTAGCGCTTGTCGCCGTTCCAGCGCATCACCGGCACCGGATTGAACACCGCGGTTTCGGTCTCGACCCGATCCAGCCAGCGCCTGAATTCGGCGTAGCGTTCGAAGTAGTCCCAGGTCTGGCGAATCAGCGCGGCATCGAACGCGGTCCAGTCGACGTCGTGTCCGGCCCAGTCGACGCGCACGGTGGCCATGCCGCGGGCGCTGAACGCATCGGCCAGCAGCGCATCCTCGGCCAGGATCTGCCGCGCATAGGCGTCAGGATGTTGCGGCGCGATCCAGCGCTGGTCGTTAACGATCGCGATTCGGGGTCGCACTGTGGCGGGTCCTGCGTGACGGCGCACGATTGTACGCCCAGCATCTTCGGCGGTTGCACCGACGCAGCGCTGGAGTATCCTCGAAGATGATGGACGCCGAACTGCAATGGGTCTGGCGGCTGGTCGTCGCGTTGGCGATCGGCCTGCTGGTCGGTATCGAGCGCGGCTGGAAGGGCCGCGAGGCCGACGAGGGCGAGCGCGAGATCGGCCTGCGGACGCTGGCCTTGCTTGGCCTGGTCGGCGGGCTTTGCGGTTTGCTGAGCGCCGAGCGCGACGGGCTGTTGATCGGCTTGATGTTCATCGGCCTGGCGCTGCTGCTGGGGTTGGTCTACCGGATCAAGGTGCGCGAGCGCGACGACATCGGCCTGACCACCGAGATTGCCGCATTGGCCACGTTTCTGCTCGCCGTGATGGCCGGGCTGGGCCACCTTGCGCTCGCCGCGGCCGGCGGCGTCGTCACCGCCGCGCTGCTCGGCTACAAGGGGCGCCTGCACCGCTGGCTGCGCGCGCTCAGCCGCGCCGAGTTAACCGCCGGATTCAAGCTGCTGCTGATTTCGGTGGTGTTGTTGCCGATGCTGCCGGATCAGGGCTACGGACCGTGGGAAGCGCTTAACCCGTACGTGATCTGGTGGATGGTGGTGCTGATCGCGGCGATTTCGTTCGTCGGTTACTTCGCGGTTCGCATCGCCGGCGCGCACGCGGGCACGATGTTCACCGCGGTTTTCGGTGGCCTGGCCTCGTCGACGGCGACGACCCTGAACCTGGCCCGGCTGGCGCGCCGCGACAACGCCAACCGGCGCTTGCTCGCCGGTGGCGTGCTGCTGGCCTGCGGCACCATGTTCCCGCGCATGCTGCTGGTGGCTTCGGTGATCCATCCGCCGCTGCTGCGCGGCCTTGCCCTGCCCGCGACAGCAATGATGCTGCTGATCCTCGGGCCCGCGCTATGGCTGCTGCGCAAGTCGAAGCATGAGGTCGAAGGCGCCGACCTGCTGCCCGGCAACCCGCTGGAGCTGCGCTCGGCCCTGCTGTTCGGCGCGGTGCTGGCGGCGGTGATGCTGCTGGGCCGGGCCTTGACCGAGTGGTTCGGCGACGCCGGCGTGCTGGCGCTGGCGGCCGCGTCGGGTGTCGCCGACGTCGATGCGATCACGCTGTCGCTGTCGCGCATGGCCGACAGCGAACTGGCGGCGACGACCGCCGTGCTCGGCATCGTCATTGCCGCGGCGGTCAACTCGTTGTTCAAGGCCGGCATGGCGCTCAGCGTCGGCGGTCGCGCGTTCGGCAGGCGGGTCATGGTGCCGATGCTGCTGGCGGTTTCGGTCGGAATGGCGCTCGCCGTGCTCGGTGTTTGAGGGTCGCGGGCGCGATGATCTGCAGCGCCGGACGACTTGCGTGCTCAGCGGCGGCGCGTCGAGCCGTTCACGGCGTAGCGCCGGGCCGGTGAGATCCTGGAGCGAGATGAGGAAAATCCTGTTCCCGGCGGCACTGGGCATTGCGCTGGCGCAACCAGCAGCCGCATCCAGTCTGATCGAACGAGCCGACTCGCTGGAGCGGCTGCACGCGGTAATGGTGCTGCGCGCCGGCGAACCGGTGGTCGAGCACGTGCGCCGCGGTCCCGGACTCGATCGTCCGGCGAGCATCAAGTCGCTTTCGAAAACCGTGCTGTCGGCGCTGGCCGGAATCGCGATCGAGCGCGGCGTGGTCGAGTCGGTGAGTCGGCCGGTCGTCGAACTGCTGGATGCCGAGCCGACCGGCAATCCCCGGGTCGGACGCATCACGTTTGCCCACGCGCTTTCGCTTCGTACCGGGCTGCGCAGCACCTCGGGACGGTACTACGGTGCCTGGGTCCAGAGCGAGGATTGGGTCGGGCACGTGCTCAGCCGGCCGTTCGTCGAAGAGCCGGGCGGGGCGATGATCTACTCGACCGGTTCCTCGCACCTGGTCTCGGCAGTACTGGCGCATCGCAGCGGGCGCAGCACGCATGCACTGGCGCGCGACTGGCTGGGCGAGTCGCTCGATATCCGGATCCCGGACTGGATGACCGATCCCCAGGGCATTCACTTCGGCGGCAACCAGATGATGATGTCGCCGCGCGCGCTGTCGCGCTTAGGCGAAACCTACCGCTGCGGCGGCCGGTTCCAGGGCCGGCAGGTGGTGCCGGCCGACTGGGTCCGGGCGTCGTGGACCGCCTACGGCACCTCGCCGTGGAGCGGCGACGACTACGGCTACGGCTGGTTCATCACCGAACTGGCGGGAATCACGGCCTACTACGGCCGCGGCTACGGCGGCCAGGCCTTGTTCGTGGTGCCGAACGCAGCGCTGACGCTGGTGGTGACGTCCGATCCGTCGCCGCCCTCGCGTGGCGGTTACTTCGACCGGATCAAGCGGCTGGCGGCCGACGCGGTGGCGGAATTCGGCGCCGATCGCGGTGCCGGATGCGCCTGACGAAGGATCGGGGCCTGCCTCAGCGCTGGCAGCGCGGACACCAGACCGTCGAGCGCTGCCCGATCACGCCGCCCTTGAGCACGCCGCCGCAGGCCGGGCAGGGTCGTCCGGTCTTGCCGTACACGCGCAGTTCCTGGCCGAAATAACCGGGCGTGCCGTCGCCGACGGTGAAGTTGCGCAGCGAAGTGCCGCCGACCTCGACCGCGCGCCGCAACGTGTCGCGAATGGCCTCGGCAAGCCGCGCGTAGCGCGCCCGTGCAACGCGGCCTGCAGCGCGCCGGGGATGAATGCCGGCGGCAAACAGCGCCTCGGCGGCGTAGATGTTGCCTACCCCGACGACGTTGGCCGAATCCATGATGAACTGCTTGACGCGGGTCTTGCGACCGCGGCTGCGGCGCCACAGCGCATCGCCGTTGAAGTCGGGTCCCAGCGGCTCCGGTCCCAGCCCACGCAGTCGCGGATGCTCGAACGGATCATCGCCGGGCTGCCACAGCACCGCGCCGAAGCGGCGCGGGTCGGTGAACCGGATCGTATGGGTGTCGCCGATCACGACGTCGATGTGGTCGTGCGGGCCGGGCAGGGGTGGCTGCGGCCAGCTGCGAAACGAGCCGGACATGCCAAGGTGCCACAGGATCGTGCCGGTGTCGAAACGCCACAGCAGCCACTTCGCGCGCCGTTCCAGCGCACGGATCGTCGAGCCGGGGCAGTGCGCCAGTTCCTCGGCTACCGGCCAGCGAAGCTGATGCTGGCGGATCGAGACCGAACCGATTCGGCGGCCGACGACCAGCGGTTCAAGGCCGCGGCGCGTGGTTTCGACTTCGGGTAGTTCGGGCATGGGACGGTTGAATTCCGGGGTCGTCGGGCGCAAGCTTGAAGGGAAGGGGGCGATTCAATCCAAGCTAAGGAGATTTGACATGAGCATTGCAAGCGTTTCCGAAATCATCGCTTCGTCGCCGAAGAGCTTCGAGGATGCAATCGAACGCGGAATCGCGCGCGCCAACAAGACGCTGCATAACGTCCAGGGCGCCTGGGTCGAAAGCCAGAAGGTCGAGTGCAACGATCAAGGCGCGATTGCCGAGTATCGAGTCGTGCTGAAGGTGACCTTCGTGCTCGACGACTCCGACTGAGCTTCAAGGCCGGCACCGGCGGCGCGGGATTCGCGGCGATGCGTCACGAATCGCCTGCGCGCCGGCGGCTTGCCGGTGGGTCGACGGCGCGGCACTCGACCGGCTCGGTGCCCTCGAGCCGGATCCGGGCGCGGTCGCCGTTGATTGCGACCTCGATGTTGTCGCTCATGTAGCGGCTGCCGGTTTGCTGCGCCGCTGTCCGCTGCTGCGGCAGCGAGTGCACGAAAACGCCGGTGTGCAGCGCCAGCGACCCCGGTGCCGTTCGCGTGGTCCATCGCTTTCCTTCACCGCAATCCCAGGTCGCTTCGCGCACTGCCATCGCCTCGGCTTGCCTGAGCAGCGGCTCGAATGCCGCCAGGCTCCCGTCGGTCCGCGCCGGCGGCACGTCCATCAGTTCGGCCATCAGCGAATACAGGTCCACCGAACGCACGGCCGGTAATCGTTCGCCGGCCTGGAAGGCCGGTCCGTGGGCCAGAAACAGGCCGTGCATCGGCTGCCAGGCCGGATCCCAGCCGTGCATGCCGTTGAGCAGGCCGCGCTGCATACCGGCGAAGTAGGGTTTGTTCGACAGCATCCAGCCCGGTTCGGCTTCGGCGGTCACATCCGGTACGCGCTGGTGGTCGTCGAAGTGATAGCGCTCCGGCGCCTCACCCTTCTTCCAGACCCGGCGAATGCCGTCGCTTGCGGCGCGCAGCCGGCGCACGATTTCGTCTGCGCTCGGACCGCCTTCCAGGGTCCAGATCTGGGCCGCCGGACCCCAGTCCGAGACGTTGACCCGATCGAGTTCCAGGCCGAGGTCGGCGTCGAGTAGCACGTAGCGGTCGAGATCGATTCGAGCCATGCCGTGGTCGGAGGTCACCAGGATGTGCATGCGGCCGAGCAGTCCGCGCTGTTCCAGTCCGTTGATCAGGCGGCCCAGCGCGCGATCGACCTCGCGCATCGCCTCGGCGGTCTCGGGGTGCTCCGGACCGTGCCGGTGCCCGGCCGAGTCCACGGCCGAGAAGTACAGCGTGAGGAAGTCGGGCCGCTCGGGCGAGGGCAGATCCAGCCACGCCAGCACCTGGTCGACGCGCTCGTCGTGGGGCGTTTCCCCGGCGTAGGGCTTCCAGATCGAGGGCCGCATGCCGCCGATCTGTGCTTCCGAGCCCGGCCAGAAATAGGTCGCCGCCGTCTTGCCGGCTTTCTCGACGGTGTTCCAGATCGGCTCGCCGTCGTACCAGTAGCCGTCGCCGACCGCATCCCGATTGCCCAGCGAGAAGCGCGAGCGCCGCGCCGGGTCCCACATGCTGTTGGCGACCACGCCGGTGTTCTCGGCGTACAAACCGGTGACCAGCGCATAGTGGGTGACGAAGGTCTTGGTCGGGAAAGCGTGCGTCAGCGAGTCGGCGCGCAGCCCTTCGTCGGCCAGCCGCTGAAGCGTGGGCAACTCGACGCGATCGAGATAGTCGTAGCGGAAGCCGTCGATCGAGATCAGCAGCAGCGGCGGCGCAGTCGCCCCGGATCGGTCGTCGATGCCGCCGCAGCCGGCCAGCGGCAGCAGCAGCGCGATCGCCAGGCACGCGCAGTTTCGTATCGTCGTCATGAAGGGATCCGAATCGATGGGCTTGTCGGCCGCCGGGGGTTGGTGTCCGTGGAATCCTACCGCGCCGCGGCGCCCAAGCGCTGCATGCGCGTCAGCCAGCGATCACGATGTTTCTGGCTGCCCTCGACCATGCCGATCAGGCTCAGGCGCACCGGGCGGATGCCGCTGAACCGCAGCACGTTGCGGCACAGACTCCGAACGCTGTGGGCGCGGTAGACAATGCGGTAGAACCAGCCCGGCATGCCCATGGTCACGACGACCCGGGCCGAACGGCCGCGCAGCAGCTTCTGCGGCATCCCCTGCCGGGCGTCGCTGAAGGCAAAGCCCGGCCGGAACACCTGCTCGATCCAGCACTTGAGCAGCGCCGGCATGTCGCCCATCCAGAGCGGATAGAGCCACACCAGGTGATCGGCCCACTGCACCAGTTCCTGCGCCTTTCGTGCGGCTTCCGGCGCCGGTTGATCGCGCCATTCGCTCGCGCTGGCAAGCAGCGGCAGCTCGAGTTCGTTGATTCGATGATGCCGGACCGCGTGGCCGGCCGATTCGGCGCCTTCCGCGTAGCGTTTCACGAGCGCATCGCCGTAGTGATCGCCGCCGGCGTCCGGATGACCGTGGATGATCAGAATCTTGCGCATCGCCGCATCAGCTTTCGGCCAGCGCCTCGCTCGGCTGCTGGATGAAATTGCCCTGGATCAGGTCGACGTCCATCTGCCAGATGCGCGAGACCTCCTCGGCGTCTTCGAGCATCGGTACGATCACACGCCGCCCGGCGTTGCGCGCCGAAGAGGCCAGGACCGTGAAGCGCTCGGCCAGGGAATCGTCGGCGAGCATGCGTCGCGCAAAGTCGGCCTTCATGCGCAGGTAGTCGGCCGGCAGATGCTTGAGCAGGATGGTCTCGGGCACTTTCTCGTCGATGCCGGTCAGCGACACGCCGATGCCGAGCTGCTGCAGCCGGTCGAGCACGATGCGGGCTTCGCGGATCCGCGGCTTGATTTCGATGATGCTGAATTCCAGCACCAGTCGGTCTCGAGCCGGCTCCAGTGCGCCGACCCGTTCGGCAACCCAGTCGAAGAACTTCCGGTCTTCCAGCAGCGCCGCGGACTGGTTCAGGAACAGGGTCGGCAGCGGTTCTCCGCGCTCGGAGCGTCGGCGCAACAGGTCGGTTGCGTGAGCGATCATCCAGTGATCCAGCGCCGGCAGCACGCCCCGTTCGGCAGCCACCGGGATGAAACGCGCCGCCGGGATCAGTCGGCCGTCGCGACCGCTCAGACGCGGCAGTAACTGAAGCCGCTCCTGCTCGGCTCCCGAGGTAGCCAGCAGGGGCTGATAGACGACCTTGAGCGTGTTGTCGCGAAGCGCCTTGGTCAGCTGGCCCAGCAGCGTGCCGGGACTGTCGCCTTCGCCGGTGCTCTGGCTGCCGGTGAGCTCGATGCGGTTGCCGCCGTAAGCAGACAGCCGCTCGGCGGCACGCGCGGCTTCGACCAGGTTCTTTTCCGGCGGCTGCAGCGATTCCTGCAGCGCGCGGATGGCGATGCTCGTCGTGGCGGCGATCGAATGCTCGCCGATTTCGAACAGGCTGCCGTTGATGGACTTCAGGATCGCCTCGCCGACGCGCTGGAAATCGCGCTCGCCGGCCTTCGAGCTCATGATCACGGCGATCGCATCGAGCCCGAAGCGCGCGGTCAGGTCGCCGGGCTCGAGCTGCATGCGCACGCGCTCGTGGATTGCATGCAGGAGTTTCTCGATCCCGGTGAAACCGATCTGATCTCGATGACCGGCAACTTCGTCGACGAAAATCCAGCACACGGCCGCGGGAAACGCGCTGCCGCCCTGCTTCCACGAGGCGCGGCACTGCTCGTCGAGCTGTCGGACCATGGTCGGGGCCCGCACCACGCGAGCGTAGCCGTCGGATGCTGGTTCGTGTTCGTCAACCACGGTCATTGCGTATCGACCCCTGTCTTGCAACCGCCTCCCCGACCGAACCGAATCACCGATCCGGCCTGGTCCCGCCGAGCAGTATAACGCCGCCGGTCAGCGGTCGCCGCAGCGGGTCGGGACGGGTTCCCGGTCAACGCCAGGCGTCCAGGTTCCGCGCCAGCAGCGCTTCCAGTCGATCGATCTCGGGGGAAAACTGCCGGGACAGCCGATCGCGAAGTTCGCAGTCCAGCGGGGGCGCGGGCGTTTGTTCGGCGGCCCGGAGCAGCTGCTTCCGGCGGCGCTCTCGCAGCGCCGAATACAGCGCCTGGGGTACCAGGCTGCGCATGTTGTAGCGCAGTGTGCTCGCCTTCCATGCGCGGTACAGCGGCGACTTCGAGGTCGGCGCGGCTGCATTGTGGACCCGGAAGTCGGGCACGAAGGTCGAGTGGACGCCGAGGAACTTCAGCGCTTCGGCGTACGTGTTTCCCGGGTCGGCCTTTAGATCGTCGAACAGGATCACGTGGACCCGGTCAGGTCCGAAACGATCGTAATAGCGCGCCAGTTGTTCGGCGTAGCGCGGGATTTCCGAATACAGCAGGCTGCCGGCGAAGCGCGCGTTGCGCGGAATCCGGCGTCCGCGCCGGCGCTCGGGCTCGGCGGCCAGCGCATCCTCGAGCCGTTCGAGATCGTCGCGCTCGCCGCGCTGGACGTGGTGGCGGTGCAGCGAGCCGATCATCGCGACCGGCTCGCGCAGCATCGCGATGATGCGTGCGTCGGGATTGAACTCGTGGATCTCGGCGGCAGCGCGCTTCGAATACAGGTACCAGGTCGAGCGATCGCCGACCATCGGCTTGTCGCCGGCGCGCCGGCAGATCGACAGGTACTGGCGGCGAGTCAGGCGCGGCCGGTTGTATTCGATGTCGCTACCGAAGAAGTGCGGCTCGCCGCGCAGCACGAATACTTGCGGATGCTGGTTGAGGTACTGCGCCATCGAGGTCGTGCCGCATTTCGGTGCCCCGACGATGAAGAATTGCGGCGGTCCGCCGGCGATCACCGAGTCAGAAGGCATAGTCGAACGCCTCGATTTCGCGTGCGAACAGCCGCTCGACCAGCGTCCGCTCGCGCCGGCCGTAGTAGGCCCTGTAGTCCCGATGCTCGCGCAGGCGACCCATGTTCTTGGCGTGGCTGAGCGCGGGCGCCGGAAGGCCGATTCGCGCGAATACCTCAGCCAGGTCGGCGCCGAGGCGCTCGAAGCGGCCGACGAAGTCGACAGCGATCCGGTGGTCGATGGTGTAGATCGGCCAGGTGTCGAAGTGTCGCGGGATTGCCGGGTTGTCGAAGTCCCGCCGGCTCATTGCCTCGAGAAACGCGCCGAAGTCGAGCTCCCGCTGGTTGGTCTTGGCGATGCGCCAGACAAAGTCCGATACGACCCGGTCGTAGGGATTGCGAACGAAACAGAACTTGAAGTAGTCGCGCCAGGCTTCCGGAAACGCCTTCGCGACCTGCGCGGCGTGCGCGTGCTCCGGGGAATGCCCGAGCCGGAATCGATACTTCATTCGCTGTGCGCCGTTGAGCGCGTTGATCCAGTGCGCTCGCTGCAGACAGCGCGACGGTTGCCGCAGACCGCGCGCGACAAAACTCGCCGCAGCCAGCGGGTGGGCGAGGTCCTTCCACGCCCTTGCATTGGGCGCGACGCCGCGCTCGCCGGCCTCGGGCCAGGTGCCGAGGTGCAGATCGTCGCGACCCAGCGACGGCGCCAGCGCCGCGGCGATCGAACTGCCGGCCGCCTTGCGGCAGTGCATGAAGATGAAGCGATGACGGCGACTGATGATCACGCAGGACGGGCCGGACCGGATTTAACTGGCTATTGTTCCACAGGGTCGACCGGCTTGCCGCGCGACCAGCGCCCGCCAGTGGCCGGCTTGCCGCCGGCGCGCCGGCAGATCGGAAGATGCCGGGGCCGGGCCAGGTGCGATGGCCTGGTTTCGAGGCCGCTCCTGAATCCGCATTCCCGGCGCGCCCTGCCGTGCAGCCAGCGGCGTTCCGACTCGCTGGACGTTGCAGGATGAATGACGGGGGTACACTGGAATGTTCACCCTATGCGGGTTTGGTCGTGGCCGGCACGGTCCCGGCCGGCGAGCTCGTCGAACCGAGGAGGGCCAATGAAGGGAAGTTCCTATCGCCAGTTGCGCACCCGGTTGTTCGTGCACCGATGGCTCAATCCGGTCGCCGAGGTCGTATCCAAGAACGTCTTTCCGTCGGCGCGCCTGTTCGGCAGCGAGTTGATCTACCAGGCGATCGTGCACCGGGAGCTGGCCCGGCTGGGAATCGACCGGCCGTTTTACCCGGTGCGCAGTGCGGCAACCTACAGTTATCTGTACCTGCTGATCAGGATCTGCACCGAGCTGCCCGTGCGAAGCGTGCTGGAACTCGGCTGCGGCCAGTCGACACTGCTGCTCGACGAGCTGTCCCGGATGAAGAATCTGGAGATCACCAGTCTCGAGCACGACGAGGGCTGGGCGAAGCGCATCGCGACGCAGTGCGAGCGGGTCGGACTGGAGCGCAGGCCGCTGGAGCGTCGTCGGCTGGCCGGGGCGGACGCCGAGGTCTACGATTTCGATGCCGCCGATCGCCGCTTCGATGTGCTGCTGGTCGACGGCCCCCGGGGCACTCGGCGAAATTCCCGGCGCGGTGCGCTGGCGTTTGTCGAAAGCGCGCTGGCCGAAGACTTCATCATCATCTTCGACGATGCCGAGCGGCGCGGCGAGCTCGACACGATTGGCGAGACGCTCAGGCACCTCGACCGTCGTCGCATCGAGTATTCGACCGCGATGGTTCGTTCGGTCAACAGCCAGTTCGTGATCGCCACGCCCGGATTCCGGGGCGCGGTGTTCTTCTAGGGAACACCTGAACAACTCTGCGCGGGCGCGACGGCGCCTTTGCTGGAGACTCCGGCTTGGGTTGTGCGAGCGCGATTTGGTGGTTCCAAATCAGCGAGCCTAAACAAGCTGTAGGCCCCGCAAAGGCCCGTCCCATCTGGGTTTCGCCGGAAAATCCGCACCTCGCGCGCCGCGGCCCTCGGCGCATCCATAGCAGGAATGCGGGTCGGGTCGCGTGGTGCGACCCGACCCGCGGTATGTCACGGGAAGTTGACGCTCAGGATCACTGCACCGCCTTCGAGGATCTCGATGGTGGTGCCGCGGACCATGAAGTCCAGCGGCAGTTCATCGTCGTCCTGCGGGTCGCCGAACTCGATGTCTCCTTCCTCGTCCACGACCTCGATGGTGCCGCGCTCGGTGCCGTCGACCTGCAGCGAGTAGCTGCCGTCCGGCACGTCCTCGATCTCGACGTCGAAGTCGATCTCGCCGTCGGCATCGCGTTCGAAGCGGGCCTCGCCCGAGGCGGCCTCGATGAGGCCGGTATTGGTCATGGCCACGCGCAGGTCGACCGGGTCGCTGCCGCCGCCGGAACCTCCGCTGCTACCGCCGTCGGTGGACGGAAAGCTCACCGAGAAGATGCGCGTACCGCCGTCGAAGATCTCGACCAGTTCGCCGCGCGGGTCGAAGTCCAGCAGTGCCTTGCCGGGCTCGGCCGGATAGCGGAATTCGATTTCGCCCTCCGGGCCGTTGACGGTATCGATCACGCTCAGCGTGCCGCGCGCAATGCCGCCGACCGATACGGCGTAATCGCCGACCGGTACATCCTCGATCTCGATGTCGAAATCGACCCGGTTGCTCTCCTGTTCGAACTCCGCTTCGCCCGATCCGGCCGGGAACACGCCGTCGTTGGTCAGGGACACTTCGATTTCACTATCGCCGAACGGTGGGGGATTGCCCGTGTCGCCGCCGGGAATCTGCCCCTGCTCGGGGGCGACCGATTCCAGCACGACCGTGCTGCCGTCCAGAATCTCGATCAGCGCGCCGCGCGGATCGAAGTCCAGCAATTCCTTGCCCGGTTCGGCCGGGGAGCGGAACTCGATTTCGCCCTCGGGTCCGTTGATGGTGTCGACCACTTCGATCACGCCGCGCTCGATGCCGTCGACGTGCAGCAGATAGTCCCCCGCCGGCAGGTCTTCGATCTCGACGCTGAAATCCGCGCGTCCGGGGCGCGACTCGAATTCGGCTTCACCGCCGGCGCCCGGAACCGGGCCGGTGGCCACGAGTTGAACCTCGAATGCTTCGGGAAGCGCATTCGGGGGCGTGTTGTCGGCGACGCCGCCGGAGCACAGCGTACCGGGCTGGTTGGTCAGTCGCTCGATCCTGAAGCCGCCGGTACCGACGATCACGCTGGGCGTCTGGAATTCCACGTCACCGTCCTTGCATGAGCCGAACTGCACGTTCATCGTGCCGATGCGTTCGCCCGGATTGCTGCTCGGGTCGTCGGGCTGCATGAAGGTCACACCGTCGAACCGGTACAGCTCCGCGGTGATTCGATCGCCGTCGATCGGGCCCTCGGCATAGAACCAGTTGGGATTGCCCTGATCGTCGTAATTGGCCCAGTACAGCACGCCGACCTTCGAGCCGTCGAGGCGCTGCGAAACCGACACGATCACGCCGTGATTCTCCTGGTCGGGCTGGCCCCACCATCCGGTAAAGCTGCCGGTGACTTCCAGCGCCCCGGCGGTCGTGCTGGTCAGCGCCAGCAGCGCGGCCCAGACGACGGTACGAGCCCATCGCGGGTTCGATTGTGGCCGATTGCGGCCGGTTTCATCGGTCAGGAACGACATGCTTGATTCTCCTCGAGGTTTGGTTTTCGGAATTCAATCGTCTTGCGTGGATTCGAAGTAGTACAGGCCCAGGCCGAGCTGGGTCGCCTTGTCGGCATCGGAATCGGAATCGACGTCGCCATTCGAGCGCGCTTCGTATTCGTAGAGCATCGCGTCGATCTCTTCGGCCAGCCTGCGTGCTTTCGACTCGATGCGCTCGCGCGCTTCGGCCTTGAATTCGAGGTCGATGTTGCGGTTGTAGACCAGGAACTGGAGCCGCTTGTCGCCCTGGTCGGGCCGCCAGTTGTGGTCGATCGTGCCGATCAGTTCGCCGCAGGACATGCCGAAGATGCTGGCCGTCTGGATGTCGGTGGTGGCCGCTTGCGTGATGTAGCGCGTGCGCACCAGTGCAATCGAACGATCGGGACGCACGCACACCGCGCCGTTGCGTTCCAGTTCGTCCAGCACCGCGCGTGCCGGCGCGCCGCCGGAGTGGTGCGCGGCCAGGCGACTGAAACTCGGCTGGTCGCCGTCGGCTTCGAACGGCAGGCTGGGCAGCGGTTTGCCGTCGCGGGCGAAATCCGGGTCGTTGGCCCAGCCGCTGAGCACCAGCGCTGCGCGGTGGTAGTTCTCGTGCTGCTCGACCTCGTCCGGACGCGGCTGCGTGAGCAGTTGATTGACATCGACCCGCGTCAGCCCGGTGAGCACCGCAACCCGCGATTTGGTCGGCTTGCGATTCGGCAGGGCGAAGTCCCGGTAGGCGACGTCGGCGTAGCACCACCTCAGCCAGTCCGCGCAGGTCTTGTAGGAAACGTTGTGCCGCAGCAGGATCCGCACCAGCGGACGGAAGATCCGCACGGCCGCGCGTGCCAGGGCGTCGAGCGTGGTGGTCCGATTCGTTGCCATGTCCATCCGGGTCAGGCCTCGAGCCCGGGTCGAGGCGGAAACAAGCGGTGCGATTGCGGCCGCACGCGGGCGCTTTTCGTGATGTTATCGGCTGCTTCACTGTTTGTCAAAAATCTTACAATTATGGGTGGGGGCTGCGGGCTGCGACAGACGTTCCGCCGCGCTGGACGCGGCGGAACCCGGTGCTTCGAGACGACCGCGGAGCTCATTCCTCCGGAAGGGTGGCGCTGAAGATCAGCGTTTCGCCTTCGAGGATCTCGATCAGCTCACCGCGCGGATCGAAGTCCAGCGGCAGTTCGTCGGGACCGTCGGTGGGTGCGCCGAACTCGATTTCGCCCTCGGTGTCGCCGTCGCGAACCGTGACCGTGATCGTGCCGCGGTTGACGCCGCCGACGCGCAGCGTGTAATCGCCGGTCGGGATGTCCTCGATCTCGACCTCGAAGTCGATTTCGCCGTCGTCATCGCGTTCCCACTGCGCTTCGCCTTCTCCGGCCGGGTAGACGCCGGCGTTGACCAGGCCGACGGTGATTTCGGCGCTGGTGCCGTCACCGTCATCGTCGGGTCCGTCGCCATCGCCATCGCCGTCGCCGTCGCCGTCGCCGCCGGAGCCATTGTCATCGTCATCGTCCGGGCCATCGTCGCCGTCGGCGCCTTCGGTCGGAAACGCGACGTGGAAGATGCCGACGCCGTCTTCGAAAACCTCGATCAGCGCGCCGCGCGGATCGAAGTCCAGCGGCAGCTTGCCGGCTTCCGGCGGGTGGCGGAATTCCAGCTCGCCCTCGGTGTCGTCATCGAGGAACTGCACCTCGATCACGCCGCGTTCGACGCCGTCGACGAACAGCGCGTAGTCGCCGACCGGCACGTCCTCGATCTCGACTTCGAACTCGAGTCGGTTCTGCCGCTGTTCGAATTCGGCTTCGCCGGAGCCTGCCGGATAGACGCCGTCGTTGTTCAGATCGACCTCGATTTCCTGGTCGTCTCCGAACGGCGGCGCATTGCCTCCGCCGGGGTTGCCGGGTGCGCCGGCGACGGGTTCGACCAGACCTTCGAGAATCACCGTGCCGTCCTGGATAATCTCGACCAGCTCGCCCAGCGGCTCGAAGTCGAGCAGCAACTTGCCGGGCTCGGCCGGGGAGCGGAATTCCACTTCGCCTTCCGGACCGTCGTCAGTCATGATCACGCTGATCGTGGCGCGCACGATGCCGCCGACGTGCAGCTCGTAGTCGCCTTCCGGCACGTCCTCGATTTCGACTTCGAATTCGACTCGGGCCGGGTTTGCCTCGTAGTCGACCTTGCCGCTGGCACCCGGAACGGCGCCGGTCGGCAACAGCGGTGCGCGGAAGTCCTCGACCGGTGCATTGCCGCTGCGATTGTCCGATACCCCGCCGCTGCAGCGGGTGCCGGGCTGATTGGTCAGGCGCCGGATCGGAAAGGCGCCGGCACCGATACCGGCCTCGACGCTGTCGAAGCTGACATCGGCGTTGGCGCAATCGGAAAAGTGCACCTGCATCGAGCCGATCGCAACGCCGCGCGGCGTATTCGGATCATTGGGCTCCATGAAGGTCACGCCTTCGAAGCGATACAGCTCGGCATCGATGGTGTCGCCGACGATCGGTCCCTGCGCGTAGAGCCAGGACGGGTTGCCGGCCAGGTCGTAGTGAGCCCAGTACAGCACGCCCTGGTTCGAGCCGTCGGCGCGTCGCGAGATCGAAACGATCACACCATGATTTTCCTGCTGCGGCTGGCCCCACCATCCGGTGAAGCTGCCGGTGACCTGCAGCGCGGCGGCGCTGCCGGAAGCCAGGGCCAGCGAAGCGGCGATCGCTGTCGCCAGGGTTTTGCGCGTGCGCTTCGGGAGTTTCGGTTTCATGCGTCAATCTCCTTGGATCGGTTCGGGGCGGGGCGGAAATCAGGGCGTGGCGGGCACGCCGTGGGCAAAATCGTGGCTGCAGCCGGGCGCACCGGGCCCGGCCGGCCGAAAAGGTAGCCCTGCATCCAGGGCACACCGATCTGCCGCAGCCGATCGAACTGGGAGACGGTCTCGACGCCCTCGGCGACCAGTTCCATGCCGGTGCGACGCGCAAGCTCCACCAGTCCGCCGAGCATGTGCAGCCGGCGCGGTGCTCGATGCAGTTCGATCACCAGGCTGCGATCGAGCTTGAGCGCGTCGATCAGTCCCTCGGCGATCAGGTCGAGGTTGGGCGCGCCCGGGCCGAAGTCGTCCAGCGCGATCCGGACGCCGGCCCGGCGCAGCCGCAGCAGCGCGGGTCGACAGCCAGGCGCATCGACGGCGCCCTGGAACTCGACCAGTTCAAGCATCAGCCGGCCGACCAGGTCCGGTTGCCTTTGCACACGGCGCAACACCGCCCGGGTGAACGCCGGGTCGTGCAGCGAGGCCGGGTGAATGTTGACGCCGAGCCGGGTGTCGCGATGCAGCGCACGCGACAGCTTGACGGCGCGATCGAGCACCGCGAGATCGAACTCGGCGCCGCTGCGCGCATAGCCGCTGCGCACCAGTTCCATCGGCGAGCGACCGCGGCAGGCACCGGTGCCGCGCACCAGGAACTCGACCCAGGCGCGACGGCGCGCTCGGTCGATGCCGCAGATTGCCTGATGATGCAGACACAGCGACGGCAGCTCGTCGCGTGCTTCCCCGCAGTCCGGGACCAGCAGCGGCTCGACCGTGGCGCTGGGCACGGTTTGCAGCGGCGAAGAGCATGCGGCAGGCCAGTTCATATTTGTAGATTAATTTACAAAAAAGCCGATGTCAATAAATTTGATAAAAAAATTGCAAACTATTTCTTGCGGATCGTTCGAACGATCGCAGGCAGGAGACGGGTCAATGCGAATGCGCGGGCGCGAGCAGCGCCGCGGATGGATAGAGCGGGTCGAGGGCCGGGAAGGCCACGAGGCGTCCCGGGTGGCGCGGCAGGCGGGCGCGGGCGCGCCCGGGCGATCCTTCAGTCCGGGGTCTGCGGCCCGTAGGCGTAATCGCCGCCGGCCTGAAGCGCGCGGTGGTAGGCCGGGCGCGCGTGGACCTTCTCCAGCCACACGGCGATGTAGGGATAGTCGGCGCGCGTCGCGCGGCCGCCGGCCAGGGCGGCTTCCAGCGGAAAGCTCATCTGGACGTCCGCCGCGGTGATGTCATCGCCGGCAAACCAGGCGTGCTCGGACAGGAAGCCGTCGACGTAACCGAAGTGGGTCTCGATCTGGCGGTCGGTGAACGCCGCATCGACCTGATCGGCAATCCTCGAGGTCAGCGGACGAATCAGGAACGGCACCGGCGGCTCGCGCAGCTTGGAAAACACCAGCTTGAGCAGCAGCGGCGGCATCAGCGAGCCCTCGGCATAGTGCATCCAGTAGCTGAACTGCCAGTAGGTTTCATCGTCGGTCGCCGGCGCCCATTCGCCTTTGCCGTAGGTGCGCGCCAGGTATTCCAGGATCGTCGCCGACTCCGCCAGCGTACGCTCGCCGTCGGTCACGACCGGCGCCTTGCCCAGCGGGTGGATTTCCGCGAGCGACTCCGGCGCCAGGTTGGTCTTCGGGTCGCGCTGGTAATGGATGATCCGGTATTCGCAGCCCAGCTCTTCGAGCATCCACAGGATGCGCTGGGAGCGGGAATCTTCGAGATGGTGCAGGGTGATCATGGCGGCGCCCTCATGCGGATCCGGATTCCATTATCGGCCATTCGCGCTCAGGAATCCGCCGCCGAGCATCCGGGGGCTGATTCTGATTCACCGACCCCGAAGCGGATCTTCAGACTTGATCGCACTCCTTGCCCGCACTACCGCCGTGAGAGAGAGTCGGCCCACAATCCCGGGTCCGCGACTCACCCCGCGCGCGCCCGGCAACGTTGGCAAAAGCCGGTGCAGGCACCGGCTCGGGGGTATGGTTTGAATCGCGCGGAGAGAATCTACCGGCTGCACGAGATGTTGAAGCGGCGTCGCCCGGTTTCATTGGAGTTATTCCCCGTCTAACGGCGGGGCCTCATTGAAGCGGCAACCAGTGTTGGTGATTTTTCAAACCGAAACGCGCTCCGTGCCGATAGACTGCGGTGCATGGTGACCTTGCCAACAACGCCGCCGGCCAGCGACTGGGTGTTCGGCTATGGCTCGCTGATCTACAAGGTCGACTTTGCGGTGCTGGAGCGCGCCGTGGCGGCGGTGGCGGGCTGGCAGCGGCGCTTCTGGCAGGGCTCGCACGATCACCGCGGCACGCCGGACGCGCCCGGTCGGGTCGCGACGCTGGTGGCGGCGCCGGGCGCGATCTGTCGCGGCGTGGCCTGGCGCGTCGAGCACTCGGTCTACGAGCATCTCGATCACCGCGAGAATAACGGCTATCAGCGCCATCGCGTCGACCTGCACCTGCTCGAATCCGGGCGCGTGGTCGAAGGCACGCTGTATGTCGCCGCCGAGGACAATCCCGCGTTTCTCGGACCCGCGCCCGCCGACGCCATGGCACGCCACATCGCCGCGGCGTCCGGGCCCAGCGGCAGCAACCGCGACTACCTGCTGCACCTGGCCGAAGCGCTGCGGGAAATCGACGCCGACGACGCGCACGTGTTCGACCTGGAGCGGCGGGTGCGGGCGCTGGCGGCGGGCTGAGCGACGGCGGCCCGCCGTCCGCCGGGTTCGGGTTGCCGCCTTCGTGATGGCGCGACATGGTTCCTTTCCTGCCGACGGGAGAGGCAAGACCCGGTTTCGCGTTGCAAGCCGAAGCTGTCCGCCCGGGAAGACCGCTATTCAGCCGGGCCGGGCCGGGCGCTCCGCGGGCCGCGCCCTGCCTTGCGCCACCGGCTGGCCGACAATGCCGTCTCGATTTCCGGACCGGAACCATGAAAAACATGAACAGACGCTTCCTGTTTCTTCCGGCCGCGCTGCTGTGCGCCGGCGCGGTGCTGGCCCAGGACGCGGCCGACGACTGGCACGCGTTCATCGATGCCGAAACCGAGGCGCGCTTCGACGAGGTCGTCGAATGGCGCCGGCATTTCCACCAGCATCCGGAGCTGTCGAGCCGCGAATTCGAAACCGCCGAGCACATCGCGGATTTCCTGCGCGGACTGGGCATGCAGGTCACCACCGGCGAATTGATGGTCGCCGAGGGCGTGCTTTAGGATCCGGACGTCGACGTGATCTTCGGCCAGCATATCTGGGCGCTGGCGCCGGTCGGCCGGATCGGCTTTCGCGCCGGCGGCATCATGGCCGCCGCGGACCGCTTCGTGATCACGGTTCACGGCAAGCAGACGCACGGATCAACGCCGTGGAGCGGCGTCGATCCGATCGCGGTGGCCTCGCAGATCGTCCTCGGCTTGAACCTGATCATCTCGTGCCAGACCGAGCGGACCAGGGAAGCGGCGGTGATCTCGGTCGGCCGCGTGCGCGCCGGCGTGCGCAACAACATCATTCCCGAGTTGGCCGAGCTGATCGGCACGATCCGGACGCTGGACACCGCGATGCAAGACAAGATCCACGCCGATATCCGCCGCACCGCCGCGCACATCGCCGCCAGCCAGGGGGCGACCGTGACCGTGGAAATCGACCGCGGCTACCCGGTGACCTGCACGATCCCGATCTGACCGAGCGGATGGCGCCGACGCTGGAGCGCATCGGCGGCGACGAGACGGTTCGGATCAACGCCATCACCGGGGCCGAGGACTTTTCGTTCTTCCAGCAGAAGAATCCGGGGCTGCACTTCTTTACCGGCGGCATGTCGCCGGATATCGATCCGTCGGAGGCCGCGCCGCACCATACGCCGGATTTCTACATCGACGAGGCGGGCATGAAGGTCGGCGTGCGGGCGCTGGCCGGGCTGGCGATCGACTACATGCTGATGCACACGGAGGACGGCTGATTCGCCGTCGTCACCGGATTCGTTCAACCACAACGGGGCGCCGGTCGGCGCCCCGTTGTGGTATCGGTACAGGCGATGGTGTCAGGCGAAGTGGAAGAACCTGAGCGTCTTTCGCAGCATGCGCCGCGCGCCGCGCGGCAGTTCGGCGGCGTCCAGGGTTTCCCCGTTGTAGATGATCTGCCCCGACAGCTCGGGGCCGTCACCACGCCGGGTCACGGTGAGGTTCTCGAACGCGATCGTGTTCAGGCGCGTCGGCTCGCTGGCCTGGGCCGGGACGCGGATTTCGAGCACGCCGTGATAGACGGTCGCGGCGACGTCGGCGGTGCGTTCGCGCTCGCGCACGATTTCGCCGTCGACGATCCGGCCGGCACTGCGGGGCTGGAATCCGTTGAACGTGGCAGTGGTCATGCCGCTGCCGCCGACGGCATCGCGCGAGGCGGTGGTGATCAGCGTCAGCGTGCCGCCGCCGTCGTCGCGAATCGACACGTTGCGCTCGATCTCGAGCGCCGCGCTGGCGTTGCCGGAAAACAGGCCGGCAGCGAGGGTGATTGCCGCAAGAATCGGGGCTGAAACTCGGTTCATTGATGCATCCTCCGGTCAGGGTATCGGGATTGGTCGAGTCGCGTGAATGGCGTACTCGGGATCATCAACGTGCCGGGGCGCACTTCGGTTGACAGGCTCGGGCGGATTCACCCCTCGCTCGCGGTGGTTACCTTGGGCCGGGCCGGTCGCGGAGTTCGCGCTCGGCCGCTTCGATCATCTGGTCGCGGGTTTCGACGTCGGCCTCGACCAGGCGACGCGCGTAGTCGGCGCGCGCCGCGTCGTCGGCGAGATTCCGCAGCCGGGCCAGCAAGGCCAGGCGCTGGATCCGATCGAGTCCGGCGCCGATCTCGCGCAGCGCGCGGCGCTGCTCCGGCTCGAGTTCCGCCATCCAGTCGCGCTGGCGCATGCGTTCGCCCAGCGCCAGCCCGTCGAGGAACGCGCGGCGCTGGTCGGCATCCATTTCACGCCATCGCCGACGCAGCTCGCGGCGCTGGTCCGGGGGCAGATTTTCGAGCCGCTGCATCCCCTCGCGCACGCGCCGGCGCTGGGCTTCGGGCATGTCGCGGAACCGCTCCATGCGCGCGCGGATGCGCTCGCGCTCGTCGGGCGTCATCGCTTCCCAGGCCTGGAGCCGACGCCGGACTTCGTCGCGCTCATCGGGGCTCATCCCCTGCCAGCGCTCGGCGCCTTCGAGCAGCCGCTGGCGCCGCTGTTCGGGCAGCGCGTCCCACTGTTCGGCCCACGGCGCGAGTACCGCGCGCTCGGCCTCGTCGAGTTCGCTCCATTCCTGCGCCGATGCCGGCAGCCAGAACGCGACCAGGGTGATCAAGGCAACAGCGGCAAGACCGGGGCGGTTCATGATGCGCTTCCCTCGGTGCCGCCGCGCCGTTCCTGCCGACGCTCACGCTGCTGCACCGGTCGTTCGACGATCCAGGCGTAGAACTCCGGGTCTTCAGCGAACAGTTCGAACTCCTCGGCCGTCAGCAGATCCAGGTCTTCGCTCATCGGCAGCGCCGGGATGCCGGGGTCGCCGGGTCGATCCGGCTGAACCAGCACCAGCAGCGCGACCAGCGCCGCAGTGCCGGTCGCGGCCAGCGCCGGCCAGCCGAACCACGACCGACGCGTCGACTCCGCCTCGGCCAGCGCCGTCCGGCGTGCTCGATCGAGGCGCTGGGTCAGGCCCGGTTCCTGTTGCTGAACCCGGCGATCGAGGGCCGCGACAATCCTGTGTTCCAGTTTCGGATCGCGTTGATGCTCAGTCATCGAATGCCTCCAGTGCATTCCGCAGGGCCCGAACGGCCCTGTAATGATGCGTCTTGACGCTGCCGGCGCCGATTCCCAGCGCCTGCGCGGTTTCTGCAACGTCCATTCCTTCCCACGAGCGCAGCAGGAAGACCTGGCGCTGCCGCATCGGCAGCGCGCGCAGCGCCGTCTCGACGGCCGTGCCGAAGTCGTCGGCGTGCAGCGCGCCGTCGGGCGCCTGTTCGGGCCGCGAAACGGCAACCGGATCGGGCCCGTCGGCGGCTTCGTCGAAGTGGCGCTGCCACGGCAGCATCCAGCGGCCGCGCCGCGTGTTCTGGCGATGGTGGTCCAGAATCCGGTTGTTCAGGCTGCGGAAGAACAGCGGGCGACGCTGATCGGCCGGCTTGTCGCGATAACGCCGCACGAACGCGCACATCGCGTCCTGCACCAGATCCAGCGCCGTTTCGTTCTGGCCGGTCGCCAGCCGGGCCATTGTCAGCGCCCGCGACTGGACCTCGCGCAGGAACTCGTCCAGCGTTTCGGTGGCCGCGTCGGATTGCGCGGCTGCGGTGGCTTCCGTGCTGGCGGTCAATGGCGCGGCGCTCGATGGGGTCACTCGATGGATAACGTACCAGCTCTCGATCGGTTGACAGCGGCGGCCGCACGAAGCGACCGCCATCGCTGCCGGCATCGGCCCGGCGCGCGTCGGTTGATTCGGGCACCGAAAACTCCTACTCTGGCGCTGGGTCCGGATTCGACAGCAGCGCTTTTCGTAACGGTCCGGTGACCAGCAGCGTATCAAGGGGCGGCGTCCCCCGGGCGAGCAGATGAATTCAAGGGCATCGGTCGGTCGAATGTCCGCGCAGGCTTCGATGCCGGCGCGGCAGGCTGCGGATTCGACCCCGTCCTCTCGTCCGCCGCCGTCTCTTCGCGCCAACTTTCGCTGGCTGTTCACGTCGATCGCGGTTCTCAGTACTCTGGCGCTGGCCTGGGCGCTGTTCGACCAGTGGCGCAACACCGTCGAGAATCACGAAATCCGGCAGCGCAGCCAGATCGCGACGTTGGCCAGCGCCACGCAGACGGTGATGTCCAGCCAGGAAGTGCTGCTGGATCTGCTGGGCCGCCAGCTTCTGCTCGATGGCATGGATGCCGACGGTCCGGCGGCCACTGCGCTGCTGGATCGCACGCTGGCCGGCACACCGGCGGTTGCCGGATACGGGCTGGCCGCGCCCGACGGTGAGCTGCTGGCGGTCAACTCGACCTTCGACCAGGAACAACTGCCCAACCTGCTCGAGCAGGAAGTCACGCGCGATTCGTTCCTCGCCGCCCTGGCATCGGATGCGATGGTCATCGGCCGCCCCTACCGGATGCCGGCGCTGGACGACTGGGTCATTCCGGTGCGCAAGGCGATTCGCGATCCGGCAGGCGACATCCGTGGCGTCATGACCGCCGGCCTGCAGCTCGCCGGGCCGGATCCGTTTTTCGAGGAGCAGTCGTTTCTCGGCCAGCGCAATACCGTGCAGGTGGTTCGGGCCGTCGACCTGTTTCCGTTGCACTGGGCCGCGCCGGTCGCGCCCCCGGCGAATTATTACCAGCAGGCGATTCCGCGCGAGTACTACGACCGGGCGGTCGCTTCGGCCGAGCGTCGAAGCGGCCTGACGCTGGAACAGATCAAGTCCTCGGCGCTGCCGGTGTCATATCGGAACGTCAATGCGGCCGGGCCGCAGTTCGGCATGGCGGTGCACGATCCGCGCTACGGCTATTGGGTCTTGACGCAGACGCACCGCGGCCAGCTCATTGCCGATTTTCTGCGCGCTGCCTGGGTCTATGTCGCCATCTTCATGCTCGTGCTGCTGGTGATCCTGGCGATGCTGCGGATCGTCGGCCGGGCCGAACGCCGCCGACAGCGCGAGTTGATCCAGCGCGCCAATCACGACACGCTGACCGGGCTGCCGAATCGCCAGCGGATGAGCACGGATTTCGCCATCATGCGCCGCCGGCACGGCAGCGCGTTCTCGCTGCTGTTCATCGACATGGACAACTTCAAGTCGATCAACGACGGCTTCGGGCACGTCCAGGGCGACGCGCTGCTGAAGCAACTCGGAGCCCGGCTGCAGGAGTTTGCCGATGCCGAAGAATCCGTTGCCCGGATCGGCGGCGACGAATTCGTGCTGCTTACGCCCGAAACCGAGGCCGAGCCGCTGCTCCAGCGCGCCCGCGACCTGATCGATCGGCTCGCGGCTCATTACACCGTCAATGGCGTGCGCTGCGAACTCGGCTGCAGTGTCGGCATCGCGACCACCGTCGAAGCCGGCAACTCGCTCAGCGACATGCTGCGCGCGGCCGACATCGCGATGTACGCAGCCAAGACCGATCGCAACGCTGCCCGTTTCTACGAACCGTCGATGGGCGGGCGCTACCTGCGCAATATCCGGATCGAACAGCGCCTGAAGGGCGCAGTCGAGCAGGGTTCGGTGAACACCGTGTATCAGCCGCAAGTCGGGCCGGACGGCCGGGTAGTTGGATTCGAAACCCTGGCGCGCTGGAGCGATCCGGAGCTGGGGCGGATCGAGCCGCGCCGCTTCATCGCCGTCGCCGAAGCCTCGGGCTTCATCGGTCCGCTGGGCGACTACATTCTCGAGCGCTGCCTGGAGGACGCGCGCGTGTTCGAGCGTCGGGTCGACCACCCGCTACGCCTGGCGATCAATGTCTCGGTTCGCCAGTTCCGCCAGCCGCATTTTTCCGAGCGCGTCATCGAGCGCCTCCAGCGGGCGGCGCTGGAGCGCACGCAGCTGGTCGTCGAGATCACCGAGAACCTGTTCATGGACGATCACGGGCTGATCATGGAAGAACTCGAGCACCTGCGGCTGGCCGGTGTTCGCGTGTCGCTGGACGACTTCGGCACCGGCTTCTCGTCGCTCGGACTCCTGCGCTCGCTTCCGGTCGACGAACTCAAGATCGACAAGAGTTTCATCGACAACCTGGCGTTCGATCCGGCCGCGCGCAACCTGGTCCAGAGCATGGTCGCGATCGCCAAGAATCACGGCATGATGCTGGTGGCCGAAGGCGTCGAGACGCGCGCCCAGTTCGAGATGCTGCGCGAGGACGGCTGCGATGCGTTCCAGGGTTTCCTGTTCGCGCGGCCGATGCGGGCCGATCAGGTGGTCGACTACCTGGGCCGCTGGACGGAGACGTCTTCTGATTGAGGACCCTCGGCATCACCCTGCATGGGCGCCGGGCAGGCCTTGCGGGATGCACCGGCGCGGCTTCGGGGAGCGCGGCTTGATTTGCCCGATCAAGCCCGCCCGATCGTCATGACCGGCGGCGTGGCACGATCTACCGATGGTCTCGACGATCCGGGCGAGGCAGCATCCGCCACAACCGGGTTGTGAACGGGTTTTCGACGGCACGGACCGGATTCGGGTCACCCCGTTCCGGGCCGACCGAACAACGGATTGCTCTCGACCCGATCAGGCGTCGGCCGCGCCGGATGCAGGCCGGGATGTAACCTTTTGTCCCGTTTCGACGTCTATTCGGGTAGACATCAATCGAATGGGTTCGACCGTGACCGAACTGTCATCAACCGGGCGTAGCGTGCGCGGCAACACGAATACCGGACTCAAGCCCATGTTCGAACGATTGTTCATGCACTGGTACCGCCGCCAGATCGCATGCTGGCGGCTGCTGGAGCGGGTCCGCGCCGGTCGCTGCACCGCGTCTCAGTAGTCGGTCGAAGCCGCTTCCGAAGGCTTGGCGCGGTAGGCGTCGATGGTGTCTGCGACGAACGCTCGATTGTCTTCGGCGCTGAATTCTTCTCCGTCGGCAATCGCCTGGGCGCGCCCGAAAAGCGGTTCGAACAGGTTGCGCCCGTCGACTTCGGGCTTCAGGCGGATGCGATCGTCGTCTGCCATTGCCTGTTCCCAGTAGGCGCGTACTTGACTCCAGAAGGCCGAGGTGTCGGCCCAGTACTCGTCGCCGGGCCCGGTGTCGAAATCCCGGATCCGTTCATAGCGCGCGATGCCGATCTCGCGCGCCAGCCTCGACTCGACTTCCCCGGGACCGGCCAGCACGGTCTTGACGTTGTGCTCTTCCTGGACCCAGCCGGTCGGCAGCACGATATGGGTGTTGGTGCCGATTAGCACGTCGTAGTCGTCGCGTACCGAGAACTCGCGCCGCGGCAGCGGCCGCCAGGTTTCGCCGCTGGTCCACCACGAGCGCTCCGGCGTGTGTCGCCACTCGCCCCAGGCCGCGTAGCGCGGCGAATCGTCGACCTGCCAGACCGACTGCGACCAGCGGCCGTCCCGCCCCTCGGCGGTTCGGGTGCTGCGCGCCCAGGTGCCGAAGCCGCGGTAGGTGTGCGCTTGCCCGTCTTCCCAGGTCCAGTCCTGGCGCCAGTGCTTGGTCACGAACGGACCCATGGTTTCGCCTTCGTCGGTGACGATGGTCATGATCAGCACGTGCTGCAGCGAGATGAACTCGCCGGCGTCTTCGACCACGTAGACATGTTCGGTGCCCCAGCTCTGGTACGGCTCGGCCGGCTCGAAGCCCGGCGCGAAGCCGACCAGCTCGAGGAAGTCGAAGCCGACCCGATAGGTTCCGGCCATCGCCAGGATCGCGCGCCGGTCGCGCTCGAACTTGGTCAATCCGTCGGCGGTCAGTCGCTCGAAGGCTTCGGTGGTTTCGGTCACGGCCTCCACCGGTGGACCCTCGGTGGTACCGCCGCGCGGCGTCATGTCGCCCTCGACGAACGGCCAGGAGAAGACGTACGGATCGGTCCCGCCTTCGTCCTCGCCGAAGGCGGTATTCGCGCCCAGCAGCATCAGGGCGCCGAGAACGAGGGCGGGCGGGGTCGGGTGACGAAGCGCGGGTCGGACCATATCGAGCTCCTGCTACCAATGCGAATGAGATCGATTCATGATAACAGCTGTGCGATGCGCCGCCAACTCCGCATTTCCGCTCGGCCGATCCGGACGATTTCAGCAGGGGGAAGGCGTGACTCGGCGCGCCTCAGGCGCGCGGCCGATTCGAGTAGCGGCGCTTGGTTCCCTTGCGGGCTCGAAGGTTCATCGGATGCTCCACGCGCCGCAACTTGTCGAGCAGGTGGGTCAGCGTCAGCCACGGGTGCTTCAGCGCCATGCGCGGTCCGGCGTAGCGCATGATGGCGCGGGCCTGTTCGCGCTGCATTTTCTTGTAGCAGTGAATCGGGCACTTGGCGCACACCGGCTTGGCCGCGCCATACGGGCATTTCTCCAGCCGCTGGTAGGCGTAGTCGAGAAATCCCTCGCAGTCAGGGCAGGGTGCGGGGTCGGGATCGTGATGCTCCGCGCAGTAAATCTCGACCATGCGCGCCATGGTTCGATACTCACGCTGCATGCGGCGGGAGGTCAGTTTCATGAGGTTGATCGTGCGCGATCGGCTGCCGTCGTGGCTTGATTCGCCTCAATTTCCGCTTTCACTGCTCACACTGCGGCGCACATCGAATACCGTAGCCGTTCCGGGGCCGCACGCCCGATTCGAAAAACGCGTCAAGGACAGCCATGAACGACCGCGTCGAAGCCTTCACCGAGTACCGCAAGAAGATGAACCAGCGCATCCTGGCCGAGGACAACCGCGTCATCAAGCGCCTGTTCTCGCTCGATTCGCTGGCCTACGCCGAGGGCGGTGCGTTGTCGGTCAAGCACAAGGAACTGATGGGCCTGGTCGCCTCGCTGGTGCTGCGCTGCGACGACTGCGTCAGCTACCACGTCGCCCAGAGCGTCGCGGCCGGCGCCAGCCGCGACGAGATCGTCGAGACCATGAGCATCGGCCTGGTCGTCGGCGGCACCATCGTCGTGCCGCACCTTCGGCGCGCGGTCGAGTTTCTCGACGAGATCGAGGCGCGCGCCGAGGCCTGAGGCGAACCGAGCATTGACCCGGTCTTGCGCCCGACGTGGTGCAATCGCCGGCGTGAAAAAATCCGACCTGCCAAGCAAGACCTGCGTCGTCTGCCGCCGCCCGTTCGCGTGGCGCAAGAAGTGGCGCGACTGCTGGGACGAGGTGCGCTACTGCTCCGAGCGCTGCCGTCGCAACCGCAACAAGGCAGAGCGCACGCGCGACACCGCCCGTGGCTGAACTCCAACTGGTCTGGTTCAAGCGCGATCTGCGCATCGACGACCATCGCCCGCTGGCCGAGGCTGCGCGCTGCGGGCCCGTGCTGCCGGTCTACTTCGTCGAGCCGGGCCTCTGGCGGCAGCCCGATACATCGCTTCGCCACCAGCAGATCGTCGCCGACGCGCTGGCCGACCTCGATCGGGCGCTGCGCTCGCTGGGGCAGGGGCTGTGGATCGAAGTCGGCGAACTGCCCGAGGTTCTGGGGCGACTGCACCGGCGCTTCGGCTTCGGCGCGATTCATGCGCACGAAGAAACCGGCAACGGCTGGACCTTCGCGCGCGATCGCCGCGTCCGGCAGTGGTGCCGGAATCAGGGAGTGGCGCTGCAGGAATATCCGCAGTTCGGCGTCGTCCGGGGCCTGACCGACCGGGACGGCTGGGCGCGTCGCTGGGAGGCCTTCATGGGCGAAGCGCCGATCGCGACGCCCGGTCGCCTGGCGCCGGTTGTCGAGGCACCGATCGTCGATTCCCCGTTCGCCGACGCGCCGCCGTTCGACACCACGCCGACACCGGGACGCCAACACGGCGGCCTCAAAGCCGGCCGCGGCGTGCTCGACGATTTCCTCGCATCGCGCGGTCGGGCCTATCGCGGCGGCATCTCCAGCCCGCTGTCGGCCGCGACCGCCTGTTCGCGGCTCAGTCCGCATATCGCCTGGGGCTCGCTGAGCCTGCGCCGGATCGTCGTCGATACCCGAGTGCGGGCGCGCGCAGCGCGCGAGGCCGGCGAGAAACGCTGGGCGTCTTCGCTGCGCCAGTTCGACCAGCGCCTGCACTGGCACTGCCACTTCATTCAGAAGCTCGAACAGCGCCCGGAGATCGAGTTCGAAAACGTCCACCGCGGCTTCGACGGTATGCGCGAAGACAGCTTCGACCGCACGAGATTCGACGCCTGGGCGGCAGGGCGCACCGGCTATCCGCTGATCGATGCCTGCATGCGCTGGCTGGCGCGCGGCGGCTGGCTCAACTTCCGGATGCGCGCGCTGGTGATGAGTTTCGCCGCCTACCCGCTGTGGCTGCACTGGCGCGAGCCGTCGCTTCACCTCGCGCGCATGTTCACCGACTACGAACCCGGCATCCACTACAACCAGTGCCAGATGCAGTCCGGCACCACCGGCATCAACACGCTCCGGATCTACAACCCGGTCAAGCAGGCCCGCGACCAGGACCCGGAAGGCGAATTCGTCCGCCGCTGGGTGCCGGAGCTGGCCGGCGTGCCGACCGAGCACCTCTTCGAGCCGTGGAAGATGGGCGACGCCCAACGCCGCGAATTCGGCGCCCGGGATTACCCGGAACCGATCGTCGACCACGTCGCGGCCGTGCGCGAGGCGCGAAAGCGCATCGGCGAATACCACAAGCGGCCGGGTTTCCGAGCGCAGGCCGACCGCGTTCAGCACCAGCTCGGCAGCCGCCGCTCGGGCCTGCCGCGATCAGGTCGGCGGCAGACGCGCAAGAGGAGGGCGGTGGACTCGGCGCAGCGGTCGCTGCTCTGATTTCGGTCGAATTTCAAAGGCGGGCTCGCGCAGAGACGCTGGGACGCGGAGAAAGGCAGAAAACCGGCTCTCCCCGCTAAAGGAGCTTGAAAAGAGCAGGAGCTAATGGAAGCGCGATTTGCCGGCAGTCAGGCATCCGATTGGAGCTTACGCACCCTGTTCGAACCCATCGTAAATCTGCCTGGGAGCAGCCGAGAAGCACAGTCTTCGACGGATGAAGGCCGGAGATGTTTGAGCGAGCGTCAGGGAGCGAGTTCTCCGGCCGCCGTCGAAGGCGAGCATCGCAGGGGATCCAGCGCAGCTGGACTGCGGACCGGCATGATCGGTTTTGCCTACTTTTGACGACTCAAAAGTAGGTCGCGAGAGCTCGCGCAGCGAGCGGCGAAACGGCTTTTGATTCCAAGGCAAAAACCTCGCTACTCATTCAACGCCTTGACCAGCAATTCCCGATCGAGCATCGCGCGCGAGCGATCGGGCCGCTTGATCGGCACGTGGTCCCCGGAGACCATCCGGATGTTGAACTGCCAGCCTTCCTCGTTCTTGGCCTCGAACACGTTCGAAACCATCGTGACCTTGTCGAGCACGATCGTGAAGCCGGCGATGTCATAGGTTTTCATCGGCGCAGTCTAGCGGATCGGTGAATCTCGAAAGACCGGGGTGGGGTGCGAATGATTGCGCCGGAGAATTTCCAGCGACAAGTTTTCAGTTCTCAGTTTGAAAATTTCAGCCACCTTGGGAGCGCAGGGGGGGTTCTTGCTCGCTGAAAACTGAAAACTTTCAGCTGAAAACTCGCCGTCAGGCGATCAGCCCTTCCCCCCGTTCCAGCCGCCTGCGCAGCACGCTGTTCCTGGGAAAGTGCCGGACCAGAAAATCCATCTGGTCGGCGAGGATGCGCCGGCCCTGGAGATAGACGTACTCGGCGTGCGTGGGCACGAACGGAATGGCCAGCAGCTGCATGCCGGCCTGCTCGGGCGTGCGCGAGCCCTTGTGGTTGTTGCAGCGCTTGCAGGCGGTGACGACATTCGCCCAGGTGTCCTCGCCGCTGGCCGCCAGCGGCTTGACGTGGTCGCGCGACAGGTCGCCGTCGCGGAACTGCCCGCCGCAGTACAGGCACAGGTTCTGGTCGCGCCGAAACAGCGCGCGGTTCGACAGCGGCGGGGTGTAGCCGTGGTAGAACTGGCTGCCGCCCGGGTGCGCGCCGTGGGTGGCCAGGATGGCGTTGATCTCGACCGTGGTCCGATGGCCGGTCAGGGCGTTGATGCCGCCGTGCAGCGTGTACAGCACCGAGCCCAGCGCATAGCTGACCTGGTCGAGCACCAGCAGCTTGACGGCGTCCTGGTAGCCGATCCATTCGATCGGCATTCCGGAGACGTCGGTCCGCAGTACTTGTTGATTCAATGTCAACATGTTGGACATCGATTCCCGGTCGACCACATCATGTTGTGATCGTGGCTTCGGCCCAGCCCGTATCTTTGCGCCAAACCGGTGCGGTTTGCAACCCCCCGAAGCCGTCCGGACGATGAACTTTTGGTTTCCGTATCGCCCGTCGACGAGGCCGCGGCCGCCCGCGGGATTGAAACTTGCGGCAGTCGTTGCCATCAAAGCGCCGTCGACCGAGACAAGCCAGGAACCGGGATTCCGCCATGAGAAATGCCTTGCTGACGAAGTTGTGCGCGCTGATTGCTGCCCCGCTGGCGCTGACTGCGACCGTGAACGCCGCGCTGCCGGCCGCCGTCGACGGCCAGCCGCTGCCGTCACTCGCGCCGGTTCTCGAGCGCGTCACGCCGGCGGTGGTCAACGTGTATTCGGCCACGCGCGTGCAGGTGCGCACCAGCCCGTTCTTCAACGACCCGTTCTTCCGGCGCTTCTTCGACGTACCCAGCGTGCCGCGCGAGCGCGTCCAGCGGTCGCTGGGCTCGGGCGTCATCGTCGATGCCGAACAAGGCCTGATCCTGACCAACAACCACGTCATCGACGACGCCGACGACATCAAGATCACGCTCAACGACGGCCGCGAATTCGACGCCGAGTTCGTCGGCGCCGACCGCGAAACCGACCTGGCCGTGATCCGCATCGATGCCGAAGATCTCTCGCCGTTGCCGCTGTTCGAATCCGACAGCCTCAAGGTCGGGGACTTCGTCGTCGCCGTCGGCAACCCGTTCGGGCTCGGCCAGACCGTGACCTCGGGCATCGTCTCGGCGCTGGGCCGCGCCGGGCTGCGCGGCCTGGAATACCAGAACTTCATCCAGACCGACGCCTCGATCAACCCCGGCAACTCCGGCGGCGCGCTGGTCAATCTCCGGGGCCAGCTGGTCGGCATCAACACCGCCATCTTCACCCCGAGCGGCGGCAACGTCGGCATCGGCTTCGCGATTCCGGCCTCGACGGCCAGCTACATCATGAACCAGCTGGTCGAGTACGGCGAAGTCCGGCGCGGCAGCCTGGGCCTCGCGGTGCAGGACCTGAGCGAAGAGCTGCGCGACGCGCTCGAGGTCGACGGTCTCGACGGCGCGGTGATCACGCGCGTGGAGCCCGACAGCGCCGCCGACGAGGCCGGTCTGCGCGCCGGCGACGTCATCCTGCGCATCAACGACCGGATCGTCGGCAGCAGCCAGGAGCTGCGCAATATCGAGGGCATGCTGCCGATCGGTCGCGAGGCGCGCATCGCCTACTGGCGCGGCGGACGCGAGCGCTCGGTGCGCGCCGACATCGTCGAGGATCTCGACTCGCGCATCTCGGGCCAGCGGCTCGACGACCGTCTCGACGGCGTTGAACTGGTGCGCGTGCCCGAGCGCTACGCCGAGCGCGGCGTTCGCGGCGTCGTCGCCAACGAAGTCCGGCGCAATACCGCGGCGTTCGAGGCCGGCCTGCGCGACGGCGACCTGATCGTGGCCGTCAACCGCGAGCGGGTGCGAAACCTGGGCGACTTCCGGTCGCAGTTCCCGGTCGCCGGCAACCGCGAACTGTCGCTCGAAATCCGTCGCCGCGGGCGCGGTTACCTGGTGATCTTCGAGGCCGAGCCGGCGTCCTGAAAACAACAGGCGGTCTCGCGCAGAGGCGCAGAGGCGCAGTGGAAAAGGCAAAAGCAAAAGCGATAATGGGCTCTCGCGAAGGCGCGAAGACGCGAAGAAAAGAAGACTACGAAAGCCGGCGTAGCCCGGAAAAGCGAACCGCACCCCGGGGTGCGAAAGACTCAAAGCGATCTCGCGCAGAGGCGCAGAGGCGCAGTGGAAAAGGCAAAAGCAAAAGCGATAATGGGCTCTCGCGAAGGCGCGAAGACGCGAAGAAAAGAAGACTACGAAAGCCGGCGTAGCCCGGAAAAAGCGAACCGCACCCCGGGGTGCGAAAGACTCAAAGCGATCTCGCGCCGAGACGCAGAGCCGCGGAGAAAACGGGAATCCTGAAAAAGTGGACTCTCGCAAACCCGCGAAGACGCGAAGAAGACCTAAAAAGAGTAGGAGCCGCCTTTCTCCCTCCCCTGCTTGCGGGGGAGGGCCGGGGTGGGGGCTCATAGTCATCCGCCGCCCCCTGATGCGCCATCCCGGCCCCCGAGCCGCTTTCTCTCAGCGTCCCTTTGCCTCCGGGCGAGCCCGTTTTTTCCGAATTTACCTGTCTGTCCTTCGCGCCTTCGCGTCTTCGCGAGAGGCCGATTTTCGAGTCTTTGAGCTTTTCTCTCAGCGCCTCTGCGCCTCTGCGCGAGATTGTCTTTCCTGTAAACCGCCGCCCACCGGGACCCCTCACACCGCAACCGCCCGCAGTACAATCAAGAGTTGAATTTCCAACGTCCTGAACCAAACCCGGGGAGAGAGTCCATGCCGATCAAAGTCGCCATCAACGGTTACGGCCGCATCGGCCGCAACGTGCTGCGTGCGGTCTACGAGTACAACCGCAACGACGAGGTCCAGATCGTCGCGATCAACGATCTCGGCGACCCCGCGACCAACGCGCACCTGACCAAGTACGACACCGCCCACGGCAAGTTCGATGCCGAGGTCTCGGTCGAGGGCGACACGATGCTGGTCAACGGCGGGCCGATCAAGGTGCTGGCCGAGCGCGATCCGACCAAGCTGCCCTGGGGCGAGATGGGTGTCGACGTGGTCATGGAATGCACCGGCATCTTCAACAGCAAGGAAAAGGCCTCGGCCCACCTGCAGGCCGGCGCGCGCAAGGTGCTGATCTCGGCCCCGGCCGGCAAGGACCTGCCGACCATCGTCTACGGCGTCAACCACGGCATTCTCAAGGACGGCGACGACGTGGTGTCGAATGCCTCCTGCACGACGAATTGTCTTGCCCCGCTGGTCAAGCCCATCCACGACAAGATCGGCCTGGAAACCGGCCTGATGACGACCATCCACGCCTACACCAACGACCAGGTGCTCACCGACGTCTTCCACAAGGATCTCCGCCGCGCCCGTTCGGCCACGATGAGCCAGATCCCGACCAAGACCGGCGCCGCCGCCGCTGTGGGGCTTGTCCTGCCGGAGCTCGACGGCAAGCTCGACGGCTTCGCCATGCGCGTGCCGACCATCAACGTCTCGGTCGTCGACCTGACCTTCATCGCCAGCCGAGACACCTCGGTCGAGGAAGTCAACGCCACCGTCAAGGCCGCCGCCGAAGGCGAGCTCAAGGGCATCCTCGGCTACTGCGAAGAGCCGCTGGTGTCGATCGACTACAACCACAACCCCGCGTCGTCGACGCTCGACGCCGCCCTGACCAAGGTCAACGGCCGGCTGGTCAAGGTGCTGTCCTGGTACGACAACGAGTGGGGCTTCTCGAACCGGATGATCGACACTGCGCTGGTGTTGAGCAAGACCGGCTGATCCCAACGGTTCAAAGCGACACGCGAAACGGCCCGGGCATGCCCCGGGCCGTTTTTTGTCTCTGGAAACTCGAAAAAGCGGGCCTCGCGCAGAGACGCGGAGGCGCAGAGAAAGGCAAAATAATTGGGTAGCCCGGGTCAGCGCAGCGCACCCGGGGCCGAAAAACCAATGCAATCTCGCGCAGAGACGCGGAGAAAACCGGAATCCGGAAAAAAGCGAACTCTCGCAAAGCCGCAAAGACGCGAAGAAAAACCCCGAAATCGGAAAGACCGACACCCGTCGCCGCGGCACACTCTCTGTCATCCGGGCCCCCAAACCGCTTTCCCTCCACGCCTTCGCGAGAGCCCGGTCTTCCTGCTTTTCGGTTTTTCTCTCAGCGCCTCTGCGCGAGCCGGTTTTCAATCGTGCTCTGCCTTTGCTTCGCGCCTTCGCGTCTTCGCGTCTTCGCGTCTTCGCGAGAGGATCGCCTATCGGCGTTCCTACAGCTTCCGCCCCAGCTTCTTCTCGGCGAGCCGCCGCTCGAGGCCCTGAAACGGTAGCCGGATGATCTCGAAGGCCATCAGGCCCTGGACGATCAGACCGGCGCCGACGCCGCCGAATACGAGGTAGAGGAACGGTTCGCCGAATCCGGAGATCGAGAAGAAAATGACGGCCAGGAGTACATAGACCGCCACGCCGCTCAGGAAGTCCTTGACTCCCTTGGCGTACTCCATTGCCCGGACTTCGTCTTTCTGCAGTTGCTCTTGTTGCGTCATGTCGTCTTGCTCCGAGGTGAATGTAGTGACGTCCACCTCGAACACCGCGGCCAGCGCCTTGGCCGTCTCCAGGCTCGGCGCGTGCCCGCGCTCGATCCGCTGGATCGTGCGGACCGACACGTCGGCCAACTCGGCCAGGTGGTCCTGCGACCAGCCGTTTCTGAGCCTCAACTTGCGAACGATCATCGGCGCCTTCCCGTGGTTTCGAGGTGCCGCCATCCTCGGCTCGAAGCCACCGAATGAACACGACACGAACCCGCAATCTACCCGAAACGGCCCCGACGGCGCAGCGATACCAGGCAGTTGCCGGCGCTTCTCGATTGACTGAAAAACGACCTCGCGCAGAGACGCGGAGGCGCTGAGAGAACCGGAATCCTGAAAAAAAGCGGACTCTCGCAAAGCCGCAAAGACGCGAAGAACAACCCCGAAATCGGAAAGACCGACACCCGTCGCCGCGGCCCACTCTCCGTCATCCCGGCCCCCGAGCCGCTTTCCCTCCGCGCCCCTGCGCCGCTGCGCGAGCCGGTTTTCAGTCGTGCTCTGCCTTTCCTTCGCGCCTTCGCGTCTTCGCGAGAGCCCGATCTTCCTGTCTTTCGGTTTTTCTCTCAGCGCCTCCGCGCCTCCGCGCCTCCGCGCCTCTGCGCCTCAGCGCGAGTCGGTGTTTTCAACAGTGTTCCGCCTTTCCTTCGCGCCTTCGCGTCTTGGCGAGAGCCCGATCTTCCTGCCTTTCGGTTTTTCTCTCAGCGTCCCTGCGCCTCTGCGCGAGAAGCCTTTCGATTCTGGGTCCAGTCAGCCGCACCGCGCTCGCCGTGGCGTTATCATCGAATTCAACGTTGCCAGGAATCCATCGGAAACCCGAATCCGGAATCCGATCTTCCTTGAGCCTTGATCCCTGAACCTCGAACCTGAATCGCTATGAAAACCCTCGACCAGATCGACATCTCCGGCAAACGCGTTCTCATCCGCGCCGATCTCAACGTCCCGATCCGCGACGGCCAGGTCACCTCCGACGCCCGGATCAAGGCGTCCCTCCCCACCATCCGGCAGGCGCTGGACGCCGGCGCGGCGGTGATGGTCACCTCGCACCTGGGGCGTCCGGAGGAGGGCAATCCGGATCCGCAGTACTCGCTGCAGCCGGTCGCCGAAAGCATTTCCGAGCTGCTCGGCGCTCCCTGCAAGCTGGTTGAGAACTGGATCGACGGCGTCGACGCCGAGCCGGGCAAGGTCGTGCTGCTGGAAAACGTCCGCTTCCTGAAGGGCGAGAAGGCCAACGACGACGCGCTTGCATCGAGGATGGCCGCGCTGTGCGACGTACTGGTGTTCGACGCCTTCGCCACCGCGCATCGCGCCCAGGCCTCGACCGAGGGCGTGATTCGCCACGCGAAAGAGGCGGTCGCCGGCCCGCTGCTGGCGCGCGAGGTCGCCGCACTCGACAAGGCGCTGTCCGAGCCGGCGCGCCCGCTGGTCGCCATCGTCGGC